>VFZX01000010.1 GCA_016871015.1 Acidobacteriota bacterium | reverse complement strand
TGTGGCGCCATGAAGTGCTTCATTCACGATTCCAAATACGCCATCCCGTGCAGGACCAGTAGCACCCCGGCCCAAAGCCACGCCTTGGCCACCAATCGGTCCCACGCCTACAGTTTAACGCTTACAACCCGCGCAATCCGCAATTTGCACTGGAACCTGGAAGCTCCGTACACCCGAAAGGAGTCGGGGAAAAACCGTACTGAGCCGCTAAGGTCCCTCCCCGATTTTCCCGATAATATAATTGAAACATGATTCAGCGCCGTGATCTGCTCACGTGGGGCTCGATGGCCGGCGCGTCATCGCTCGCCCCCCGCCGCGCGAACGCACAACTGTGCGCGCACGAACCGCTCGCGTTCCCGGGAAGTCCAAGGACTACTCCGTGGCTATCCACTTTACCCATTCCTCCGCTGATCCAGCCGGTCCAGCGGCTCGACCCCGCCCCTGTTCCTGGAA
Source organism: Acidobacteriota bacterium (assembly GCA_016871015.1). GTDB lineage: Bacteria > Acidobacteriota > Terriglobia > Bryobacterales > Bryobacteraceae > SYLY01. Next base: position 51,113 of record VFZX01000010.1, on the reverse strand, counting down.
ACCACCAGCGCTACTCCGAGTTCGAGCCGAAGCTCTTCTACGACGTCAATGTCCAGGCCATCACCCACCGCTTCCATCCGGAGCTTCCTCCCACGCCCATCTGGGGCTACGGCGGAATGGTCCCTGGACCGACCTTCCACGCCCGGTATGGCGAGCCGGTATTGGTCCGGTTCCGGAACAGCCTGCCCGCCTCGCACGTCGGATTCGGGCTCCCCTCCATCGCAACGCATCTGCACAACGGGCACACGGCGAGCGAGAGCGACGGCTATCCGTCCGACTTCGCGGATCCAGGGCACTTCCGGGACCATCACTACGCAAACCGGCCAGCCGGCGATGACCCGGCGGAGATCATGTCCACACTCTGGTATCACGATCACCGCGAGGACTTCACGGCTCAGAACGTAGTCCGCGGCCTGACCGGGTTTTACCTCCTGTTTGATGACTTGGACACGGGCAACGAACGGGACACCAATCCAAAGGCGTTCCGCCTGCCGGCCGGTGCCTACGACGTGCCGTTGATTTTCCATGACCGCGCCTTCAACGCGGACGGCACGATGGCCTACGACGTCTTCAACACGGCGGGGATCCTCGGGGACCGCTACACCGTGAACAATGCGATTCAGCCGCGGTTCGAAGTCGCGCGGCGCAAGTACCGGTTCCGGCTGCTGAACGGCGGTCCGTCGCGCTTCTACCACTTTGCGCTGTCCAACGGCGAGCGCATGGTACAGCTCTCAAACGACGGGAACATGCTGCCCCATCCGATCGCCGTGAGCGGGGTTACGCTGAGTCCGGCCGAGCGGGCCGACGTGATCATCGACTTTTCAAATGCGCGCCGCGGCGACCAGATTTTCCTGCTGAACCAGTTGGAGCAGACGGCGGGCGAGGGTCCTACCGGACACCTGATGCTCCCCGGCGACCCCGTATTGCGGTTCGACGTGGCCAGCAACGATACCGCGGATCCGAGCCGGATTCCGGAAACGCTCCGCCCGCTTCCTCGGATCGACATGCGGGAGGTCAAGCAGGAACGGCTCTGGAAGTTCGACTACCTGAACAGCAACTGGCTCGTCAACGGGAAGCTGTTTGACACGGCGCGCATCGACGCCATGATCAAGCGCGGCAGCGCCGAGGTCTGGACATTCCGCAACGAGGGCACGACGTGGTCGCACCCGATCCACATTCACTTTGAGGAGTTTCAAATTCTCGAGTTCAACGGACGGCGGCCGGGTCCAGGTGACGTGAACCGCGCGCGCAAGGATACCGTACGGCTCGGCCCCAACGATGAAATCAAGATCTTCATGCGGTTCCGCGATTTTCTCGGCCGCTATGTGATGCACTGCCACAACGTGTTGCACGAGGATCACTCCATGATGATCCGTTGGGACGTGGTCCCTTAGGAGGAAACGGTGATGCTGAGAAGGAACTTGTTGGGGTCTCTGTTTGAGACCATGAAATGCGCGCCGCCCCTCCGGGGTCCTCGCGCGGGCTACTTTCCGAACGTCGTGCTGACCAGCCATGAGAACGAGCGGGCGCGCTTCTACGACGATCTGTTGCGTGGCAAGACGGTGATCGTGAACTTCATGTACACCACCTGCGAAGGGCGGTGTCCGCTGTACACCTCGAACCTTCTTAAGGTGCAGCGGCTGCTCGGAGACCGGGCGGGCCGCGAGGTGCACATGTATTCGTTCACGCTGGATCCCGTGGTTGACACTCCGCGTGTCCTGCGGAACTACGCCGACGCGCAAGGGGTCGGGCCTGGATGGCGTTTCTTTACCGGCAAACCGGAGGACATGGAGTTGCTCCGGCGCAAGCTCGGCTTCACGGAGAACAATCCGGAGCTCGACCGGCAGAAGTCATTTCACACCGGGCTGATCCGCTACGGGAATGAACAGCTCGACCGCTGGGCCGCCTGTCCCGCGCTGGCCGATCCGGCCAAGATTGTGCGGCACCTGTCCTGGCTTGATATCAAGCCCTGCGAGGAGGTGGTGGCATGAAGCGGATCAGCGTCCTGCTTTTCGCCGCGGCGTTGTGCGCCCAGCACCCGCGGCCACAGCCCCGTCCGCCGATATCGGTTCAAACCAAGCTCGCGGGGGGCACCGTCACGCGCGTGGTGACCGGCGAGGGTCCGCTGCCGGTTGGCAAGAACTTCCTGCTCACCGTGGACTCAAACATGTTTGACGGCAACGGCGAGGAGATGGTCAACACGAATCCCTCGCGCCCCAGTGTTCCCTACAACCTGCACGACGGGCCAGTGTCGGTGACACCGGTTGATCCCACATCACCGGCGGATGACCTTGCAGCGGTGTTCGAACGCATCCGCACGGCGGGACGCAGTGGCCGCGTGGACACGGCATCAATTCAGTTCGGCCTCGATATCCTCGAAGGCAATCCGATCCCCTCGCGCCCCACCTATAGCGGACTGCCGGTACTGCACTACACGGGGCCTGAGAAGCTTGCCGCGGTCCGCCCTGTGTTTGACACAAGCGGCCGGCCGATTGGCGGCAACGTCGATGTCCGGCAAATCTGGTATGGCAGCCATATTGAGTCGGATGTCGCGCTGCTGGATACGACCGCGGTGCAGAACCTGCCCTGGACGATCACCTACACGATCTATGTCCTGCACCGGGGCGCGGATGACTTCTCGCCGTTCAACCTGTTCTTCGACGCGCCGCCGCAGAACGTTCCCGGATCCTTCGGGCCGCCGCACATCGCGATGGACTCGACCTTCTTCCCGATGGACGAGGGCACCCGCGTTGTGCTGAAGATCAAGATGCCACCGGCGAAGTACTTCAACCTCAGCTACACCTGGGGGTGGCGAAGGCATCCTCCGCGGGTGCAGGTGATTGAGAATTTCCTCAAGACAGAGGGCGGCAAGCGCCTGCTCGATTTCGAGACCGAGGTCTTCGGCACGCGGCCAAGGCTGAACCGGACGACGCAGCTCGCCGCGATCGCCAAGATCGGCGATCTCGCTCCGGAGAAGGTCATGTGGAACACGCTTAGAGAGGCCCGCACGGCTGGTGCTCCGGACATGGAGCGCCTGATGCGCCGGGCGATGCGGGCGTGGCGCGACTGGGGGGACCGGACCTCACTCCCTGAGGGCATCCAGGCCGATACCACCGCTGACGTTACCCTGTTCTACGCCAACAACACCATCTACGGCACCACAACCGCGTTCCCGAAATGGGTCCGCCGGCCGGCCGAGTTCAAGGTCGCGCTGCTCAACGGCGACCACTTCGTGCACGGCTACATCAACGTCGATTTCGGCGGTGCCCGCGGTTGGGAGAATCAGTTCCAGTCAACCGTTCCGGTAGGCGGGACTGGCTGTGATTTCACCTTCGGCCGGGCTCACTGGTGGATGCTGGCTGGTGGCGACGCCGCCGGGCTAATCGATGTCCCGCCGGTCAGCCGCGACGGAGTTCCGGGACGCCACCGTGTGGAAATCCAGTTGAACTGGGAACCGTCGGCGCGGCTGCGGCTGTACCAGTTCGATCCGTACCACCACGACGTAGCCGTCTTCTCGATCCACTGATCCCCCCAAAGGGAGGATTCTCCAGTACCGTTTTGGCCCAAGTTCTAATGGACTCTGCAAGTTCCGCCGATTTCTGATATTTGTAGAGGTAGAGCGGGAACATGAAAATTCGTGTCAAGGTTCCCGGCTTTCCGGGCGTGTCATGGCTTGGAAAGCCGGTTTCCCCGGGAACCGGACCGGCAGAGGAGACCTCTGTCTCGCCGGAAACGCCACCCCCGAGTGGGGGAGACCGGTACATTGAACTCAACCCACGCCGGAGCCCCTGGATCGCTGCCGGCCTGGTTGTTGCGCTCCTGGCCAGCTTCGAGTTTAAGACCGCATGGGCACAATCCCGGATCCTCTCCTACGCGGCACGGGCGATGCACTACGACGTGCGCCCGGGCGCGAATCCTGAGATTCAGTACCCGCAGGCCGGGCCGTACGATGCCCGCCTTGGGCACGCGAGGCTTCCCCAGTTTCAGGCCCGGCTCGAGCGAGCTGGGTTTGAGATGATCGCGCAGGCACGCTCGTCCAAGCTCTACCGGTATCTCGCAGGACTCACCAGGGTACCGATCTACAAGGAGAAGAACCAAGCCGGACTGCGAATCCTCGACTATACGGGCCAGCCACTCTATTCGACCCAGTTCCCGCAGCGCATCTACCGGGACTACGACGCAATCCCGCCGATCGTCGTGAATAGCCTGCTCTACGTCGAGAACCGGGAGATTTTGGATCCCGATACTCCGTACCGCAACCCGGCTGTCGAGTGGGACCGGTTGGCGAAGGCCATGCTCGACCTTGGAATCCGCCAGGTGCATTCGGGACACGCCGTGAGTGGGGGCAGCACTCTTGCCACACAGTTGGAGAAGGTGCGCCATTCGCCGGGCGGCCGGACGGAATCGGTGACGGAGAAGTTCCGCCAGATGCTCTCAGCCTCACTCCGTGCCTACCAGGACGGCGAAGAGACAATCGGCGCGCGCAAGCAGATCATCTGTGACTACATCAATTCGGTTCCGCTTTCCTCACTTGCGGGGTATGGCGAGGTCCACGGACTCGGTGATGCGCTCTATGCCTGGTATGGCAGCGACTTTGACCGGACCAACCGGGTGCTCGCGGTTCCCGGAGATTCCAACATCGAGGAGAAGGCCCTGGCCTACCGCCAGGTACTGACGCTGCTGCTGGCCATCCGGAAGCCGAGTTCCTACCTCCAGGAGGCCCCTGAGTTGCTCGACGGCCGCCTGACAGCATACCTGCCGCTACTGGTGGACGCCGGGATCATCTCCACCGACATGAGGGAGGCGGTTCTCCGGTCGCGCTCCCTTCTTCGTAACCGCTACAGCGGCGCGCCTCCAGCGGCGTTTGCGGAGCGGAAGACAGCGGATTCACTGCGCGGCTCGCTGTTGACGCTGTTGGGAATCGGCAGCACCTATGACCTTGACCGGCTGGACCTCACCGCGCATACCCACCTCGACGGACATGCCTCCCAGCAAGCCGCCGCCAAGCTGCGGGAATTGGCGACTCCCGAAGGCGCGGCCGCCGGAGGATTGCTCGGCGAGCAGATGGTCGAAATGAACCGGGCGGATCAGGTGATCTACAGCTTCACACTCTACGAGCGCCGCTCGGACGCCAACCTGCTCCGCATCCAGGTGGACAACTACAAAGAGGCTCTGAACCTCAACGAAGGATCGAGGCTCGAACTCGGGTCGACGGCGAAGCTCCGTACTCTGGTGAGCTACCTCGAAGTGGTCTCCTGGCTGCACGAGGAGTTGCACACCAAGACGCGCTCCGAGCTTGAAGCCCTGCGGGTACATCCGCAAGACACTCTGCGCAAATTCGCGGTGGAGCATCTGATGGAGAGCGTCGACCCGAGCCTCACGGTAATGCTCGAAGCCTCCATGAACCGCGTGATCGCGGCTTGGTCTGACACGTTCTACACGGGCGGCGGAGTCCAGGTCTTCAGCAACTTCGACGACCGCGACGGCGGCCGGCGCATGACGTTGCGCGAGGCGTTTTTCCGCTCGGTGAACCTTCCCTTCGTGCGAATCATGCGGGAGGTCGTCCACTACCATATCTACAAGAATCCGCACGCCGCGTCGGTCCTTGACGATCCGAGGCATCCGGAGCGCGAAAAACTCCTGCGCCGGTTCGCCGACAACGAGGGCGCATTTTTCCTATCCCGGTACTTCAAGAAGTACAACGGCCTGAACACGGACCAGGTGCTGGACAACTTCCTCACGGATTCGCGCATGAATCCGATGCGGCTCGCCGTGATCTACCGTTTGCTCAAGCCCCGGGCAACCGAGCTCGAATTAATCGTCTACCTGGAATCCAGCCCGGTCGCGCGCGGCATCGACAGCCGGGAGGTCGAGAAGCTCTACGCCAAGTACGGTCCGAATCGATACGACCTCAACGATCTGTCCTATCTCGCCAACGTGCATCCGCTCGAGCTCTGGCTGCTCGAATACCTGCGCGACAATCCCAAGGCGAGTTGGGAGCAGGTGAGTGAGGCAAGCAAGGAGATGCGCCAGTTCGTATACCAGTGGCTGGTGAAACGCGACAAGACCTTCGCCCAGAACATGCGCATCAAGACCCTAATGGAGAAGGAAGCCTTCCAGGAAATTCACAAATCCTGGAAGAAGATGGGCTACCCGTTCCCGTCTCTGGTTCCCTCTTACGGCACAGCCCTCGGAAGCTCCGGCGACACACCCGCGGCTCTAGCCGAACTCGTCGGGATCATCTTGAACGACGGAGTGCGGCTCCCCACGATCCGCATCGACCGGCTGCATTTCGCGCAGCGGACTCCGGTGGAATCCGTGATGGCCCGCAAGTCCCGGGAGGGGGAGCGCGTCCTTCCTGTCGAAGTCGCCGCGGTGGTCCGCGATGCGATGAGCGGGGTTGTGGAACGGGGCACCGCGGCGCGAGCCTGGCACTCGGTCACACTTGCCAACGGAACGGCGGTGGCAATCGGGGGCAAGACTGGAACCGGTGACAACCGCCGTGAGCGGCACGACCGGCACGGGTGGCTCGTCGGCTCCAAGGTGGTAAACCGGACCGCGGCCTTCGTGTTCTACATCGGAGACAGGTTCTTCGGCACCGTGACCGCCTACGTTCCGGGAGAAGACGCCGCCGGCCAACGCTTCACGAGCGCACTGCCCGTTACCGTCTTCCGAAATCTCGTCCCGTCGTTCCGCGACCTGGTGATCAACACCGTGCCGGTGCCCGGCCCACAACTCGCCAAGTCGGGGACGGCGAAGGCCCTGAATTAGAGATTGCGCTACTTCTTCAGAAAGCGGATCCCACCCTTTGACCGGGTGCTGCTCGTCGAAAGCGGGTCGCGCTACGTGTTCGACAACTTGCTGCCCGGGTTGTACGAAATTTATCCCAACATGCGGCTGGACCTCGTAACCTGCTACGCGGGTTTGCCCGAGGGTTTCAGAGAGGACCGGGGCCAGGTCTACCGCGTCACCGATTATCCGGGGCGCGAGGGCCGGAAGCGTCTGTACGCCGAACTTGCCAGGAAGAACTACACGGCAGGCGGCATCATCTGCTCCGGCGAGCCAATCATGACGAAGTGGAAGTGGATGCTGGTGGCGCGGATCCCAGCCAAATTCCACGTTTTTAACGAGAACGGCGACTACTTCTGGCTCGACTACACCCAGTGGTCCACGATCAAGCACTTCATCCTGTTCCGCGCCGGACTCGCGGGTGCGGGCGCTGTCCGGTTGCTCGCGACCCTTGCCGCATTCCCGCTCACGCTCCTCTACCTGCTCATCTTTGCGGGCTGGACGCACCTGCGCCGCGATCTCAGGCTGCGATCGCGATAATGTCGACCTCGATCCGCGCGCCCCGGGGAAGGGCCGCCGCCTGGATCGTTGACCGCGCGGGCGGGTTCGACCCGAAGTAGCCTGCGTAGACCTCGTTCATCTTGGCGAACTCGCTGATATCGCTAAGGTACACAGTGGTTTTGAGCACCCGGTCGAGGCTCGATCCCGTGGCTTCGAGCACTGCCTTCAAGTTGTCGAGCACGCGCGCGGTTTGCGCCGCGATGTCGCCGTCGATGAGCTGGCCGGTGGCCGGGTCGAGCGGGATCTGTCCGCTCAGGTAGGCGAGTCCGCCGTGGATCACGGCTTGCGAGTATGGCCCGATCGCCTTCGGGGCGTGGGTGGTGGAGACAGTCTGTTTCATTTTCTCGATTGTCCCATGTCCAACGTCCCCACCAGATCCCTGACATGCCCAATGTGCTCCACCGCCAGAAACCGGTCGAGCTCCCGCGCCACTCGGCTCACTGATGACGGATCGAAGAAACTCGCCGTCCCCACCTCCACCGCTGACGCTCCAGCAATCAGGAACTCCGCGGCATCCTCGCCGGTGGCGATCCCACCGAGCCCGATCACAGGAATCTTCACCGCCCGCGCCGCCTCCCACACCATGCGCAACGCCACGGGCTTGATCGCCGGACCGCTCAGACCGCCGGTCCCGTTGGCGATCCGGGGGCGCCGCGTCCGCGCGTCAATCGCTAGCGCAACGATCGTATTGATCAACGACACCGCGTCCGCGCCGGCGCTCTCCGCCGCTTGAGCCAGCGGCTGGATCCGGGCGACATTCGGTGACAGCTTGACGATCAGGGGACGCCGCGCGCACCGGCGCGCCTCAGCCACCACCTCCCCAAGCAGCGCCGGATCCGCGCCGAACTGCACGCCGCCGTGCCTGGTGTTCGGACAGGAGACGTTCAGCTCGTATCCGGCGATCCCCTCGTGCGCCTCCAGCACGCGAATCACCTCAGCGTAATCGCTGACTTCGCTCCCAAACACGTTGGCGAACACCGGGACCTTCAGCGCCGTAAGCCGCGGGAGCTTTTCGCGCACAAACGCCCGGACCCCGATGTTCTGCAGCCCGATCGCGTTCATCATGCCGGACTCGGTCTCCCACAGCCGCGGCGGAGGATTGCCCTCCATCGGCTCACGCGACAGGCCCTTGACGATGATCCCTCCCACCCACGGCCAGTCCACGAGCCCGTCCATCTCGATCCCGTAGGCGAACGTTCCCGATGCCGCCAGCACGGGCGCTGCCATACGGATCCCACACAACACAGTGTCCAGCCGCGGACTCGCGCTCATGCCCCGGCCGCAAGCTCCTGAATCCGGCGCCATACATCCTCAATGTCCCCGGGCCCAGTCTGGTGGTTGCCGATCGCGAGCCGGATCACGAACCGGCCGTCCAGCACCGTGTGCGACAGAAACGCCGCGCCGCCCGCGTTCAACCGTTCGAGCAGGCGTTGACTGGCTTCGTCGCTCCCGCGCAAACGGAAGCAGACCAGCGACAGCAGCACCGGAGCGCAGAGCTCGAACCGGGCATCGTCGCGCACCCAACCAGCAAAGCGTTGCGCCAGATTGCACTGGCCGTCGATGATCGCGGCCAGCCCTTCGCGGCCGTAGTACCGCATCACGAACCAGAGCTTCAGAGAGCGGAACCGGCGGCCCAGTTGGAACCCGGTGTCCATCAGGTCGGTCGCGCGCGGATCGCTTGCGGTCCGCAGATATTCCGGAACGAGTGAAAACGCAGCCCGGAGCGCCTCCGGCCGGCGCGTGTAAAAAGCGCTCAGGTCAACCGGCGTGAGCAGACCCTTGTGCGGATTGGTGACCAGCGAGTCCGCGCGGTCCACGCCTTCGAGGATCCAGCGCCGCGACGCGACGATGGCCGCCGATCCTCCGTACGCCGCGTCGACATGCAGCCAAAGCCGCTCCCGCTCACACACCTCCGCGATCGCCGCCACCGGATCGATGCTCGCCGTCGACGTGGTTCCCACCGTGGCGACTACGCAGAAGGGCACCAGTCCGGCCGCGCGGTCCTGCCCGATGGCTGCGGCGAGCGCGTCCACACACATCCGGAAATCGGCGTCGCACGGAATCTTGCGCACCTGATCCTGCCCGATCCCCAGGGTCATCGCGGCCTTCTCCACCGACGAATGCGCCTGCGCGGAGCAGTACATCACCAGACCCGGAGGCGAACCCGCGCGCCGCGAGTCCGGCGCGGCAACGGACCGCGCGGCCGCGATGGCGTGCAGCGTCGATGTCGATGCGGTGTCGTAGATCACGCCCGCGAAACTGTCCGGCAGACCCATCCACTGCCGCAGCCACCCCAGCGTGACCTGTTCGAGCTCAGTGATCGCGGGCCCGCTCTTCCACACCATCCCATTCGAGTTCAGCCCCGCGGCGAGCAACTCGCCCAGGATACCGGGTGGAGATCCGCTGATCGCAAAGTACGCCAGGAACCGCGGATGATTCCAGTGCGTCATCGCCGGCGCCACTAGACGGTCGAAGTCCGCGAGAATTTCTTCCATCGGCTCGCCCTGTTCGGGTCCCGATGCCGGAAGCCGGTCTGTGAACTCGCCCGGTTTGATGGGTGGCAGCACGGGACGCTCGCGGATGTGCTCAAGGTAGTCCGCCAGCCAATCCACCGCCTGGTGGCCGTAGCGCCGGAACTCTTCCGGACTCATTTGGGAGTGAGCGGCTCGGCTACCGAGCCTCCCAGTCCCGCGTAGGCTTCCTTCACCTTGACGACCTTGTTGCCGTCGAACGTGACGAACGAGATGCGGCCCGGCGGCTCGCCGTAGATCCAGTCTTCGAGCTCGACGCCGTCCTTGGTCTCGCGGCTCTTGGCGCGGGGACGCCCCATCGCCATCATCACCTGTTCCTTGTCCATGCCCTCGATCGCGCGCTTCTCCTTGATCGCAGCCTGGATGGGAGCGGGCAAGGACTCAACGTAATTCTCGGTGGCGCTACGTTTCTCGAAATCGAGAATCGGGGTGAGCAGCTTCTTGAGGTCCTTCGTCTCCATCGGCGGGACATGGCCGTCGAAGCGGACCGAGAGTACGGTGCCCGCGGTCGGATTACTGCCCTGCGAAATGGGCGAAGTGCGGGAGCCGGTTCCCACCTGGATCCGTTCGTGCCATTTCGGACCCGTCCGGAAGCCACCGTTGATCTCCAGCTCGATGCTGTCGCCATGGATCTCGATCTTGGTGATGCGCACCATGTCGCCTACCCGCGCCGCGGGTCCGTTTTCGCGGCCCGCATCGGTCCACTGCTCTTTATCCCAGGTCCCGTTGCTTTTGTAATGGAGCGGCTTCTTGGAACGCGGCAGAGTCTGCTTCACGGTGGCGTGCTCGGCGGTCATGCCGCGGATCAGCAGGATGCGGTCCTCGGGAGTGATCTTGTCCTTGGCGGCCAACGCCGGCAATGCGGCGAGGACGAAAATCGTAGCGGACTTCATGATGACGCTGCCTCCTCACAACGGGGCTGGATGAGAGCGAGCTGCTGCCGGGCAACCGGTGCACGCATGACGAAAAAGCCGAGCAGGATGACGACCGCGGTGCACATCAACCCGCCTTCCGGGCCGTACGCTCCGCCGGTCCACAGCGGGGCAATGGACCACTCGATCGAGTGTCCCGCTAGCCTCATTGTAAACCCGCTGACATTGGCGCCGAACAGCGCAAGTCCCCAATTCCAGCCAAAGTGCAGTCCGATCGGGAACCACAGGTCGCCACTGCGCAGCAAAGCCGCTCCAAGCAGAATCGCCCATGCCACCGTGTTGACGGCTCCAGTCGCGTTCACGTTGCTGTTTCCCATGTGAACCAGCCCGAACAGGATCGACATCGGAAGCAGCGAGGCGACGGGGCCAAACACCGGCACCAGAATCTGGAAGCCGTAGCCGCGGAACAACATCTCCTCACCAGCCGCGCCGAACAAGAGGATCAGCGTGAGGAACACGAAACCTCCGGGGCCTTGCGCGCCCTCCGGAGCAGGCTTCCACCAGGCGGCGCCGGCGATCAGCGCGGGGACCAAAATCGCCGCCACCGCGCCGAATCCGCCCGCGCAGCCAGACAGCAGATTGCGAAACGATCCGGGAGTCCAGCGGAGCCCGATGTCGGCCAGACGGCCCCGCTCGAAGATCCGGATCACGAGAGTGGTGGCCAGGGAAGCGGCGGCGAACACGCCCAGCACGGAGGCGATCAACAGTCCGAGCGCCTCGTACATCATGCTCGCCAGCAGGATCAGGACCAGGTAGCCGAAGACGAGGAACAGGGCTGTACGGAGGAGCACCGGCAGCTTGGATGTGGGTCGGCTGGCCACTTCGGACATGGTAGCGCGGACCCGGGCTTCACCCAAGCTCCATCCAAGCGATGACAACGGAGCGGGTCACAAGCCCCTTGTGGCTATGCCGGAAACGCCTCAACGACGGCCAATGTGCTTTGCGTCATTGTGATGGAACCGAGGCTCAGGTTCGCCTTCTCGAAGAGTTCTTGAAACTCCTCCCGGGTCCGCTCACGGCCTTCGGTCAGCACCATCATGAGGATGTCCATCACCTTGGCGGGGTGGGGAGCATCGCCAGCCGGGATGACGGCGTCAATGACCAGCAGCCGGGAGCCCCGCTCCATCGCGGCCCGGCAACTGCGCAGGATGCGCACACATTGCTCGTCATTCCAATCGTGGAGGATGCGTTTCAATACGTAGCAATCGCCCCCCGCGGGCACGGCCTGCCAGAAATCTCCGGCGGCCGCCCTCCAGCGGCCGTTGAGCGGCTCATTGGCCAAGTAGGCGGGATCGGCAACCACTTCAGGCAGGTCGAACAGTGTGCCCCGGACAGCGGGATGACGCTTGAGGACTTCGGCCAGCAAACCGCCTTGGCCCCCGCCGACATCCACGATTTGGCGGAATTGGCCGTAGTCGTAGGCTTCGGCGATCGCCGGATTCTCCGCGGCGGCGAAGTTCGCCATGCCCCGGTCAAACCACTGGCTGCACTCGGGGTGTGCCCTCAGGTAATCGAAGAATTCCATGCCCTGCTGTTGGCGAAACGCCGGCTCGCCGGTCATGACGCTCTGGCGGAGACCGCCCATGGCCTGCCACCAGGTGCCGTCGCCGATGACCTCTCCGCACAGGAGCACACCATCACGCATGATGGCCCGCTGAAGCAGTGCCGAGGCCGGCGTGTTCACGAAGCGCCCTTGCTCATCCCCGGCGAAAACACCCTGCGCGGCTAGCGTTCGAAGCAGCCGCGACAGAGAGGCCCGGTGCGCTCCGGTGCTGGAGGCAAGCTGGCCGATCGTCTTCGGGCCATCGCTGAGCAGATCGGCGATGCCGAGTCCGGCTGCGACGTGGAGGCTTCTGGAAACGAGGTAGCCCAGCGAGAGATTCAGGATCACCTCAACCGGGGAGGGAACTTGCGGGAGTTCTGGTCTGGTCACAGACGGACATACGGCGTCGGCGGCACTCTGGATTTCGGAGGCCGGATTTCGTCACTCGTACGCATGGCAGCCAGCGGCGAACCTGCGCAGCGGGTAGCTTCAGGATGCTACTTCAGGTCCCGCCAATCGATCGAGGTCTGCCGATCGTTGCCGTGCCGCGCAAACCCCGACCGGATCGCGGCGGCGCGCTGGCTGGCAGCGGCCGCTTCCGCCTTCCGTCCGGACTGGCGCAGCACTGCCTGGTAGCGCTCCAGAACCGCGGCGACGTCCGGGTGGTGGGGACCAACGGCGGACTCCATCTCGCCGAGCGCCTGCCGAAGTTGCGCGGCCGCCTCCACTCTCTCCTTCAATCTCCACTGCAGGACCCCCAGGTTGGCCAGCATCCTCGCCCGCACCTGCCCGGCGCCCAACCGGGCAACCGCTTCCCGCAGGATCCCCGCGGCCTTGGCATACTGACGCCGTGATTCGAGCAAGCCGGCCAGATCGCTGCTGATCGAGGGTGCGTGTTCCGGGCCGGCCAACGACAGGGCCCGATAATAGGAGACTTCGGCCGCCTGAAGCCGTCCCCGGAAGAATTGAGCCTGTCCGATGTTTTGCCACAGCCTGGCGTCGTTCCTGAGGACCTCCAAGCTGCGGAGCAACGCCTCCTCGGCGCGCGCGTATTCGTGAAGCTCCAGGTGGACCCGCCCCAAGTTGTTGAGAGTGACCGCCCAGTTCAGCGTGTGCGTCTCCCACAGCGGGAGGGACGCCTCGAATGCCGCTTCGCCTCCCGATACCGGCCGGCTTGAATCTCGGCCCGGCCCAGGGCGTCGAGCAACGTGCCCCGCGCTTTCGCGGGTGCGAGAGCGAGAGCAGGTTTGAGCTCGGTCAGAGCCTCCTCGATCCGGCCTTCTGCGAGGAGACGCTCGCCGTTCTGGTAACGGGTTTGCCAATCGGTCTGGGCGAGTCCGGCCGCGGAAAAGACGGCGAGGAGGACGGTGTAGAATCGGGGTCGAATGAGTCGCATGAATGGATCATGCTCCTTGGGGTATGATGAAGTCCCGAGGATCGTTCGGAGAGAGGCGTAGCGATTTCTAAGGAATTCCTGAGGGCGGATATGTCGAACAATCGAGATGAGTTGATCCGGTTCGGATCGTACCGGGTGTCGCCCGCTGCCCGGACTTTGCGGCACGCGGACGAGGTGGTCCCGCTGGCCCCGAAGACGTTCGACTTGCTCTTGGTGCTCGCCGGCAGCCGCGGGAGAGTGGTCACCAAGAGAGAGTTGATGGACGAGCTGTGGAAGGACGTCTTCGTTGAGGAAGCGAGCCTTCTCTACCAGGTTTCGACGCTTCGAAAGGCGCTTGGCGAGGAGGGCGCCGGGTGGGTCGAGACGGTCCCCCGGGTGGGGTACAGATTCTCCGCGCCGGTCGAGTTCCAATCCGTGCCGCCGGACCCGGTGGTGCCGCCGCCCCCTCAACCCGCCGCAGAGGAACCAAGGAGGCCCCGATGGCTCAGGCTGGCTGTCCTCGCCGGCGGACTGGCGCTGGTGGCGGCCGCGGCATTCGTCTACATGAGAATGAGCCAGGCGAGCTGGGCGCGCAACGAGGGGCTCCCTCTGATCGCATCCCTGACGGAAGAGGGACGCTTCTGCGCGGCCTTCTCCATTGCGAACCGGGTCCAACCGATGCTCGGCGAGGATCCGAGGCTCGCCGATCTCCGGAGGGAGGTATCGAGGACTGTGGCGCTCGACAGCGAACCGCAGGGCGCCGAGGCCTTTTATAAGGACCTTCGATCGAGTGAACGCGAATGGCAGCCTCTGGGAAGGACTCCTCTTCCGGCGGTGCAAGTTCCGCGGGGATATTTCCGCCTCAGGTTTGAGAAGGAGGGCTTCGAATCGAGCTACGGGGTGATGACCGCGGCTGCCGCCCGCGTCAAGGTCCCGCTTTACCCCAAGGAAAAGATTCCTTCCGGCATGGTTCCGGTTCCGCAGGCGGTTCTCGATCTACCGCGGCGATTTGCCGCACCGGAAGCTGCCGGTGGCGTGATGCGATTCATGATCGACCGCCACGAAGTCACCAACCGGCAGTTCAAGGAGTTCGTGGATGCCGGGGCGTACCGCGACCAGAAGTTCTGGAAACACCCCTTCAACCTTGGCGGCAAGACGCTCTCGTGGGAGCAGGCGATGGCGGCGCTTGTCGACGCGACCGGACGGCCCGGACCTTCTACATGGGAGGCGGGAACGTTCGCGCCCGGCCGCGAAAATGATCCCGTGAGCGGTGTGAGCTGGTACGAGGCCGCGGCGTATGCCGAGTACGCCGGGAAGCAACTGCCCACGGCATGGCACTGGTATGCCGCCGCGCGCCTGAACAGCGGCACCTGGGTCCTGCCTTCCAGCAATTTTTCCGGCAAGGGACTGGCGCGCGTGGGGGAGTATCAGGGAGAGGGGCCGTATGGGACCTACGACATGGCTGGCAACGTCAAGGAGTGGTGCTGGAATGGCACGGATGAGGGGAGGCGGGTCATTCTCGGAGGCGGGTGGAGTGAACCGGCCCACATGTTCACCGATCCGGATGCGAGGCCGCCATTCGACCGGTCGGCCTTGAATGGATTCCGGTGCGCGTTGTACTCCTCGCCCCCTCCGGCGTCGTGGCTCGGCGCCGTCCGCCCGATCCTGCGGAACCTCGATGAGAAGCCGGCCTCGGACGAGGTGTATGGCGCCTACCGCCGTGCGTATGCCTACGATAGCTCCGAGTTGGCGGCATCAATCGATCGATCCGACGATTCGCAGCCCTACTGGCGGCGGGAGAGGATTACCTACACGGCGCCATACGGCGCGGTACGGGTCCCCGCGCTGCTGTTTCTTCCCAAAAATTCCAAAGCGCCGTATGAAACCATCGTCTACTACCCTGGCGCCGGCGCTCTAAACAGCTTGAACAGCGAGACGGTGACGCTCGAGGGATGGGCCCGCCTGGAGTACCTGCTGAGGGCCGGGCGCGCCGTCATGTACCCGGTATATCAGGGGACGTACGAGCGGAGCCTGCCACGGTCCCAGACGCCCCTGCAGCGCCGCGATATGATCGTTCAACAGGTCGTGGACCTGCGCCGCGCAGTCGACTACTTGCAAACGCGTCCTGACATCGCGGCGGACCGGTTAGCGTTCTTCGGCGTCAGCTTCGGAGCCTCCCTCGGACCGATTCAACTGGCGTTGGAAAACCGGTTAAAGAGCGGTGTGCTGGCCGACGGGGGGTTGTCCCTTTTGCCCTCCCTCCCAGAAGTGAATCCGCTTCACTTTGCTCCGCGGGTTCGCGTCCCGGTCTTGATGCTGAATGGAAAGAATGACTACGTCCATCCGGTGGAAACGTCGCAGAAGGCCCTTTTCCGGCTGTTCGGGACGCCCGAGCCGCACAAGAAGCACGTGCTGTTTGACGCGGCACATGAAGTTGTCGCGGTCCGCACGCAGGTGATACGGGAAATGCTGGACTGGCTGGATCGCTACCAAGGTCCGGTGCGGCGGAACTGACGGCAAGCCGGCGAGTACATGGATTCATCAAGAAAGCGAAGACCACACCGAACCACGATTGGGAACTGGCGCGGAATCGCCGGAGGGAGGTACAGCAATGAGCAAGAAGCATATCGGATCGAGCATTGATGACTTTTTCAAGGAGGAAGGTCTTTTTGAAGAGGTCCAGGCTCAAGCCGTAAAAGAAGTGGTTGCCTGGCAACTCGCCGAGGCCATGAAGAAGCAGAACATCTCCAAAAAACAAGATGGCCACACTCCTTAAAACCAGGCGCACCCACTCGCGACAAGAGTGATAGCCACCAGTACGGCAATGGCGCCCGCGAGGACGAGCCTGCCGGCCTTCAACCGTTCGCGCGAAGATTCCGCTTCGGAGAGATGCTCCAGTTCTCTTTGAACACGCGATACCCGAAATGGGTCCGTCTCGCCACCCGCGTAGCGACGCGTCCGGACGCGGCGTGCGCCATAATCGAGCAATGAGAAAGCCCGCCATTGCCGCCATCACCTTCTGCTCCATCACCGCCCTGGCTCAGACGCCATCCTGGCGCCCGCCGGACGAAAGCACGCGTTGCCCTTCGAAGTGGGGCGCCGCGGATCAGCGTGGCTCGGCCAATCACATGAAGCCCGAAACGGTGCTCCGTGCCACACGGCTCATCCGCCAAGGCATGGCCGTGGAACTGGGGCGGGTGCTGAGCGCCGACATCCCCTTCAGCGGGACGCGCCGATTCGACCTGCACACCAAGCGCACGGTAATGAACCCGCAGTCCAACCGGCGCGGCAGCAATGAGGAGATCGTAACCACGGAGATCGGGCAGGTCGGAACTCAATTCGACGGCTTCGCGCATCAGACCATCGGGGACAAGATGTACAACTGCGTCCCCGTCGAGACGGCGGCAACGCGCACCGGTTTCGACAAACTCGGAGTCCACAACACCGGCACCATCTTCACACGCGGCGTGCTGATCGATGTCGCGGCCCTAAAGGGTGTTCCGGCGCTCGCCGCCGGCTACGAGATCACCATTGCCGACATCGAGGCCGCGCTCAAACGCCAAAACCTGAAATTGCAGCCGGGTGACGCCGTGATCCTGCACACAGGGCATGGACAATACTGGGGAGCCGACAATGCCCGCTACATGCGGGCCAGTCCGGGGATTGGGGTGGCGGCGGCCGAGTGGCTGGCCAAGCAGGACCCAATGCTGGTGGGCGCCGACAACCCGTCGATCGACGTCTCGCCCAATCCTGACCCGGCGGTGTCGCTACCCGTGCACCAGATCATGCTCGTGGTGAACGGCATCCATCTGCTCGAGAACCTGAAGCTCGACGAACTCGCCTCGCGCCGCGTCCATGAGTTCGCGCTGATCCTACAGCCACTCAAGATTCAAGGCGGTACCGGATCCACGGTCGCGCCGTCCGCCGTTTTCTAGCCGCTACTGGGCCCGCAACGCCAACACGGGGTCCACTGTGGCTGCCCGCTCAATCACACATCGCGAGCGCCAGCACCGGATATGCGGTTCCGCTGTAGGTGATGAAGTTCCACGTGTCGGTGTTGAGCGACCTCGTCCACCAGCGGCCTGATTCGCGCTGGTTCCGCTTGAGCCAATCGATCCCGCGCCGTACCCTCGGATCCTTGGCCGGGACGCCGGCGCTCCGCAGCGCCACCAGCGCGAGCCCCGTCATGTGCCCGTCGCTGGGCGGATTCGCAAAGTCCGGCTCGCTCCGGATCCGCTCCGCGCGGCTTCCATCTCCCCATGCCTCCGGCGCCGCGAAGGTCCGCAGCGACCAGCCCCCGTCGGGCCTTTGGTGACGGAACACCATTCCGGCGAGGCTTTTTTTCTCCCGCGCGCTGATCAGCCCGGGCATTTCCGCGGCGCTCCACAGGAGCGACACCCGGTCGTAGTCGTGCGGCGCTCCACGGCGCAAGTAATCCATCAACCGTCCGATCTTCACTGAAAGGGCGGCATCGCCCCGGGCTTTCTTGAGCCAGCCGGGGGCCACGCCCACCGCCCGTGCCGCGATCGTTGCCGCGTGGTACTTACTCGATTCGAGCGGCGGCCAGCAGGACTCCGAGGTCCAGCCGCCATCCTCCAACTGCGCACGGAACATCAGGCGCAGCGCTCGGTCGGTCTCCGGGGAGAGCTCGCGCCGGACCGCCGCGTCGTACTCCGCCAATCCGGCCGCGGTGTAGATCACCTGCTCGGAATTCGCCCCGCGGCGGAACCAGTCGTCGCGTTCGTTCTCGCGCTTTCCCACTTCAGCCCGGAACTTTTCGGCCACCTCAGCGGACGGAGGTCCGAACCGCCCGGCGAGGCGCGATCGCACAATCAGGTAGGTGCCCGATGTATGGCAGGAGATGCAGGTCCGCTGCCGCGTCCACACGAGTGCGCCCTTGTCGAGATAGTCGAGCGCCTTTGCCATCGAGAACGCCGTGATCGGCTCTTGTTCCGATGCGTTGACCACGCCGATGTCGCGGAAGTGGTACTGGTAGCCGGGTTCGAACGGAATCTGCGCCCAGGCGGGCACGGTGAGGAATAGCAGCAAGCGGCGCATCGGGAATCTATCTCGCCACACCGTAGCTTAGCAGGGGCCTTACTTCCGCGGGCAGCGTATCGAAGAGCTCCCTCGTTAGCGCAGGGACTGGCGACTCAACACCGTTGTTGGCCTCCACGATGTCCGCCCGGTCGGCCGTGCCCGGCCGCAATGGATCCAGGTTGAGCCACCACGGTGCGTAACGCACGATCACCGCCACGCGCTCTTCGCCCGTCACGTTGGGCGCGATGGCATGCCACATCCGCGCATCGAGTACCCCAACTGTCCCGGCCTTGCCGAGCAGCCGCTGCTCACCGGGATGCGGCTGCTTGGGATCGGCTGCACCGCTCTTGCGCGGGTGGTCAGACATGCGATGCGTTCCCGGGATGATGATCGTCGCGCCGTTCTCCTCGGTGAAATCGGTGAGCATCCACATCGTAAGCACGTGGAGGACCGAATCCGGATAGGGGGCGGGAATGTGCGAGGCGTTCTTCTGGTTGTACGGCCAGTCGGCGTGAAGGTCGCCACGCGGAATTCCTGGTCCGTTGATGCTGCCGGTGACCATTGAGATGCGCGCGTGGGGGCCGAATAGCTTGTTGATGAGCGCGAGCACCGGCGGCGCTGCCAGGTAAGGAGCGATCGCCTGGTTGAATCGCAGGAATCCCGGCACGTATCCTTGCGGAGGTGGAAGCAGGGAGTTCGCCCGGACGTCACGGGCCACGCTGTCCCGGATGGCTTCGATTTCGCTGGGACCAATCACACCTTCGACACAGCAGTAGCCGTCGCGGAGGAAGGAAGCATGGAGTTCATCAACCTGCATTCAGCTCGATCATATCAATTTCGAACCACCCCGCCGCGCCCAATATCGCGCTCGATGATGAACAGGAATCCGAATAGCAACAACGCCGACGCACCGAGCATCAGCACCGAAATTCCCGCGAACGCAGTCTCCAGTCCGTAAGCCGCCTTCAGCGCGCCCGCGGCGAAAACACCGATCCCGCCGGCAAGGCAATTGGTCCCATTCATCACCCCGATAGCCGTGGACCGCCGCGCGGGGTCGAGCAGGTCACACAAGATCGGATTCTCATTGGCGGATCCGGCGGCCCGCATCAGCCCGAACCAGAGGATGCACGCCGCCACAACCGCAAGAGGAGGACTCCACAGGAACAGGATCAGCGCGGGAGCCGAAAGCGCGAAGGCAAGGCTCTCAAGCAGCATCCGGTTCTTCCGTGCAGTCCGGGCAGCCCGGTCCGACGCCAGCCCGCCGAGCAGTGCGCCGAGTACACCTGGGAACTGGACGAGGAATGTTCCCGTGAAGCCAGCTCCAGCCAGGCTCAGCCCATGGTTCTCGCGGAAGTACAGGGGCAGCCAGTTGGTGAACATGTTCATGCCGGCCGCTGAGAACATTGCCGCGGTGATCAGGACGGCGATACTTGGAACGGGAACCGGTCCGCCCGAGTCTCTTGGCGCCGTGCCGGCGTCCCGCTTATCCTTCCCATCGCGCAGGAACAGCCCGCATGCCAGCGCCAGAACGAGCCCCGCCGTTCCCAGCACAAGGAACGGCGTCTGCCATCCATAGTGCTCGCCGAGATAGCCCGACAGGGTTCCGCCGCCGACAAGTCCAGTACTCAATCCCGCGGTGTGAACGCTGATCGCCGATGCACGGGACCCGGCCGGGTGATGGTCGGCGATCAGGGCGACGGCGGCGGGCAGGTAGATGCATTCCGCGAGTCCCAGCAGGACCCGTGTCAGCAACAACTGATTGACGCTCGTCACCAGCGACGTGCAGACCGTGACGAGACTCCATGCAGCCAGGCTTGCCACGATCAGCCGGCTGCGCGAGATACGGTCGGCGAACAGGCCCGCGAGCGGCGATCCGATCCCATAGCTCCACAGGAACAGCGATCCCACCGCCGCGATCTGCAGGTCCGTAATGCCGAGCGTCGCGCGGAACAGGGGGAACACGGCGGAGGTCGCCGCACGATCAGCGTAGTTCAGCGCCGCACAACAGAACAGGAGCGCGACGAGTTTCCAACGGTATGGGACAGAACGGCTGATAAGCTGAATTCTACCGCCTCATGCTTCGAGTCCTTGCGCTTGCCGCCGTCCCCCTGTTTGCGATTTCCAACCATCAGGTCATTCAACGGACCTCCGCCACGGGCGCAACCGTCACCATTCCCTGCAAAGGCGCGTTGCGGGTGAGCGTCTCCGGAACGCGGACCAGCGTTGCTTGCGGCCCGGACGGCTCCGCGAAGCTCGACATTCCCACTGGTGGTCCATACCGCATCGAGATCAGCGGCGGCGCGGCGATCACAGCGGACGACGTCTATGCCGGCGACTTGTGGCTGCTCGCCGGCCAGTCGAACATGGTCGGACGCGCAAATCTCGAGAACATCCAACAGCCGGACCCAAAGGTCCACATCCTGCGGCCAAGAGCCGGTTGGGAAATCGCGCGCGAGCCAGTCCACGAACAGCGGATGGGCTTCAAGGGTGTCATGGTCGGCGCAGGACTCGGGTTGCCGTTCGCAAAGGAGATGGTCCGCAGGACCGGCGTTCCCATCGGCCTGATTCCGACAGCGGTCGGCGGAACCTCGCTGTGGGAGTGGCATCCCGATCTGATCCAACCCGGATCCCGGAACTTTTACGCGCCGATGCTCGAACAGTTCCGCGCCGCGGGCGGCAGGATCAAGGGCGTGCTCTGGTATCAGGGCGAAGCCGACTGCCGTGACGACCGCGCGCCCCAATACCTGGCCCAGTTCCAGAGCTTCATCGCGAGAGTCCGCACGGACTTCGGTGATCCGCGGCTTCCCTTTTACTTCGTGCAACTCGGCCGTTCTTCAAACGAGGAGCCGCCCCCGCGAAACGAGCGCGGATGGAACGCCGTCCGGGAGGCACAGAGGCAAGCTGAGCTCACGGTGCCTCACACGGGCATGGTCACGGCGATCGACCTGGAACTCGAAGACGCGGTCCACATCAACACCGAAGGACTGCGGCAGACCGGACGCCGCCTGGCGCTCGTTGCGTGCAGGAATCTGTTTCCACAGGCGTGTCCCGATGTGAAGACGGGTCCCCGATACGAGTCCGCGGCCTGGGACTCGGACCGCCGCCTGCGTATCCGCTTCAGCGGCGTCAACGGCGCGCTCACTACGCAGGGCCGCTTGCTTGGATTCGGCATCTATGACGAAGAGCAAAGGCTGCGGCGCGTCATCTACCGTAACTGGATTCCAGCGGCGCCGGGCAACGAAGTGATCATCGAGGTGAATCATCAGTGGCCGGTCCCGCAACCGTTGTTCCTGCGCTACGGCGAGGGTATGGATCCGCCCGCGAACCTCCGCGACCAGGCGGGAATGGCCGCTCCCGCATTCGGACCCGTGCCTCTGCCTCCACGGCCCCCCGCAGTCTCAGAACCGAAACGGGACTGACGTCACGCGCCGGTATTCCATCTCGGCGAGATAGAGCCCGGTGCCTGGCAACGGCGCGATGCCGTCGCCGTTGGTCTCGCGGAGATCGCAGAGCCGGTAGAGGAACAAATGACGCCAGCGGCCATCGAGAAAGAAGTTGCCGCCCACGCCGTGATCAGCGAACGGGACCTCTTTACCCTTCGGGTCGCGCAGCCCCTTCTCATCATGGATCACCCACGGTGCGGAGAGTGACGTGCCTACCAGCGGAAATGCAAGCAGCGGATTCCGCAGGTATCCTGGTCCGGTGTTGGTGGAAATGTAGAGCGAGCCGTCCAGGCCCTGGTTCATCACCTGCGGAACGGTGTGGTTCCGGTGATCGAATTCGAGTTGGTAGTTCAAGCCGTCAATTGATGAGTACACGTGTCCCTTGGGATCCCGCCCGCGCGTGTGCAGCAGGTAACGGCCGCCGGTGAATTGGATCGACGGCTCCGTTTCGCGGTACCGGTAGGCATACGCCGCGCCCGTTGCCGGTTGCTCTGGCGCCGACCCGAATGGCTTGCCCGCCGCGCCCGGCTTCCAGCGCTTGCCATCCCAGTCGAAGCGCACCACCACGACATGCGAGCCGTCATCGGCCGGGAATGGGCAGAGGAAGCCCGGGTCCTGTTCGAGGCAGTTGGAGAGCGGCACGCGCCCCACTCCAATGCCTTCGAACCTGTCTGTAAGCTCGCGCCCCGTCTTGTGCAGTGTCTTTCCGTCCCAGCGGAGCTGGATGAACTCGATCGTCCGGTCCGCGCGCGTGGCCTGCGGGTGTCCATTCGAGCGGTCCGGGAGAAACGTGAGCGCGCCGGAGAAGAGGAAACCGGTCCCCGCGCCGGGATGCGGCCGTCCATTGGCGAGGCGTGCGCCAAGCGGAACAAAGCCGCCGCTTGCCGGAAACCGGCCCTGCACCGCGGGAGCGCCGTTGGACTTCAGCTTGTAGTCCGGGTCCAGCCGGTTGATCGGAATGGCGCTCGCCGGATCGATGTCCGGGAGCTTTTCGAAAACAAAACCGTCGTTGCCCACGCAGAAGTCGTGGCCGCCCTGTTCCCGCATGCTCGCCACGAGCAACAGGCGCGTCCGGTCCAGTTGGAAGAACTTCCCCAACTCGTAGATCACGGTCTTGGATGTTCCCGCCGGCTGTTTGACCGCCGTCGACAGCAGACGTCCGTGGCGAATGACGCGTTGGATGCTGTCGCTGCTCCGCGGCATCCCGGCCACGATCGCGCGCAAATCGCGCAGGAGCTGGCGGCGCTCCACTGCAGACGGATCCTTGTCGAAGCCCCACACTGTGCCGACGTCGCCGCCCGCGGACTTCGGCGCGATCCGCGCGTCGATCGCATCGAGCTTCCAGTTCCCGATGTCCGCGCCCAGTTCGCGAAGGATGGCAAGCGCCATCACCCAGTTGCCGTACACGTTGGGGTGGATGCCATCCGGACCCACAGTCCGCCCCCAGCCCCGTGCCGACAGGTGTCCGTTGGCCGCGTCCATGATCCCGTTCATGTCGATCAGGCGGATGCCCAGTTCGCGAGCCTCGTCCCGGATGGCGTCGTTGCCCGAATGCCTCCCGTCGTCGAGCGGCGCATCCCAGGCGCATTCGGGACACTTCGGGTTGTAGTCGAACATCGTCATGAAGACGATGTGATCGCGGCCGATCGTGGGTTCCGCCGCCCGGACCATGTCGCGCAGCAGACCCCGGTAGTTCCCGTAGATGTCCTTGGTCCACGGCCATGGCGCGGGATGCACCGCCTTGTCGATCGGACCCGCGTCCTCGAAGATCAGCCAGTCGCCGGTACGCAGCTCCCCGCGCGCGATGTGCAGGCGGATCTCCGCTGCCAGGCTGTCCGTCGTCTTCGCCGTGCCGTCCGCGTTCAGCCCTTGCCAGTAATTCTCCAGCCGCAGGAAGTCCGGCGGCCGGGGGTGATTGGCGCGCAGCAGAATCGTGCCAATGTCCGGAATCATGCGCAACGGCGATGGATCCGAGTAGTTGCCGAAGGCATACCCACGCGTGATGCTGTCACCCTTGAGGAGAATCCGCTGCCCGGGCAGCACTTCGAATCCTGGATCCGCGCCACACGCGCACACGGCGCCCGCCACCAAAACCGCGAAGCGCGCCGTCATTGGATCGCCGCCAGCATGCCCTTCACATACGCAGCCGACCACGCGTTCGACACCGCGCGGTCTGGATCATTTGGGAACTTCGGAACGTGCCCGACCTGGATCATGCCCTCGTAGCCAACCTCCTTCAGCGCGCGCACCACCGGGACCAGGTCAAGATCTCCGTCGTCCATAAACGTCTCGGCGTACTTCGGAATCGTGCCGCGAACTCCGCGCAGCTCGGCCTCGAAAATCTTGCCGCGCCGTCCGAACTTGCGGATGAACGCAATGAGATCGATGCCTGCTTCCTGCAGCGTGCCCTGGCACAGCGTGATCCCGCTGTACCGGCTCGGGACGATCTCCAGATACCGCTCGATGCCCGCGACGCTGTTCAACACCTGCTCGGCGCCCCAGAACCGCGCCACAGGCGGATCGTCGGGGTGCAGCGACAACCGGACCTTCGCCCGTTCCGCGGCCGGAACACAGCGCTTCTGAAACCGGGTGATGCGCTCCCACATCTGGTCCGCGGTGATCCGGCCGCCAGGCTCGTCCGTCACCTGCCGCGCGCGGGCATCGTCAAAGCTCTGCAGGCCCACGCCGCCGCGCCCGTCCGGATCTACGTAGTGGCCGGGAAGTGGGCGCGACAGCTTGTCACGCAGCACCCGCGACACCAACAGGTTGAACAACAGAAGCGGCACACCACCCTGCCCGAGCGTGTCGATCGTACGGCAGATATCGTCGAGTTCCCGCTCCCAGCCGTCGAGTCCGAGGAGGAGATTCGCATAGGCCCGGCTGTCGAGGTGGACCCCCGAAATCCGCAACCCGAACGATTCGACTATCTTCCGTGCGCCTGCCAGGTCTTCCGGTGTCAGGAACCCGTGCTCCAGATACCGCGGAATCTGCGGCAGGTAGACGTAAATATAGCCGACTCCGATCTGTTTCACGTAGCGCAGGCTTGGGCCGGAGAGATCCCGAGGAAGGATGTTGACATGCATCCGGCCGGACTTGGCGTGTCCTGGCAAAGAAGCCGCAAATGCGCTGAGAAACACTCTTCGGCTTTGTGTCACTGCTGGTATACTACGTGGCACTGACGGCACCATGCAACTCCGCGATCTTCTCCGGCTCCTGATCCTGGCCGCTCCGCTTGCGGCCCAAAACGATAGCGCGACACTGGTAGGCAGCGTCACCGATCAGACGGGCGCGGCGATCACGATTCGCAAGCCCGCGACCAACGAAACCCACACCGCGTCGACAAACGCGACGGGCGACTACCGGGTGTTCCCGCTGCCGCTCGGCGCTTTCGAAGTCCGGGTGTCGTTCACCGGATTCCAGACGCAGCTCCGCACTGGCATCGTCCTCGAAGTGGGCCGGATCGAGCGCGCTGACTTCACGCTTGCCGTCGGCGAGACTACCCAGACCACCGAGGTCACGTCCAGCGCCTCCCTGTTGAACACCGAAAGCGCGGGCATGGGCCAGGTGATCGACCATCAGAAGCTCGTCGGACTTCCCGTCAACAATCGCGACTTCGCCACGCTTGCCGCGCTCTCTCCCGGAGTGGTGTCCCCGCGCGGAACCATCTACGGCAACGGCGTGGCTTCGGGCACGGCCACGGGAATCCTGGTCCGTGGCATGAGCCGCGCCGACAATGTCTATCACCTCGACGGCAGCATGATCTCGGAGGGTAATGGCGCGACCACGTTCCGTCCGAACCTCGATGCGCTGCAGGAGTTCGAAGTGAAAACCGGACTCTATGGCGCCGAGTGGGGAGTCCGCCCCGGAGGCCAGATCATCGCGGTCACCAAGAGCGGGACCAACGAGCTGCACGGCAACGCATTCTGGTTTTCGCGGCACGACGCGCTCGACGCACGCAACTTCTTCGCACGCACCAAGACCTCATTCCGCAGGCAGCAGGCGGGTGGCACGCTCGGCGGTCCTATCCGCAAGGATCGCGCCTGGTACTTCGTCGCTTTCCAGGATGAGATCATTCGAAACTTTCTTCCGCTGACCGGGATCGTCCCAACGGCCGAGTTGCGGAACGGACAATTCCCGGTCGCTGTGCGCGATCCCGTCACCATGCAGCCATTCGCGGGAAATCTGATTCCGGCCTCACGCATCAATCCCGTGTCGTCGAGGCTGTTGAAGTTCTGGCCGGAGCCGAACACACCGGGCGCGCTCAACTTCACCAGTCCCAACTCGTCGGCGAACTCCGACAATCCACAGTGGATCGGGCGCATGGACTTCCGCAAGTCCGACAGCGACCGCTGGTCGGCGCGGTTCGCCCACAACCGCGCGATCACCCTGCTCACGGATCCGATCCGGGAATTCTCCTACGAACAGCCGCTCTACACATGGGCGCAGGAGATCACCAACACGCGCACCTTCAAGTCGGCGTACGTGAACGTCGCGTCGGCCCACTTCTTCCGGCGGCCCTACTTTCTGGGCGTGCAGGCGCCTCACGTGGCCGACGCCGCCGCTCTCGGAATTCCCGCGCTCGGACTCGGCCGCGTGAATCCAAGCGGTGGACTCCCGCGGTTCAACGTGACCGGCTACTTGTCGATCGGCGACAGCGGCAGTCCTCCCGGCGGTGCGGTCCACATCGGCAACTGGCAGTTGAAAGACGACTTCAGCTTCCAGCGCGGCGGCCATTTCCTGAAGACGGGAATCGAGTACCGGCGCCACTACAACTTCTACAACATCGGTGCGAGTCCGGGCATCGATTTCCAGCCGCGCTACTCGGGCCACGCATTCGCCGACTTCCTTCTGGGAGTGCCCGCGGCTACGCGCACAGGTGGCGAGTCGAACCGCGGACGCTTTGCCCAGAATGGCTACTACCTCTACCTGCAGGACGACTGGAAGGTGCACCGCAAGCTCACTCTGAATCTCGGCCTGCGCTACGAGCTGCGCGGCGCGTGGAAAGACCGCTCCGGGTTCATGTCGAACTACAACCCTTATGCTGGCGCCTTCATAGCCCCCGTGCAGGATCTCGCGCTACAGCCCTGGCAGACGGGCCGCTTCCAGCCGGACATTCCGCTGATCCGGTGGGAGAAGACTGGATTTCTGCCGCGGGCGGGACTCGCCTTCCGCGCCAACGACAAGACCGTGGTCCGCGCCGGCTACGGAATCTACGCCAACGATATCGACGTCGCGATCCTCCAGGACCTCGGCAACCAGCCGCGGACAAACGCGCAAGTGGCATCGTTCCTCGCTGACGCCCGCACTCCCAACATCTCGTTGTCGGACCCCTTCCCGGCCGCACTGGCCACCACGGCCGTCGCCCGCTTCAACGGCGTCGAGACGCCCCTGAAACTGACCGCGACCCACTCATGGGGATTGTCCATCCAGCGCGAGATCTACCGGAACCTCTCGATCGATCTCGGCTATCAGGGGTCGCACACATCGAACCGCCTGGAGACCGTCTCGGTGAACGACGCCGTGCCCGGCACGGGTCCGCGGCAGGCGCGGCGTCCATTCCCGCGGCTGCAGGACGTATGGGTGACGTCGCCGTCCGCCGATGCCACCTACAACGGACTCGAAGTGAAAGTGCAGAAGCGCCCGGGAACCGACGGCATCTATCTGCTGGGCGCCTTCACATGGTCGAAGGGACTCGACAACGCTGCCGTGAACTCGGCGGTGCTCGGCGTCCAGCGCCAACGCTCGGTGAACATGCCGCTGCACCTCAACCGGTCGACGAGCGACGTGTTCATTCCGCGGCGCCTGGTGGTGACCGTGGGATACGAGCTGCCGTTCGGCAAGGGCAAGCGCTACCTCACCGATTCGCTCGCAGGCAAGGTGCTGGGCGGCTGGCAGTTCCAGGGGATCACCGTGATCCAGGACGGATCGTTCATCACCGCGCTCCTGCCCGGCGATGCGATCGACGCGGGAACCGCGCTGTCGCAATGGCCGGATATGCTGCGGAGCCCCAACCTGCCGCCCGCCGAACGCCGGCCCACCCGCTGGTTCGATACCGCGGCATTCGCCCGTCCGGTGGGATTGCGGTATGGCAACGCGGGCCGCGCTCCAATCGAGACGCCCGGCATCATCAATTTCGACGTGTCGATCCAGCGGATGTTCCGCGTCGCCGAGCGTCACCGGTTCGAGTTGCGCCTGGACTCATTCAACCTGTTCAACCGTGCTAACTTCAGCATCCCCGGCCAGAACTTCGGGACTGGCGCGTTCGGAGTGATCGGCGCGGCGTTGGACCCGCGTCAGTTGCAGGCGGGAATCAAGTACTCCTTCTGATCGAAGAGTGGCACCGAGGTCGAGGTTGTTTTCCCCGCCGGGCCTTCGCCTGCCGCTTTTCAGGACCGCCCTCGCGTTCCGTTACCAACTCAATCGTACAATGAATGTGGCGTGAACCTACGCGACCGCCCGGCGATCCATGAGCTTCCAACGTTTCCCCGTTGCGAGGGAACTGTTCGATGTCGAGCATCGATTCCTCGAACTGGACGGGGCGAGGATATCGCCGCTTTGAAAGGCGCTTCCGATGCGTGGCACTGGACTTCGCGATCTCACCATCATGGGTCAGGACTGGGGAGGACCGGTAGGCCTCGGTCTCGGTGGCCGCCGCCCGGAGTTGATTCGCCGGATCGTGTT
Organism: Acidobacteriota bacterium; assembly: GCA_016871015.1. GTDB lineage: Bacteria > Acidobacteriota > Terriglobia > Bryobacterales > Bryobacteraceae > SYLY01. The sequence goes on along the minus strand of VFZX01000010.1, from coordinate 22,218 downwards.
GGGGCTGGAGGGAACGCTTCTCATTTTGTTCAAGAGGATGCTGGCGCCGAAATCGCCAAGGAGATGGCCACATGGCTTCAAAACGGGCAATGGTAACGGGCGCGACCGGCGGGATTGGCCGGGAGTTTGCCCTACACCTCGCGAAGGAGGGCTGGGCCGTCACCTTGGTGGCTCGCGGCGCCGGCGCCCTTGAGCAACTCCGGGGTGGCCTATCCGGCGCGGGACACCAGATCCTCGCTGCCGACCTGGGGACCGATGCTGGGTTAACGGCCGTGGCGGATCGCCTGTCGGCGGAGCACCATACTGTTTTGGTGAACAACGCCGGGTTTGGACTTTACGGGTGGTTTACCGGCATTCCCGTTTCGAAACAGCGGGACATGATCCGGCTCAACTGTGAGAGTCTGACCACCCTCGCCTACTCGTTTCTTTCGGCGGCGCAGCCAGGGGACACGTTGCTGAACACTGCTTCCACACTCGGATTCACGCCATTTCCTTCGTCGGCGGTCTACGCGGCAACAAAGGCTTATGTGATTTCCTTTTCCGAAGCGCTCTGGTACGAGCAGCGACCCCGGGGAGTGAACGTCATTGCGCTCTGCCCGGGCGCCACACGGACTCCCTTTCACACCCAGGCTGGAGCTTCTGACGCGGCACCGTACCCACCGATGATGTTTCAGGACCCGGAGGACGTCGTCCGCACCGGGCTCCGCGCCATCAACGGCCGGCGTTCCGGCGCCCAGATTTCTGGCCTCCTGAATGCTGCGCTGGTTCAGTCCAGCCGCCTGCTGCCGCGGACCTGGATGGTGCGCATCATGGGCGTGTTCGCACCGAAGACGGCGCCATGAGCCGCACCACCAGCGGATCTGCTCCGGAGCCCTAACCTGCCGCCCGCCGAACGCCGGCCCACGCGCTGGTTCGATACCGCGGCACTCGCGCGTCCGGTGGGATTGCGGTACGACGACGCGGGCGGCGCTCCAATCGAGACGCCCGGCATCATCAACTTCGACGTGTCGATCCACACAGCGCCAAGTGGGCGGGCTTCAAGGGAATGATGAACGGAAGTTGGGACCTGCATCGGCTTCGTAACCACGGGCGTCGAGTTCGGGGCGGAACCTGTTGTCGGCGAATGAATGGCGGATCAATCGGCACGCACTCGTCCCTCTGTAGGGAAGACCGGGACCGCGCCCGGCGGCGTACTGGCTGGCCCGATCGGAATTTCCCGCGTCAGCAGAACTCGACTGGAACATCCGCTGCGCGACATTGCGCGATTGTACCGCTTTCGACCCAATCCTGGGCATCCCGCCTCGGTTTTGACGGAACAACTGCGGCACGGCAGCGTACTCACCTTCAGGAAGCCAAGAAGCAGGCGCCTATGGCTCAGCTCCTTGATGCGTGTCGGGCGAGAACTTCGGAGCCCGCTTGCCAGGCATGCCTCGTGAAATGAAGCTGAAGGCCGCTCCGCCGCTTGGGTTCTCCGGGAGCGCTAGGCCGAGCGTCAATCAAGGTAGTGGTGAATTCAAGGCAATGGCATTGGCCGTGGTGGCGTTCAGAGCTTCTCGCCCTTTGCGGCTTGGCCGCGCACCAGGAACGTCTTTGCCAGGGACCCCCGGCCGCAAATCTTGAATGTTCCGAAGTCCTTGTACCATTCACCTTCCGGAACCTCCGGCTGCGTCTCGGTCCAGAGTCGCAGTTGATTCAGGTCGGCGATGCTGATCGATCGATCTCGCATCCGCTCCACCAGGTGCTGCTTGACTGCCTCAGGGAACTTGCTCCAGCGTTCGATCTTCGGCATCAGCCACCAAAGACCAAGCGGCCGAGTTGATCTCCGAGGCGCTTCGCCTCTTGCGGGTCCGCCTCGTTGCGGAAGCGCTCGGCGAGGTCAAAGAACTCCTGTTGCTTGCGCTTCTCGGCTTCGATGCCATTCTCGATCAACTCGACCAGCATCCGCGCGGTGCTCAGCCGCCGCGACTTCGCCATGCTCCGAATCTGGGTGGCTGTCTTGGCCGGCAAGCTCACGCTCTGGCGCACGGTCTTCGTTTCCGCTCTCATAACACCATTGTGCACCACTTTGGTGCATGCGCCGTTAGACAGTCATGTGCCGATAGAGAATGATAAACGGTGCTCTGGTTCGTACGGCACCGAGCTGGCTGGGGCGTTCGCCGCCAGTACGCTGGGCGCCACGGTTCCAATCTCCGGCCAGAACTTCGGGACTGGCGCGTTCGGAGTAATCGGCGCGGCGATGGACCCGCGTCAGATGCAGGCGGGAATCAAGTACTCCTTCTGATCGAAGAGTGGCACCGGCGGTGTCGCGCAGTTGTCGAATCCGCCAGTTCGTTCCCGATCCGGTCGCGATGAAGCCAATCCTTGAGCATCTGCGCGATTCCGCAGCCGTGCATCTTGCCGACGGGCGAGCGCCTTGAGAATCAACAGATCCAAAGTGCCGGTTGGTCGGAATGCCCTCCCCGGTCAGAAACTCACGATAGCGCGACCGGTCGAAGAAGAGATCACGGATGATCAGGAGAGTCCACTTGTCTCCGAGCAGGTCCAACGCGCACGAGACTGGACGCTACCGCGACCGGAACAGAACCTCGACCACGTTCCTCAAGTACTGCTCATCCGACAAGTGATCCGCCCCCTCTCCTGGAAACGGAGCGCGCTGCCGGAACTCCTCCGCCAAACTCCCAAACACATCCAGCCGCGCCTCGGGACTCAGCGCCTCGCGCCGCATCAACGCCTCAATCGCCGCGTTGGCAAGCGCCGGAGGAGTCTCCTGCCGCAACCGCGCCGCCCACCGCAGGTTCCCGGACAGCGAATTGAACCGGCCCCCGAGAATCTGGTCGAGCTCTGGAGGCTCCGGCTGCCGGGTCTGCGTCACAATCGTCCCCGCCACCAGGTCCCCCAGCCGCTGCCGGTGCGCGGTGAGCAACGACGAAATGCCGCCCACCAGATACAGCGCCGGGAGGATGTCCACCGCGCGCAGGATGTTGCGCAGGATCACCTGCGACGGCTGCAGCCGCCCGCCACGCGCGTCGGCGACCCGCAGTCCCAGCACCCGCTTGCCGACCGTCTGCCCGCGCCAGTACCATTCCGTGGCGATCGGATACCCAACGCTCAGCACAAAGTAACCGAGAATCTCAATCGCCCCGCCGATGTCCTTGTTCACCGCCTCGATCAGGGTCACCAGCCTTCCGATTACGCTCCACACCGCAGACACAACCATGATGTCGAGCACCGCCGCGCTCATCCGGCTGCCCGTGCCCGCGAGCGGCAGCGAGAACTCGACGCCTTCGGGCGTGCGGATGCTCAACCGGGACTCTGCCACCAGCCGTGTCACATCCGCTCCCGGGGTTTCACGCGCAACAGGTAAACGAACAGCAGCACCAGTTGCGCGCTGCCAAAGCCGATCTTCACCGCATACGGGATCACCGGCTCGTGATACTGCGAGAAGAACGACTCGATGATCCCCGCCCAAACCAGCAGCAGCCCGATGGCGCCGGCCAGCGTGGTGAGATCCGGAAGAATCGAGCGGACCCGGTCGGCGCGCGACTCCCGCGTGTTCCATCCGATCAGCGCGTGGCCCAGCAGCAGCGCACCCTGCCCGCCAATCAATATCGCCGGGATCTCGACGGATCCATGCGGCAGCAGCCAGCCCGCGAGGAACACGCCTTGCCCGTCGGTGATGTAGTCGTAGCACACCGCTCCGAGAATCGTTCCGTTATAGAACAGGACCACGATCGACAGCAGTCCGAACGTCACCCCGAGCGCCAGCACAAACAGCGTCACGCGGATATTGTGGGTCATCAGGTGCGCGGAAAAACGGCCTCGGGCCGCGGAAATGCCCTTACCGCGCTCCTCCATCTCAGTGGCGACGCGCTGGCCCGGCTTCTGGTGCAGGTGCGAGAACGGCATCAGCACATCTTTGGATTCGTAGCTCAACGCCAGCGCTCCAGCGCCAAAAGCAGCCCCCACCAGCGTCGCAATGAGGCTCAGCTTGAAATACAGAATCCGGCGGCGGAACGTTTCCGGGATCGTGTGCCACACCCAGTGCCGGAAGCGGAACCGGGCGGTCTGGCGTGTCTCGTGGATTTCGGCATATGCTCGCCCGACCAGCGACTCGAGGTACCGCCGCAGGTCGCCTTCCGCCTGCAACGGCTGGATCTTGACCAGGGCCGCTCCCGCCCGTTCGTACAGCATGTAGAACTCTTCGATCTCCCCGATCGAAAGCGTCCGGTCCGGGTTGCGCTCCAGGAACAGCAGCCGCTCTTCGAGCCGGGTCCAGTGCGGCCGTTCCGCCGTGACGAACCGCTGCAGGTCGACGATCACAGAATCTGCCTCTGCTTGATTTGGCGGTAGAGATTCACCAGGTGCTGGCTGAATCCGCGCGCCGGATGCGTGGTGAAGTTGATTCCCTGGTGGCGCAGGCCAACTTCCAGGTCCTTGAGCCGCCGCCACAGCACGTGTCCGGCGGCTTCCTGATACACATCGTTGATCCCCTGGACATCCGGCCGCGTGAACAGCGGATGAGCGCCCGGCGGCGCGATCATCGCCGCCATCACCAGGTGCTGCCCACGCAGCAAGGCCGCCGCCTGCGCGAATTGGGCCGCCGCTACCGGATCATCGAGGTCAGTGAGGAACAGCACCAGGGCGCGCCGCGAGAGCTGGGTTCGAAGCTGGACCGCGGCCTCTTCGAAGTTCGCCGCCGCGGGCTTGGGCTGAAACTTGTAGATCGACTGGCGGCATAGCGCGGCTTGCCCGGTTCCCTTCCGCGCACGGACGAAAGTCTCCACGCGATCGCTAAACGCCATCAGTCCGAACAGGTCGCCTGACTGCTGCGCCGCCATCCCCAGGATCAAGGCCGCATTCATGTAGCGCTCCAGGCGCGGCTCGGCGGCCGGATCATTTGATTCGGCGCGGCCCGTGAGGCGGGCGCAGTCGAGCACGGCGTAGATCTCGCGCGTCTGCTCCACCTGGAACACCTTGGTCACCGGCCGTCCGCGCCGGGCGGTCGCCTTCCAATGGATCTCGTCGAATCCGTCGCCGGGCAGGTAGTCCCGCAGCTTTTCGAACTCGCGCCCCTTGCCGATCTGGCGGATCGCCTTGGCGCCCGCGTTGTCGCGGCGGAGTGCGAGCAGATCGTCGATCCGGCGCAGATTCGGATACACGTGGACGGTGCAGTTGGTCTGTTGCCGCGTGCGGAGATCCCACAGTCCAAGCGGCGTGGACTGGTTCAAGTGGATCGCGGGAATCGCGTAATCGCCGCGGCGCAGCGGCGTGAACGGCCACTCCGCTTGCGCGGTGTCCGCCGCTGGGAGTTCCAGCCTCCGCGTGTCCTGATCGCTGTTCAGCGCCGCGGGCCATGGAAGTCCCGCGACCACCTCGCGCGCGCCCGCGGTACCGATTCGAAGGGGCAGCGCGTTGCGGCGCTCCTTGTAGGCGCGGATGCTGGCGGGCAGGGTGATCGACGGCCACTTGCACAGACGGCGGCCAAGCAGAGCGTCCGCAAGGGCCGCGGCAAACACGAGTCCGGCTGTGAGCACCATCCACCCGGTGGATCCGGGGACCAGCGCGGCGGCGAGAGCCGAAGGAAGCCCCACGGCTAGCACGAGCAGAATCAGGCGCCGGGAGGGGGTCAAGTCACTACTTGTATCACGCCGTAAAGTGGCAGCGCTTACAACTTGAACGAACGGCCCTTGGAGGATTCTTCCTGAACCCACTTCTGGATGCCGCGCACCTCGTTCTCCATCCAATACTTTTTCCAGACGATCTTTTCCGGAGTCCACGGCAGCCGGCCCTGATCCTCAGCGGTCAACCGCAAGCTCGCCTCCCGGATGTTCTCGGCCTCAAAGATGAATCGGTTGTCGTGCATGAACGGCTGGTACAGCACCAGCGCCTGCTCGCGGATGTTGAGCTGGATTCCGAGCGTGCGCAACGTGCGCGCGAGCCGCTCGACGGGCTTGCGGCCCGGAATGTTCGACCGTTGCGCGAACCGCTTCACCGCATTGGTGACCTCGTGCGCCGTCTGGATTCGCGAAAGCAGGCGCTCGCCCCTCTTGCGGGAATGCGCTGGGCTCAGGATCCGCACCCCGGGCATCAGCCAGTGCGGCCGGCCCTGCGACTTGCAGTAGTCAGCGTACATCCACTCGACCAGCTTCTTGAGCGGAACCGGGTTCACCTCGGCGGTTCCGATCTGGTAGACCTGGTGCGCCCGCCCGTTCATCAGCAGTGCGCTGGCGATCAGGATGGCGCTCGCCACCTGGTCCACCGGGACCACCTCGAGCGGTGCTTCGGGACGCAACGGCCAATGCCGGAGTCCACTCATCGCCATCATGATCAGCGGCGCGGCGGTGCGTCCGCCCTCCACCCAGCCCGGAAACGGAAAATCCAGCGCCGCTTCAACGATCGCCGGCCGGACGATCGTGTACTCGACTCCGGACTCGCCCGCCAGCAACTGCTCGCCGAGGCTCTTCGAGTACGTGTAAGTATTCACCCAACCCCATTGGGCGGCACGCTGGACTCCCAGGTCGGAGAGCCGCTGCTTGGTGTCCTTGGTGTTTTCCTCGCCGCGCGCACGCGCCGCCGCGTACACCTCCGCGATCCGCTCGCGCATGAACCGGATCTCCTCGGCGTAGTGGAAACTGTGGTCCTCGTGGCTCTTCCGCCGGGGATAGAAGCCGGGCACCGGCTCGTCCTCCTCCACCAGGCCGTCGCACTCGCCGCACACAAAGCACGTCGAAATATGGCAGATCCGCGCGCCCAGACGCTTCGCCAGCGCGATGGTGTTTTCCACTCCGTCAACGTTGGATTTGAAGGACTCATCAACCGGGGGCGTGAACTCCACCAGTCCCGCGCAATTGATGATCAGCCTCACCCGGCCTTGCAGCGACGCGATTGTTTCCTCGCTCAGCCCGCACAGGGGCTCGCTCATGTCGCCCTTGTGGACCGACACCCGTTCCTTCAACACCGCCGGATCCAGCCGCGCGATCACTGGCTTGAGCGGCGGCGAGGCCAGCACGTCTTTTTCGAACCGCTCGCGGGGAGTGAAGCCCCGCTTGGCGCGGACGATTACGTGGAGATGCTTCAGGTCCGGATACCGGTCGAGCAGCAGGGCCAGAGTCACCTTGCCGACGAATCCGTTGGCGCCCGCGAACAGGATCTCGTGGGTGGCGAACGTCCTTGCTGCGTCGATCTGGTCTTGGGGGGAGGAACGGGGGAGGATGGAGGGCAATTGCGCTAAAATAGCCTAGCTACTCCGCGCCTGCGAAGTCAACATCAGCGCAATCGGCAATGGTCTGGGCCTTCATTCGATCGACGTTCTTGATCCTACCCGCATTGTTGTTTGTCACCGCGGTGGCGACATCGATTGCGGTCACCATGTCGTATCTGTCCTCCCGCGGACGGACTCACCACAAGCTGGCGCGGATCTGGGCGCTGTGGATTTTGCGGCTCTCCGGCGTCCGGGTTGAGGTCCAGGGCCAGGACAATGTGCCCCCCGGCGGGAATTTCGTGTTCGCGGCCAATCACCGCTCCTTCTACGACATCCCAGCCGTGCTGCCGTACGTGAACGCGCAGTTCCGGTTTCTTGCCAAGAAGAGCCTGTTCTATTGGCCTTTTATCGGGAACTATTTGCGTAGTGCCGGACACCTGCCGGTCCATTACGACAACGCGCGGGAATCGCTCAAGACCATGTCCGCGGCGGCCCGGAAAATACAGGAGCATGGCATTTCCATCCTGCTTTTTCCGGAGGCGGGCCGGACTCTGGGCCAAATGGACCCGTTCAAAGACGGTGCGGCCTACATCGCGATCAAGGCAGGCGTCCCCATCGTTCCCATCGGAATCCTCGGCGCTGGGGAGATCCTGCCCATACACGGCCGCGTGATCCGGCCGGGGCCAGTCACGATCCGGATCGGCAAGCCCATCCCCACCATCGACCTCACCCTGGGCGACCGTACCAAGCTGACGCAAACCTTATACCAGCGGGTCTGCGAGCTTTGCGACATTCCGTCGTTTCCCGGCACAAAACAGGACAATCTGGCCGCCGTGTCCGGTCAAGTTGTCCGGTAGCCGTTCCGGCGCGCAAAGCTTGTCAATCACTTACGAATGGCACGGCGCGTGCATTCCAAGGAAGTGCACACGCATGGGTTTGATCCCCAGTCTTCGCGGTGGAACATAGGGCCACCACGAAGCTCTTCTCATGGGCCGCTTCGTCAGGGCGGCCCTCTTTTTTTCTGCCGGGCTAATACTGCAGGCGGACCCCCAGCAGCCGGCCGATTTCAACCGCCGTGATCCGCGGGTTCCGCAGCGTGAGCTCAACCGAGAAATCCTCGCTCTTGCCGTTCACCTCAACCCGCAGGAGCCGGTTCGTGTACCGGCCACCCGGATTGTTGATTTCATCGTCGTAGCGCTCGAACCGGATCGCCGTAGAATCAACGCCCAACTTGCGCAGCTCCTCGCGGACTGCCGGAACCGGATCCTCGTAGTCGCGGTAGGAAAGCGTGCTGGACGGCAGCGGAATCAGGTAGCCATTGCCGTCGGGCCGCATATGCTGCAAAACTGCCGCGCTAATAACTTGGCGGGCAGGCGCCGGTTCCGAAGAGACCTTGCCGATCCGCGTTACCAGTTCTGGCACGGGTTTCTGGACAGGCTTTGGAGGAAGCTTAAACTCTTTTGTTGCAACTGATTGCTTCATTTTTGGGACGCGTCCCCGCATCACGTCGCCCATTGCCAGCGGGATATACCCCGTTCGTTCTACCATGTAGTGACCTCCGGGTTCAGTCTTGCAAAACAGCCGCCAAACGAGAATCGAGGCCCTCCGCGCTCAACTGGAGGCCCATGCGCCCGCAACGCCGGAGGAACGCCGAATGACGGAGCTGGTCCTCTGGCTGCTCGAAACCGGCCCCGCGGCTCTCCGTGCCAGCAATCCGGCGGGCCACGTCACCGCGTCCGCCTGGATCGTCGACCGGACCGGACAGTTCGCATTGCTCACCCATCATGCCAAGCTCGGCGCCTGGTTCCAGCCCGGCGGACACGTGGAGGACTCCGACGCCTCGGTCGCCGATGCGGCTGCCCGCGAGGCGCGGGAGGAATGCGGCATTGAAGCGGTGCACCACGATGCGTCGCGGATCTTCGACGTCGATGTCCACCTGATTCCCGCACGCGGGGGGATGCCGGCGCACCACCACCACGACGTCCGTTATCTGCTGGCCGCGGACCGCGAGGCACCACTGGTCCCCACGAGCGAGAGCCGCCAGTTGTCTTGGATTCCGCTGGCCCGGGTGGTGGACTTCAACCCGTCAGAGTCAATTGCGCGGATGGTCCGCAAGTCGCTTCAGCGGGCGTCCTCGAGCGTCATCGAATAGCCGGAATAGTCGTCCGGTTCGATCCGCACGAGCATCGACCGTTCCGCCCCCGCCCGGAAGAGGTCCGCACGATCCGCCCAGTTCCAGGCCTTTACCACCTGTCCGCGGCCATTCTGGTGGACCCACATCCGGAGGTGCCGCTCCTTGAGCACACGCGGATCCTCAGCGACCCTAACTTCGTCGAGCGCCAGCAGCGGCGCGGGATTGCCAAAACCAAATGGCGCCAGGTCGAACAGTTGCTCCACCGCTTCGCGGGTAATCTCCTCGATCCGCAGGGAAGCGTCGACCGTGTAGGTCGCGCACAGATCGTCGGGCGCGATGCGCGTGAATGCGTACTCGGCGAACCGGGCGCGAAATTCCTCCAGGCGCCCGAGCGGCAGCGTGACACCCGCGGCCTGCTTGTGTCCGCCGAACTTGGTGAACAGCGAACTCATCGACTCGAGCGCGTCGAGCAGATGGAAGCCCGCGGCGCTGCGGCCCGAGCCCTGCGCCAGGCCTTTCTCCGGGTCAATGCCCAGGACGAACGATGGGCGATGGAAACGGTCCACCAGGCGGCTGGCAACGATTCCAACCACGCCACGATGCCACCCGGCGCCCGCAAACACGAGCGCGCGCTGATCCTCGCCGACCGGGGCCTGCTCGCACTCGGCCAGGATCTCTTCGATCATTCGTGCTTCAGCCGCTTGCCGCTGCGTGTTGAGCTCGTGGAGCTGGGCGGCCAGATCCTTGGCCCGCGCCGGATCGCTGGTAAGAAACAGCTCGATCACGTCGGAGGCGCTGGCCATGCGGCCCGCGGCGTTGATGCGCGGCGCGATGCGGAAAGCCACCTGTCCCGCCGTGGGCGCCTGTCCGGGCCCGAATCCGGCCACTTCGAGGAGCGCCCGCAGTCCGGGATTGGGCGTGGCGGTGAGCCCGTCGAGTCCACGGCGGACGATGACGCGGTTCTCACCGGTCAACGGCACGACATCGGCGACTGTCGCGATCGCGGCCATCTTGAGGAACGACTCTGTGAGCTTGCGAACCCTTGCGTCCTGCCAGCCCAGCCGCGCCATGAGTCCCTGCGCGAGCTTGAACGCGACTCCCGCGCCGCACAGGTTCTTCTCCGGATACGGGCAGCCCGGCTGGTTGGGGTTCAGTACGGCGTGGGCGGGCGGAATCTCGGCTTCGGGCAGGTGATGGTCGGTGACGATCACGTCGACGCCGAGGCTCCGCGCAAGCCGCACGACTTCGTTGGCGCGGATCCCGGTATCGACGCTGATGATCAGCCGCACTCCCTGCGTGGCCGCCTGTTCCACCACCTCGGGATGCATTCCGTAACCGTCCCGCAGCCGGTGCGGGACGAAGAACGTGGAATTGGCGCCAGCCAGGTCGAGCAGTTTCTTCAGGATCACGACACTGGTGGTGCCGTCGACATCGTAGTCGCCGTAGAGCAGAACGGGGTGGTTCCCGCGGATCGCTTCGAGGATCCGGACGACGGCGGCGTCCATGCCGGTGAGCAGGAATGGATCGTGCAAGGCCCGGATGTCGGGCCGCAGAAACGATGCGGCCAGCGCGGGATCAGTGAATCCGCGCGCGGCCAAAATCCGCGCCACCAGCGGCGCCAGGCTCAGTTCATTCGCCAGCCGCCGGGCCGCGGCCTGATCCACCTGGGCCGCGATCCACCGGGAGGGCCTTGATTCCAATGGGCCTCAGTTTTTGGACAGGTATCCGAACCGTCCGCCGGGTTCGTCGTCATCATCATCGTCATCCTCGAACGTGTCGAGCAGGTCGCCGACCTGGTCGATGAGGTCCAGGTACTCGGAATACCACGGGGTTTCGAGATGAAAGGTGTAGGGACGGCCTTCGTGCGTGAAGGAAAACTGCAGCACGCACAGGAAACCGTCATAGCCCTGGAAGCGCTTGAGCTCGCGCTCGAATTCCCGCAGCTCGTCGCGGCTGATCGTGGCTTCGCGAAGGTCCTCCATCGATCCGGCGAGCGCGCGGGACGTGAAGACTTCCTGGCTAACGGTGATGAGCCGGATACCCAGCTTCGACGCCACGCCCAGGAAATCAAGGACCGAAGGCGAACGCTCCGTGTCCCAATAGGTGTACTCGTGGCCCGGGTTTTTCGCTTGGGCGGGATAAACGACGAAATCGCCGCTTGCCAGCGCGGCTTCCGCCTTTGCCCGGATGCTCTCAAGATCTTGTTGCTTCATGATCGTTGTGCGACTACCAGTATGCCGTGCTGATTGGCCAGTTCATGCGCCGCCGGCGTAACGATGGACTTCGGGCCGATGTAAATCTTCCGGCTCTGATGGAGCGCGGTGCGGACGTCGGCTTCACACACGAAGTCCGTAATCTGGACTGGAGGCTCAGGAGGCTGTGCAGGTGCGGGGGCCGGTGCGGGCGCCGGCGTGCCGCATCCGCAACTGGCCACGGGCGCGGGCGGTGGAGCCGGGGCGGGTTTCCCCCGTGATGCGAGAAACCGGTCGACGATCGCGGCTGTTGGCGCGGACACCGGAGCCGGGGCCGGGCTCGCAAGTCCGCGCTGGGCAAGGAAACGCTGGACCGCTGCGCCCACGGATCCCGCCTCGGGCGCTTGCGCACCAAACGCTTCCTCCGGCGTGCGGACCACGTACGCCACGCGCTTCACGTTGATCAGGTGCAGCGGACTCACGTTATCCGAGGTTGCGTTGCCCGCCATCGCACCGCATCCGAGCGTCATCGCCGGAAAGACGGACGTCGTAATCCCGGTCGATCCTTGCGGAGCAGGCGTGTTGACCAGCACGCGGAAAGCGGGCATGCGCAGACCATACTCGCGAATCCGTGCGTCATCCCGCGCGTGGATCACGCACGTGTGGCCGAGTCCGCCGAACTTGAGAATCGCCTGACAGGCCCGGACCTGCTGTTCCCAATCGGGTACGAACAGCACCGAGAGCACCGGACTGAGCTTCTCCATCGACAGCGGGTGTTCCTTGCCCACGCCGCCGATCTCCGCCACCAGGATCGACGTCTCAGAAGGGATCTCGAATCCCGCCATCTGCGCGATCTTGGTGGGCGCCTGGCCGACGCAGTTCGCGTTGATCCGCCAGTTCGGTGCGATGAGGAGCTTGGCGAGCGCCTTGCCTTGTTCGCCGGTGCACAGGAACGCGCGGTTCCGCTTCAGCGCGGCGAGCACCGCTTCGCGCAAGGATGCCGGCGCGACGATGGTTTGCTCGCTCGAACAAACGGTACCGTAGTCGAACGATTTGCCCGCGACCACTTTGGCCACCGCTTCGGTGACGTCAGCGCTCGCATCGAGCAGGACGGGCACGTTGCCGGGCCCGACACCGTACGCCGGCTTGCCACTCGAGTAGGCGGCCTTGACGATTCCCGCGCCTCCGGTCGCCAGGATCACACTGGTCCGGGGATGCCGCATCAGGGCTTCGGTTCCTTCCATGGTGGCGTTCTGGATGCACTGGATGGAACCCTTGGGCGCACCGGCGGCGAGGGCAGCCTGAGTCATGATGTGCACGGTTTCGCAGGTGCACGCCTTGGCGCGGGGATGCGGGCTGACCACGACAGGATTGGCGGCCTTAATGGAGATGATCGACTTGTAGATCGCCGTCGAAGTCGGGTTGGTGGTCGGCAGAATGGCCGCCACGACTCCCACCGGCGTCCCGATTTCGATCAGCTTTTTTTCGGGATCATCGCGCAGGATCCCGACAGTCTTCATCCCGCGAATCGTGCGTGGCAGCAGGTCGGCGCAGAGCAGGTTCTTGGCAAGCTTGTCCTTGGCGTTGCCGTAGCCCGTCTCTTCCACGGCGAGTTCGGCAAGGCGCTGTGCGTTGGCCCGAGCCGCCTCGCCCATCGCTTCAACGATCGCATCAATACGGTCTTGCGGGAGGCGGCGCAGTTCCTGAAAGGCCGCGTAGGCCTCCTCGACCTTGGCGCGGACCTCCTGAATCGATACGAGGTCGGTATCGCGGAGCACGGCTTATCCGGCGGTCTTGTCGCTCTTCTTTTGACCGGGAAGGAACTTCTCGACGTCGTCGTGGGGATTGGGAATCACGTGGACCGCGACCAGCTCACCTACGCGGCGCGCGGCAGCGGCGCCCGCGTCGGTCGCGGCCTTGACGGCTCCGACATCGCCGCGGACCGTCACCGTGACGTATCCGGCGCCGATGAACTCCTTCCCCTGCAGGGTCACGTTCGCGGTCTTCACCATCGCGTCGGCGGCTTCAATCGCTCCCACGAGACCCTTGGTTTCCACCATTCCAAGCGCTTCCATTGTTTCCTTTCCTGATCCTCCACCCTACCATACCTTGCAACAGTGGAGGACCAGGAAACAGGAGCTGGCCGGTCATTGTGCCCGCGGAGAATTGCGACGTCCTGGTTCCGGGCGGTACCGGTACTATTTCCGCGGCGCCGACTTTTCGAAAAACCGCGTCTCCACCTTGAACGCCTCCAACGCGTTGTAGACGATCGGACAGTAGGTGGCGCGGTCCACCATCTCCCACATGCGGCTGGTCAGCGATCCGGCGCCGCGCACCAGGTGCGGAAAGTCCGCGCACGTCGACGGGCGGTCATCATACACCGTGCAGAGGTTCCCCGAGAGGAACGGGCACCCGGACGGAGTCCGCTTAAGGATCAGCCCCTCATCGCTTTCCTCGCAATACTCGTTGAGGAAGCGGCCCACGGGAATCCGGAGCGTCTTCGCCAGCCGGCTGACATCCCGGTCCAGCAGTTTCACCGTAGCGACGCGGCAGCAGTTGGCGCACGCGGTGCAGTCGATCTGGTCTTCGATCTCTTCCGCGATGTGCCGCAGATTGCGCTCAACGAAATCATGCCGCTTCAAGTGACGCCGGAACGCTTCGTTTTCACCGCGCTTCTTTTCGCCCATCCGGCGGATCTCGACCAGGTCCGTGATCATGGCAGGAGTCCCATCTCCTTGCATTTCTGCCGTGCGAGTGACGACAGACGAAAGTCCCGCGCCGTGATCATCGCGACGAAATCATCGGGATCCGGCGAGTTCCGCAGCGCCAGCTCGATCGCCCTCACCCATTGCAATCGCTCGCGGCGGATGGGATCGCGGTTGAGCCGCAGGTCGTCAATCGTGGACTGCGCCCTGCGTCGGCGGACCGCCGTCAGGCCGCCGGCCGGGACAATCGTTCCTTCGGCCAGATCAAACGTAAAGTGCGGCTCCGGCTGGTCACGCACCGGGCGCGCGCAGGGATCCACGTATCCATCGGTGGGCCACTGGTTGCCTTTTCCGTGATTGCATTTCGGACAGCAGTAGATCCAGTTCGACCACTGGTACACCAGCGCTGGAAACGACGCCTTCGGCCGGAAATGGTCCACGTCTCCGGATTCCTGCCGCTCACAATAGCCGCACAGCAGGTGGAACCGCTCACCCAGTTCCGGAGCGAACCGCCGCCACTCCGAGTCGGTGGGAGCACTGCCCTGGCCGCGGTGGTGGTCGATCCAGCGCTGCGTTTTGCGCCGGCGGATCTCTGCCAGCCCGGGCGGTTCCGGACCCCGCTCCACGTAGTGCATCTATCGCTTACCGCCTGCCGACTTCCGCCGTGCGGCTTCGAGCAGGAGTTGATCCGCAAGAAGCTGCGCATGGGCGTCATTGGCCGGACCCATCTTCCTGGTGATCTGCTCTTTGAGAGTCTGGGAGGCGTCCACCGGTGCTCCCATCGCGATCAGGTCCTTGAGAGACGCAAGCTCCTCCGCCGTCTGCTGGTCCACCGGCTCGACATCGAACAGGATCGAGTACACATCGTCGCAGGACCATCCGGTGAGGTCCGCGCTGTTGACCGATGCCACCACCTTGCCCTGGGCATCGCGCCGGAGCAAGTGAATCTGGCCCTTGTTCAATCCATTCACCACCAATGGAGAGTGCGTGCCGCAGAACAATTGCAGACCAGGGAAGAACTTTCGTAGCGCCGGAATCACACGCCGCTGCCAGGCCGGATGCAGGTGGGCGTCGATCTCGTCGATGATCAGCACGCCCGGCTGCCGCGCTTCGATCACGATGCGCGCGCAGGCATGGAGCAGCGACTGGGTCCCCTGGCTCAGCGAATCCAGCGGGAACACGCCGTCAATCGTTCGAAACCGGGGGGAAAATCCGCCGCTGTCCTCACCGATTCCGGCGAACTCAACCGGATATCCCACCGTGATCTCCGACACCAGAGCGCCGATCGTTGCGTTGATCTCGCGGATCTCCTGGCTCTGTTCGCGGTAGGCCTTGTAGTCCAGGTTCACCATCGTCTGCAACAGGTGATCGCTGCTTTCCGTGTACGGCAGATCGGTTTGCTTTTCCGAGGGACGTCCGGGGGCGCTGGCGCGGAATCCGGTGGCGAAGCGCAGCGCGGGAACATACATGGCCGCATCGGCGGGCACGGAGCCGTTGACCACCCACCGCGTCCCTTCGCGCTGGAACTTGCCTGGGAGCTTGAATCCGGGTACAAGCTGCGACGCCAAAACCGATAGCAGCACCGTCTTGCCCGAGTTGTTCGGCCCCGTGAACACGTTGACATGACGGTCAAACTTCACCGTGATGTCGTCGAACGGCCCTGTGTTGATCACCCGCAGTGAGCGGATCCAGGAATCCGGCTTCCGGCTTGCCATCTCCCGTTAGGGTACTATGTTAGCGATGCCAAACTCTCGCCGCGATCTTTTCCGAGCCATCCCTTCCGCCGCTGCCCGCATCACGGGCTGGGCCGCCATGGTGCAGTCAATTCAAGCCGCGCCGGGCATTGCCGCTCCAGAGAACGAGGACTATTGGCGGATGGTGAAGCGCCAATTCCCTCTCGATGACAACCTGATCTACCTCAACGCCGCCAACGTGTGCCCCGCCTCACGCGGCGTGCTGGACCGCCACGCGGAGCTGCTCCGCGATTTCCAGGCCAACCCGTCGTTCCAGAACCGTGAGAAGTACGATCCGCTCGCCGAGCGCTGCCGCAAGAAGTGGGCGTCGATGCTCGGCGTCACCGCGGATGAGATTGCGTTCGTGCGCAACACGAGCGAGGGCGCCAACACAATCGTCCGGGGAGTGGACCTGAAGGCGGGCG
Source organism: Acidobacteriota bacterium (assembly GCA_016871015.1). Lineage (GTDB taxonomy): Bacteria > Acidobacteriota > Terriglobia > Bryobacterales > Bryobacteraceae > SYLY01. The sequence continues at coordinate 5,828 of VFZX01000010.1, read as the reverse complement.
ACGAGATCATCGTCACCGCGCATAACCATCCGTCGAATCTCGACTCGTGGAAGGTACGCGCCAAACGTGATGGGCTCGTAGTCAAGGTAGTCGCTGTTCCTGTACCCGCCACGTCCAAGCAGCAACTGCTTGACGGGCTGCAACAGGCCATCACGCCGCGCACCCGAGTCATCACGGTCTCCCACGTCACCAACACGACGGGTGTGATGTATCCGGCCAAAGAGATCGCCGGGATCGCCCGCCGCCACAATCTGTGGATGCACCTCGACGGCGCGCAGACACTCGGAGCGCTCGACGTGAACCTGCGCGAGATCGGCTGCGACTCCTACGCGGGCAGCGCCCATAAGTGGCCCATGGGACCGCTCGAAGCCGGCGTGCTGTACGTCCGCGCCGACCGGATCCCGCAGGTCTGGCCCGCGATCGTCACCGCCGGATGGTCCGACAATCTGGTCGGCGCCCGGAAACTGGAGGTCTTCGGACAGCGCGACAATCCGCGGCTGGTCGCACTCGAAGCCACGGTCGATTTCCTGCAATTGGTCGGCATGCGGCACGTGGAAGCGCGAATGCGCGCGCTGGCGCAGCGGGCCATGCGCGGCCTCGTGGAGATCCCCGGAGCCAAGCTGAAGACCAGCATGGAGCCCGGACTCTCCGGCGGCGTGGTCAAAGTCGATCTCCCGGCCAAGGAGATGAAACCCGCCTACGACGCGCTGTGGCAGCGGCACCGGATCTCGATCGCCAACACCGCCTCCGGTGACTCGCGCGGATTGCGGATCTCGGCCCACATCTACAACACGATGGAGGAAATGGACCGCACCGTCGCCGCCGTCAGGGAGATCGCCGGTTGAACCTGCCGAAGCTCGAGCAATACCTCGCAGCTTCCTCAACTGACCCGGTAGTTCTCATCACCGCGCTCGTGCTCGCGTTTTTCCTGGGCGCGGCGCATGCCCTCACGCCAGGACACGGAAAGACGATCGTCGCGGCGTACCTGGTGGGCTCGCGCGGCCGGATCGCGGACGCCGTCTATCTCGGCGCGGTGGTGACCGCGACCCACACCGCGAGCGTGTTTATTCTCGGCCTGGTGACGCTTTACGCATCGACTCGGATCGCGGTCGAGCGGATCTATCCCTGGCTGTCGCTGTTGAGCGGATTGCTGGTGGCGGGAATCGGCCTGTGGCTGCTGCAACAGCGTCTTCAGGCTGCGTCGGGACACGGACATCACCACGGCCATCATCATGGACATCACCACGGGCACGGCCACCATCACGGGCACAGCCATGGGGAAGCGCCCACGAAGGGAACGCTGCTCTCGCTCGGCATCTCCGGCGGGATGGTGCCATGTCCCGAGGCCCTGGTAGTCCTGATGGTGTCAATTACCCTGAAGCGCATCCTGTTCGGAATGGCCCTGCTGGTCAGCTTCAGCCTCGGGCTGGCGGCGGTGCTGATCGCGATCGGCTGCGCGATGGTGCTGGCCGGACCCGCGATGCAGAAGGCCGCCGGGGAAGCCGCCTGGACCCGCAAGCTCGCCGTGGTGAGCGCCGGCGTGGTGACCCTCGTGGGTGTCATCATGGTAGTTCAGGCGGCTCGCACGATCTAACGGATGGCCGATCAACTCTACCTTTCTTGCTGGATTCGCGGATTCACGGCGCAGAATGCCCTGGCCTATTTTCAGAAGGCGTTGACGCGATTCCCGTTCTCGCGCCTGGCGCCGGTCGCGTCGGTCCGGGTGTACGCGATCGAATATGTCGAGCCGCCCGCGCTCGAAAAGCGTTTCGAGGACGAGTTGGAAGTCTCAGAGCTGGTGGCGGCTGCGCGGGAGTTCCAGAATCCGGACTGTGCCTACCAGGTGGAGACGTGCTGGGATCTGATGCAACAAGGCGGTGACGGAGACTGGCAGTTGCAGCCCGCCCGGGTCGCGCTGCTTTGCTTTGCTCCGGAGTTCGACAACGAACTGGGCGACAACATCCGCGTCGAGTTCGGCATTGACGGTCCGTTTGTTCCCGATCCCGGCGGCAACCTGCTGGCGGTGCGCGCAAATATCCGGAGCCTGCTCCATCTGACGTCGGATCTAACAGCGGCGCTGCCTGTGCAGCGTGTCACCATCTGGTCCGATTCGGAAGACAACCTGGCGGACAAACTCGCCGCCGCGCTCGAGGGGGAAGCATGAACCGGCTGGCACTCTTGTTCCTGTTCGCCGCGGCCCTGGCGCAGGGCGCACCCGCCATCACCGCGGCCGCCAACGCAGCGAGCAATTTCCCAGGAGAACTGCCCGGCGGCGGACTCGCGCAGGGCGGCATGTTCGTGGTCTACGGAAGCGGACTGGGGCCGCAGGCGCTGGTCCAGACGGCGAGCTTTCCCTTGCCGGTGACGCTCAGCGGGACTTCCGTCCGCGTGACCGTGGGCCAGACGCAGGTCGACTGCTTCCTCATCTACACGCTCGCGGGACAGGTGGCCGCGATTCTGCCGTCGCGCACGCCAGTAGGCGAAGGCACGTTGCGCGTCACCTACAACGGTGAAGTCAGTGGACCGTTCTCGGTGCGCGTCGTGCGATCCGCGCTCGGGATCTTCACGCGGAACCAGACAGGGGCGGGTCCGGCGATCGCGCAGAACGCGATCTCGGGGACCGAACAGCCGCTCAACTCGTTGACCGAGCCGGTCCGCCCGGGACAGACGGTGGTTCTGTGGGGTACCGGGCTCGGATCCGTGCAAGGCGACGAAGCCGCGGGGCCGCTTCCTGGAAATCAGAGCCTCGACACCGAGGTCTACGTGGGCGGGCGGCGGGTGGATCCGGCCTACCAGGGCCGTTCCGGCTGCTGCGCGGGACTCGATCAGATCGCGTTCTCAGTGCCAGACTCGGTCCGCGGCTGTTATGTGCCCGTGGCGCTGCGCGTGAACGGCGTGGTGAGCAACTTCACAACGATCACTGTCGAGCCTGAGGGCGCGGCCTGCACGGATCCGCTGGGCCCGGGCCCGGGCGACCTCGAACGGTTGCGCGACACCGGGGCGATGGCGTACGGTCTCGTGGATCTGACGCGGATTCTGTTCGGCACGGTCTATGCCGATTCCGGCGACGCACTGTTTTTGAATACGACTCCCGCGCGGCTGGCCTCGGCCGTTGGCACGCGCTCCATTCCAATGGGCTCGTGCGTGTTCCAGTGGAGCCAGGGCGCCGGGTTGCCGGATTTCCGGGTCGCGGCGGGACTCGATGCGGGCGCGAGCGTCAACGCCACGGTCGCGTCGTCGTCACGCCAGATGCTGCCAAGGTTCGGCTTGCCTGGTCTGTACTCGGGCGACTTCAACCGGTTCCTGGAACCGGGTCCAGTGCGCGTGGACAACGGGCCGGGATCGCGTGCCGTGGGTCCGTTTCAGGTGGGGGTGCAGATGCCCGAAGCGGTGCAATGGTTGAACGCGCAGCAGATCTCGGATGTGAGCCGGGCGCAGGATCTGGTGGTCCGGTGGCAGGGAGGGGACGCTGCTCAAGAGGCGGTCGTCGTCTATGGGGTATCGCCCTCCGGGACCCTGAGCGCGGGTTTCTATTGCCTGGCCAATCCGGCGTCCGGGCAGTTCAGTGTGCCGGCCTGGGTGTTGTCGGCAATGCCCGCGGGAACCGGTGAAGGGGTGCTCGGCGTCGGCGCCACCCGCAGGACCGCGGCGCGCTTCCGCGCGGACGGCCTGGAGTTCGGCGCGGTTGCGGCGACGAGCATCGCCGCAAAGCCGGTTACCTACCGGTAGGCCGCTGTCCGCTGTCGAGGCCGATTGCGCGCGGTGCACCGCGCTGATACACTTCACCTGAATCCTTCGGTGAGGAGCGTTCAATGTTGCAATTCCACAAGGTGATCTTCGGCACGTTCGTTTCAGCGGCACTTCTGCTGGCACAGACGGGTACTGGCAAGATTCAAGGGACAGTCCGCGACGCCACCGGCGCTGTCATGCCAGCGGTAAAGGTCACGATCAATCACACCCAGACCTCGCGGCAGTTCAGCACGACCAGCAATGAGGTGGGGTTCTACCTTTTCCCGTCGGTGCAGACCGGCGCTTATGAGATCACTGTCGAAGCAGCGGGAATGGAGACCTGGAAGGGCGCTCTGACCCTGCAAGTGGGACAGGCAGCGGAGGTGAATCCTTCGCTCAAAGTGGGTGCCACGGCCACCGAAGTGACCGTGGCCGGAGACGTGACTCCGCTGGTGACCACGACGAGTCCGACCCTGGCCAACGTGGTCGAACGGGCGCGCATTGAGCAACTGCCCGTCAATGGACGTTTCATCCAGAACCTGATCTACATGACGACGCCCGGTTTGGAACCGGCGGGAGGCCAGCGCGTCTTCGGCATCCGCAATGGATTCGAGCTGCTCCAGGACGGCGCCGTGCTTGAGAACCGGCAGTGGCAGACGATTCCAGCCCGCCCGCCGAGCCTCGACACGATCGAAGAGTTCCGCGCCGAGACCAGCAATTCCTCGGCCAAGATGAACCGTCCGGGCACGGTTATCCTCACGACCAAGGCGGGAACCAACGCCATCCACGGCTCGCTGTTCGAGACACATCGCAACAGCGGATTCGGTGTCGCACGGCAGCGGCAGGACTTCTTCACCAAGGCTCCCCACCTGGTGCGCAACGAGTACGGAGGCTCGGTCGGCGGCCCGGTATACCTGCCAAAGATCTACAACGGCAAGAACCGGACCTTCTTCTTCTTCGCCTACGAAGGCTACCGGTTGCGCCAGGCCTCCACGCGCTCGACCACGATGCCGACAACCGAAATGCGCGCCGGTGACTTCTCGCAGCTCCGCGACGCGCAGGGCCGGCAGTTCACTCTGTATGATCCGCAGAGCACGGGCGCCAACTGGGGACGCGTGCCCTTCACCGGCAACCAGATTCCGGTGGGCCGCCGCAGTCCGCTGGCGGCCTATCTTTACAACGTGACCCCCACCCCGACCAATCCCGCTGTGAATCCACTCGTCGGGCCGAACTGGTTCGGCTTGGGCTTCAGCGACACCAACCAGTCAACCACGACGATCCGCGTGGACCAGCGTGCTTCCGAGAAAGATCAGCTCTTCTTCCGCTACTCACACAACCCGGCGTTCCGGCGGTTCACCAGCTCCCTTGGATCCGGCGCGAATGCCTCCTCGCCCACAACGCTCGACGGAAAGGGCAACGGCGCGCTCGACGACCAGGCCAACGACACCGGAGTCGTCAGTTGGACGCACACCTTCTCCCCCACGTTCTTCAGCGAGACAGTCGGCAATGTCGCCCGCGACTACCGCGGCCGCCTGCCGATCGCCCCGCAGGACATCGCCTCCGAGCTCGGCCTGCCGAATCCCTTCGGTGGCCTTGGATTCCCGCGCATCCAGGATACCGGCTTCGGAATGGACTACGATTCCAACGTCAATCTCAACATCGACTTCAGTTGGATCGCCAACGTGGATCAGAATTTCACCAAGATCCATGGCCGTCACGAGATCCAGTTCGGCGGCCGGTACCGCTGGGAGTCGGTCGATGTGCTGCCCGACCAGCAGGTGACCTACGGCCAGGTGAATTTCTCGACCCTCGCTACCAGCCTCCACGATCCCACCACCGGCTCCGCTTACGGCGCGGTTCCCTTTACCGGACACAACGCTGCGAACATGTTCCTGGGGCATTCGCGCCATCTCGCGCGGTTCTTCCGTTCCTACTTCCGGTTGCGGGGCGGTGAGACAGCCGCCTACTTCCAGGACAACTTCAAGGTCAACCAGCGGTTGACGCTGAATCTCGGCGTCCGGTATGAGTACACCCGGCCCGGGACGGAGCGTGACAACAGCCTGGTCGGATTCAACCCGAATACGCGCGCAATCGTGATG
>VFZX01000009.1 GCA_016871015.1 Acidobacteriota bacterium | reverse complement strand
AGACCTGGCGGCCGTTGGTGTTTTCAGAATCGGATCTCGACCGCCCCGAGCACACCGAAATCCGCAACCACCTGGTCGCCGGGAAATCCATAAGCGATGTCGGTGCAGACGCCAGTCGTGATCCGGTCTCCCGCCCCTAGCCCGGACCCTCCTTCCCGAAGCCGGTTGGCAAGCCACGTCAGCGCGATCAGGGGATGCCCGAGGACCGCTGCTCCCGTTCCGGTGGATTTCAACGCTCCGTTAATCGAGAGGGACACATGGTGGCCGGCCAAATCGATGCCGCGCCAGTCTTCTGTCACCGGGCCATGTACCCAACCTGCATGGCACGCGTTGTCGACGATCAGCGAGCGCAGTCCCACCGTTGTCCACTCGGTGTACCGCGAATCGACCAGTTCGATCGCAGGCATCACGGCTCCCACCGCAGCCTCGACCTCCTCCCGTGAATAGGGCTCCTCCCGCGCCGGACTCCTCCACACGGTCTTCTCGAACAAGCGCCCATAGAAAGGGCTATCCGTGCCGAGATGCTTCTGCGCGATCGCGTTGGTGCAGGCGATCTTGTAGCCTGCAAGTTCGCTGTCCAGGCGCACGCGCCAAGCATCCACCACCTCGCCCTGCATCCGGTATGCAGCGGCCACATCCGCCGGAGCGAGCTCCGCCGGAATTCCAGGGATCCGTTCGCGCTCAAAGCGCGCGTGAGTGAGGAGAGCAGCAATTTCAGGCATCAATCGTATTTCTCTACGATAATCTGCTTGCGGTCAAAACCCAAGCTCTTCAACCGCCCGCGGACATCGTCGACCATCGCCTTCATCCCACACGCATAAACATGCAGGTCCCGCCGTTCGCCGATCAGCTCAATCAGGTGCGGCTGAATGTGGCCGGTGCGTCCCGCCCAATCAGCCGGTGGACGGCTCAACACGGGCTCAAACCGGAACCGCGGATTCCGCCGCGCCCACTCGCTGAACTCGGACCCGTACAACAGATTCTCCCGGTACCGGACTCCCAGCAACAGGGTCATCGCACCCGCACCGCCACTCTCCAAGTGGTGCGCGATCATCGACCGGAACGGCGCGACCCCGGTTCCAGTCGCCGCCAGAATCATATCCACGCCCGGATCACGGACGGTAAACGTCCCCAGCGGTCCCTGCATGTCGATCGCGGTGCCCACGGGTGAATCGAACAAGAGTGGGGATAGATGGCCGTCCGGCACCCGGTTCAAGCACAGATGGAACCGGTTCCCGTCCGGTTTGGACGCGATCGAATAAGCGCGTGTGATCCGCTTGCCGCCTACATCCGCGGTAAACGACACAAATTGTCCGGGCAGGAAGTTGAGACCTTCAGCTCCGCTGGCCTCGAACTCGAAATCGCGAACCTCGGGGGAGAGCTGCGTCCACCCGCGGAGCACCGCCGTCACCGTGCCAGCGCCTCCCGCGCGCGGTCGGCGAGGATCGCCACCAGTCCCGGATGGCCATCCAGCGGTGGTGTCACTTGGATCTCCACATCCGGATGGATGACAGAGATCTCGCCGGCGATTCGCGGCAGGTCCCGCTGGAGATGCTTCCCGAGCGTGAGGAAATAGGGGACCACGATCACGCGGCCAGCTCCGCGCTCCACGAGCCGGGCCACCGCGCCCGGCAAATCCGGCTGGCCGAGTTCCAGGAACGCGGGCTCCACAAGATCGAATCCGGACGTTTGGGCGAAACCCGCCACGACGCGCCGTACAGCCTCGTTGGCGCTCTCAATCGCCGAGCCGTGGGCGAAGACCGCAATCCCGGTTCTCATCCCAACCGCGTAGCGCGGTCCGAGTCCACCGAAAGGCTCCGGACATGGTGCAGAAACGCCCGGCCCCGGCTCCTGGAGTTCTGGACAGAGAGTAGCAGCCGTTGCATGAACACGAAGCTGGCCAGGAGCATGGACTCAGGAATCGGATGCGACTGAGCCTGTTGATAGCGGGTATCGAGTTCCCGTACCGCCGCCGTCAACCTATCCTGGAGCCGCGCCGCGTATGGATTCCCAGCACGGGACTCGTAGATCAGGCCGGTGCGGGCAGTCCGGTAAGTCTTGATAATCGCTTCAATCGCTTCGCCCGCGTCGCTGTCCAACATTGCGGGATCCGCCTTGGCCGCCACTCCGGTCTCGTACAGCAGGAGGGCAGCCAGGTTGTCGATCTTCGCAATCACCTCTTCGCTGAGCCGGATATCGCTGTTCGGAAATGGATCCGGCAACGCCCGCTCTTTGCTGTGCTCGCGCGATTCGGCGAGGTAGCCACACTCGTACGGGCAGTCAAGCTTCTCTTCGCGATCGGTGGCGCAACATTGCGGGCAGATCAAGCCGCCAATCGCCGGGCAGGCCCGCCGCGCCTTCCGGTTGTTGCAGATCTGGCACTGGCTCACGAATTTCTATCGTAGCATCGCAGGAAGAATCCGTCGGTCATCCCGGCAATGTAATCGCACACCACGCGATGCAGAGGCTGCTCCTGCGCCATCGTGGAATGCGGTTCTGGCATCCGGTCCGGGTGATCGACGAAGTGCTGGAACAATTCCGCGATCATGCGGCGCGAGCGGGTCCGGCCGGCGTCGAGCGCTGGCGAGTTGTAGACGCGGGTGTGCAGCAGCTTCTTCAGTTCCACGCTTGTGGCCGCGGATTCCGGTGTGAACCGGGCCAGCCGCGTTGGATGCGCACGGACATCATCCGGACACCGGACACCGGATTCCCCGGCCGCGGCCGCGGTGCCTTGGATCAGCCCGGTCATGAGCGTATCGATCAGCAGGCGCAGTGCTTCGAGGAACCTCACCCGGTCCACGGCGCCCGGATACTGCATCTCGACGCTTTCCAGAATCGCCGCGAAGGCAGGCACCGCGCCCGCGATGGAGTCGAGATCCACCAGTCCCGCCTCGAACCCGTCGTCCAGATCGGCGGTATTGTAGGCGGTCTCGTCCGCCAGATCGATCAGTTGCGCTTCGATCAGCGGGCGCAGCCCCGGCAGGTACTCCTCGGCGGCGGGATTGTCGCCCGGCTCGAAATCACGCGAGTGTTTCAGGATCCCCTCACGGACTTCGAACGTGAGGTTGAGCCCCGGAAACCGCGCGTAACGCTGCTCGAACGTCTCCACAATGCGGAGCGAATGCAGGTTGTGCTCGAACCGGGCGCCAAACCGGCGCATCTGGAGATCGAGCTCGGCTTCGCCGGCATGGGCAAACGGCGGATGTCCGATGTCGTGCGCGAGCGCGAGCGCTTCGGTCAAATCCTGGTCCAGATCAAGCACTCCCGCCAAGGTCCGTGATAGTTGCGCGACCTCGATGGTGTGTGTGAGGCGGTTGCGGAAGTGATCCGAAAATCCAGGCGTGAAGACCTGGGTCTTGTTTTCGAGCCGACGGAAGGCGCGCGCGTGGACGATGCGGTCGCGGTCCCGTTGGAAACTGTTCCGGTAGGGATGCGGGAGTTCGGGGTAACGGCGGCCGCGGCTCTCCGGCTCCGGAAATCGCAGCCGTGCCAGCATTGCGCCGTTACTTGTTTACCGGGATCTCGCCCACCAGGACTTCGGCATTGCGCTTGATGACGTCGCGCGAGTCCTTTAGGTACGGATCAAGAAGCTTGCGGGCGTCAGCGGGCTTGGTCTTGGAGAAAATCCTGACCAGGGCCATGGTCGCCTGTTCCTTGGAAACAACCAGGGTCGGACTATTGATGATTCCCCGCAGCAGCGCTTCGGCTTCGCTCATCTTGTTCTGTGTGAAGTAGACTTGGGCCAGCGAAAGGTTGGCGGCCGAAGCTATTTCGCGCCCGCCCATTTCAGCGGCGGACTTGAAATGCTTGGCTGCCTCATCCATGTTGCCCTTGTCGCTGGCGATGACGCCGAGCTGGTAGGCGGCGAACGCCGCTTCATCGGTTCCCGAATGCTTGACAACGACGTCAGTAAAACCCTTGATCTCGGCCTTTTCCTTGTCTTCCTTGGTCGGAAAAGCGGGACGCGGATCATTGGGAGTCCCCGGCCCGACGATCCCCTCCTTGTTCCGCAGCGCATCGGCGAGGTCTGCCTGGCGCGCTGCCTTCTGGCGGCTCGTGAAGTACCACGCTCCGGCGGCTATCGCCGCAACAGCTAGCGCCGCGCCTCCGTACTTGTAGAGCTGGCTTTGGTGCGACTGGACGTAACCGATTGAATGCCCAACACCTTCTCTAAACGCATCATGCTCGACGAGCTTTCGAGTCTCTTTGTCCAAGCTGGGGGGTACCTCGGCGGGAAATGCACGGGCTCAGGGGGATAGCCCAATTTCTTAGCTTACCATGGAGAAATGAACGACCCCGCAACCCCGCCCGAAACCCTGGCGCGCATGAAGCGCGATTGGGATGCGCGGGCGGCGGAAAACGCACGCTACTACGTCGCTACCCGGCAGACCGAATGGAAGGACGAGGAGTGGTGGGAGTCCGGCCGCGCGACGGTCCGGGAGCAGATCCTCAACGACATGATCAACATCTGCCAGGGCCTGGATCCCAAAAGCATGCGGGTGCTGGAGATCGGCTGCGGAGCCGGCCGCATCACGCGGGCGCTGGCCGAGGTCTTCGGCATGGTCTACGCCGTGGACATCAGCGCCGAGATGATCCGCCAGGCGCGGCACGCACTGCGCGACGTCCCGAATGCGTTCCTGTTTGAGAACAACGGGAAGGATCTTGATGTGCTCGGCAACACGCCCATCGATTTCGCGTTTTCGATAATCGTGTTCCAGCACATCCCCAGCCGCGAGGTGATCGAGAACTATGTGCGGGAAGTGCACCGGCTGCTGCGCCCGGGGGGACTGTTCAAGTTCCAGGTCCAAGGCGACCCCAGCATCGAGCAAAAGGAAGACGACACCTGGGTCGGAGCCGCGTATTCCGACGGGGAAGCCTGCGCGCTGGCCGAGCGGTGCGGATTCGAACCGCGGCACCGGCACGGGGCGGGGGATCAATACTTCTGGCTGTGGTTTTTTAAACGGTAGGCTACGCCGTTAACCGAAACGAAACAAGGCTGTCATGTTGCCGATACGCAGGCCTGCCAACATGCCAATGAATGCGCATCTCCGCTTTCCTCCTTGTGCCACTCTCGCTGGCCGCTCAAGCCGACCGTGCCGTCCTCTCGGGAACCATCACCGATGCCTCGGGCGCCAGCATCGCTGGCGCGCGCGTGGCTGCAACCAGCCCGAACACCGGACTTCGCCGCGAAACCGTCTCAAATAGCGCCGGAATCTACGCAATCCCGGGCCTTTCCGCCGGCACCTACGCCGTGGCGGTGGACCGGGAGGGATTCGCGGCCGCCAACTTCCCCTCCGTCACCCTGACCGTGGGCCAGCGGGCCGTCCTGAACGTGCCCATGCAGGTCGCCGCCGCCGCCGCACAGGTCACCATCGAGGCGCCTGCCGTCCAATTGGACCGCGCGAACGCCGAAATCGGTGGTGTGATCAGCGGGACCCAGCTTGCCAGTGTTCCTCTCAACGGACGGAACTGGGCGAGCTTCATGCTTCTCGCGCCCGGCGCCGTGAACACCGGCGAAGGCAATCAGAACACGATCCGTTATTTCGGCCGCTCCCGTGACGACAACAACTTCACCTTCGATGGCGTTGACGCCACGGGCGTCAAGGATCCCCGCCAGGAGGCCAACCTGCGCCTCAACATCTCCCTCGACGCCATCGCCGAGTTCAGGGTCGGGTCCGGCCTCTACACCGCGGAGAGCGGCAGCGGCGCGGGCGGCCAAATGAACTTGGTCTCCAAGAGCGGAACCAACGTGTTTCACGGAGGCGCGTTCGAGTTCTTCCGCAACGAGAAACTCGATGCCCGCCGCCCGATCGACGCGCGCAAGCCGGCTTTCCGTCTCAACCAGTTCGGCGCCAACCTCGGCGGGCCGGTCCGGCGCGATCAGATCTTCTTCTTCGCCAACTTCGAAGGACTCCGGCAGCGCCTGGCCCAAACCTTCATCGGATTCGTGCCCAGCCGGGAGTTCCGGGCCAGAGCCGCGGCGCCCTTGCGTCCCGTCATGAGCGCGTACCTTCCCGGAACGGCGCCGACCACGGATCCGGATATTGACCAGATCAACACCGTGGGATCCCAGCCCTGGCGCGAGGATAGCGGGCTCGTCAAGATCGACTACCGGTTGTCGCCCGCCTCCAGCCTGTTCTTCCGTTACAACGTCGACGACGGCTCGATCAACGAGCTCCGCAACGCCCTGCTTGAGACCCGCACGAGCCTGTTCCGGACGCAGAACGGCACCGTGCAGTTCCAGCACACCGTCTCGCCGGCCTTGTTCGGCGAGATCAAGCTGGGGGTCAATCGCTCGGCCCTCCATCGCAGCACCAACGGTACGTTCGCGGAAGGCGTCTCGATTCCCGGCTTCGTGAATCTTCAGGTGGACCGCTCCGAAGCCGAGACCGGCACGAGCGCGTCGCTGATCAACAACCTTTCCTGGATTCACGGGCGCCACACGCTCAAGTTCGGATCCGAGTACCGGTGGATCAGTCTGGTGGTCTCCGACACCGGTTCGGTGGCCACTGCCTTTTCGAGCCGCGATAATTTCCTGGCGAACCGCGCGGACTCGGTCAGCTTCGCTGGGGCGCTGCCCAGCACCGGTGTCAGGCGGCCTTACGTCTACGGATTCGCCCAAGACGAGGTGAAACTCACTCCCACCGTCACTGCGACGCTCGGCGTCCGGTACGAATACTACTCCGTTCCACGGTCGACGGACGGGCGCGGCAGGGTGCTCGATCTCGCAGCCTGCGGTGGATTCTGTGCCCCGGGCACGCCCTGGTACATTGCCGACCGCAACAACTTCGCACCGCGCGCGGGATTGGCGTGGGCGCCGGGCGGTCTCAACGGACGCACGGTTTTCCGGACCGGATATGGACTGTTCTACGGCCCCGGTCAAGCCGATGACGTCAACGCCGCAGTTGACTCGATTCCCGAGACGCTCTCACTCTCGGTTCGCAACCAGCCGAACCTCGCGTTTCCGGCGTCGGCCTTTCTCGGCGAGGCGCGTTCGGGCGGCGCGGCTCCGAGGAGCCTTCAACGTGACCGCCGCGAAGGATACAGCCAGCAGTGGACGCTGTCGGTTCAGCAGCAACTGCCCTTCGACATCGTGGGCCAGGCCTCCTACGTGGGCAGCAACGGACATCACCTCTTCAACCGGACCTTCATCAACGTGATCGATCCCTCCACGGGCAGGCGTCCGTATCCGGCATTCAGCAACATCGACGAAAAACAGAATCAGGGCAATTCGAGCTTCAACGCGCTCCAGATGTCGGTCAACCGCACGGGCCGCCGTCTCACCTGGCAGACACAGTACATGTGGTCGCATGCTCTGAACGACAACGCGGGCGCGGGTGACGGACAGAACTGGATGATCTCCAACTGCCGCGTTTGCGACCGGGCCAGCGCGGACTGGGACGTCCGCCATACTATCACCGCGACCTCTATCTACCGCCTTCCTTGGGGTCTCGATCTCAGCGGCCTGTTTACCTCGCGGACCGGGCTTCCCTTCAACGTCAACGTGAACCGCGGCGCGGCGGATCTGCCCGACGGCGTGGCGGGGACCGCCGGACGGAGCGCTCCAGCCCAACGCCCGGATGTAGTTGCCGGGCGGCCGCTGTACTCCTCCGTGCAGACCCCGGACCAGTGGCTCAACATCGCCGCATTCCGCGCGCCAGCCCGCGGCACCTGGGGCACACTGCCGCGGAACGCTCTCCGCGGCATCGGACTGTGGCAGATGGATCTCGCCCTCGGAAAGCAGTTCGCCATTCGTGAGGGACTGGCGCTGTCGTTCCGCGGGGAACTATTCAACTTGGCCAACCGCCCGCAGTACGGCGTCCCTAATTCCAACATCTCGAACCCGGCGCAGTTCGGCCGCATCACTTCAGTGGTGAACAACACCCCAACAGGATCCGGGGGACCACGGCAGGTTCAGTTCATGGCACGGCTCGTCTTCTAAATTGAACGGTAGGCTGGGCTTATTTACAATTCTTTTTCAACCGGATCACGACTCACACGGAGCCAAGCTCCACACTGGAGTGGTGAACAAAACAATCATTCTCATCTTCGCGGCGATCGCTCACGCCGCCCCGGTAACGTTCCACAAGGACGTCCTGCCTATTCTGCAGAAGCACTGCCAGTCGTGCCATCGGCCCGGGGAAGCAGCGCCCATGGCCTTCCTGACCTACGAATCGACACGCCCCTGGGCGAAGGCGATGAAGCAGGCAGTCTTGAAGGGCTCGATGCCGCCGTGGTTCGCCGAGCCGCACGTGGGCCAGTTTGTGAACGACCGGCGGCTTCCGGAAGGCGCCCGCAAGACTCTGGTGGAGTGGGCCGATTCCGGCGCGCTCAGTGGCGATCCGGCCGATGCGCCTCCGCCGGTCCGGTGGGAGGAGGGTTGGGGCATCGGCGCACCAGACACGGTGTTCGAAATGCCGGTGGACTACGACGTCCCCGCAACGGGCGAAGTTCCGTACACCTACTTCGTGATCCCGACCAACTTCGCACAGGACCAGTGGATTGAAGCCGCCGAAGTCCGGCCAAGCGACCGGACCGTCGTCCACCACGTGATCGCCTTCATCCGCGAGCCGGGTTCGAAGTGGCTCAGCGGGATCCAGCCAGGGCGCGCGTTCGTACCTGGCGGCAAGCGGTTCTCAACCGGCGCGGGCGAGGATGGCATGGCGGATGACTGGATGGCGGGCTATGCGCCTGGCTCGATCCCGTCGGCCCTGGCTCCGGGCGAGGCGCGGTTGGTCAAGGCCGGCAGCGACATCATCCTGCAGCTTCACTACACGGCCACGGGCCGAGCGTCCAAAGACCGGACCCGTGTTGGTGTGCGCTTCGCCCGGGGACCCGTCCACCAGCGTGTAATGGTGGCCGCGGCGCTCAACAACCAGTTTGTGATCCCTCCCGGTGCGCCCGCGCATCCGGTCAACGCATCGGTTACCTTCGCCCGGCCGGTGGAGCTGCTGTCAATGTCCCCGCACATGCACGTCCGCGGACGCTCGTTCGCCTATCGCGCGGTCTACCCGGACGGCCGCGCTGAGATGCTGCTGTCGGTTCCGCGCTACGACTTCAACTGGCAGCTTCGCTATGAGCTGCCTGAGGGCAAAATGCTGCCGGCCGGAACGCGGATTGAATGCGAAGCGACGTTCGACAATTCACCGAATAACCCGCACAACCCGGATCCCTCCGCGCAAGTCCGTTGGGGTGATCAGAGCTGGCAGGAAATGATGGCCGGATTCTTCGATATCGCGGTTCCGGTAGGCGTGACGATGAGTGACATCTTCCCGCCGCCTCCTGCCAAGTCTCCCGCCCGCGCGGCCGCGAGTGAGGAGTAGCACGGAGGGGCCGCACACCCTGCATTCGCACCACGGACGAGACTGAGAGTGAACGTCTACGTGCATAATAGGCGTATGCCACGCATGCAAGTCTACCTGCCACCGGATCTCTATGAAGTGGTGAAGGAGCGCAGGCTCCCCGCATCCGAGCTCTTGCAGGAAGCGGTGCGCACTGAGGTGCGTCGACGGAAGCTCCAGGCAGCCAGCCGGCGCTACACAGCCGAACTTGCAGCACAGGTCGGCCAGCCCGCGCGACAAGAGCGCGTCCGCGCGATAGCAGTGGCACAGCGAATCGCCGGTCGCACGGATCGGAAAGCTGGCTAGCCTTGTGTTGATCCTTGTTCTATGTTGATCTTGGATTCCGGGGCGGTCAGCCAACTGGCGAAGCGCTCACCCCGCGCTTTGGCCCTGATCGTCGCCCTGCGGAGGAGGGCCTCTGGCCACGGACGGTCCCCGCGGTGGTTCTCGCCGAGTGCTTGCAGGGGCACGCGGGGCGCGACGCGAACGAGAACCGGTTCCTCAAGATCTGTGACATCGCCGATGCGGTCCCTGAGTCCCTCGCGCGACGAGCAGCTCTACTACGGCGACTGGCCCGTCGTGGGTCAGCCGTTGACGCGCTTGTGGTGGCATTCGCGGAATCCGGAGGGACGGTACTCACGTCCGATCCGGACGACCTGGAGGCGCTGGCGGCCCACGCTGCCGACGTGCTGATCGAGCGAGTCTAGTACTACTTGGTCATAAACTGTTGATAGCCCGAGACTTGCCAGATGGATCGATCGTCGGCACGTTGAAAGACTTCAACAATCCGTTGGACACCAGGAGGCAGCAATCTGGAGGAATCGAGATCTGGTATCGGCACTGCTCACCGGATCTTCAACCCCGACGGATCCATCCGGTCCCCCGTCTTCCGCATCCAATTCCGCAAATGCGCCCGCAGCTCATCGCGGACCCGCTTGTATCCCGGCTCGTCGGCCCGGTTCAACTGCTCCCACGGATCCTGCCCGAGATTGAAATGATGCGTGATCTCGTTCTTCGCGTTTACCACTAGCTTGTCCAACCCGCGGACCACCATCCGCCACTCATCCGGCTGCCCCAGCTTCCCATAGGCGTACACGGAATCCGGCTCGTCTCCCTTGCCTTCCAGGATCCGTGGCGCGAGATTGCGTCCTTGGACGGTCTCTGGGATCTCCGCACCGGCCATCGACAGCAGAGTCGGCACGTAGTCCGCGTTCGACATCAGCACATCGTTCGAGCCGCCACCAGCCAGCCGCCTGGGATACCGAATCACCAATGGAATCCGCGCGGACTCCTCATAGGGCACACCCTTGAAGTCCAGCCCCTGCGCTCCGAGCATGTCGCCGTGATCGGAGCTGAACACGAGCACCGTATCGCCGGCCAGTCCCTCCTGATCGAGCGCTCGCATCAAGCGGCCGAGATTCTCATCGAGCGCCGAACACAGCCCATAGTAGCCAGCCATCTTCCGCCGGACCTCTTCATGCTGGTCCGCCGGAACGTTCGGCGCCAGATGGAACTGCCGCGGATCGTACAACCGCGCGTGCTTGGGCGGCGTTCGCGGCGTGTGCGGCGGACCCCAGCTCAAGTACAGATAGAACGGCACCGCCTTGTTCCGCCGGATGAAATCGATGGCAAGGTCCGTCTGGTAGTCCGGCTCGAATCCCTCGCGGCGCACTGGTTCCGGCGAATCGTTCCAGTAGGTCGAATCGTAGTAGAAGTGGCCGCGGTTGAACGCCGCCCAGTAGTCGAATCCCCGCCGCCGCGGACCCGGAGGCACAAACCCCGGACGCTCCTCGCCGTCCAGGTGCCACTTGCCGATGTAGCCGGTCCGGTAGCCCGCCTGCTTCATCGACTCGGCGATGCACGGGGTCCCCAGCGGCAACTGCAAGTCGTTGCGCGGCATCTTCACCGCGTGCGGCCATTGTCCCGTGAGCATCGTCGCGCGGGACGGCGAGCAGACCGGATTCGTCGCATACACCCGCCGGAAGTGGACACCCTGCTTGGCCAACGTATCCAGATTCGGCGCGTAAAGGTCCGGATCGCCTGCGCACGGAAGCGTCCGCGGACGCCATTGGTCGGCCAGCACGAACAGGACGTTCGGACGCCGCGGCGTCTGCGCCATCGCGGATTGCAAGAACTCCCGCCGCCGCATCGCTCAAATCACCAGCCCTACGGACCAGGCCGCGAACGCCGACGCCTGACGGGCGCACAACCACCAGTACCTGGGCGTCGAACGGTGCTCGCCGGGCCGTGGCGACCCGTACACTGTCAGCCCGTGCGCCCGCAGGATCCGTTTCACACGGTAGAGGTGATAGCCGTCGCTGACCACCACACACGTGCGCAGATTCATCCGCAGCAGGATCTCCCGGATCGCAGCGGCGCTTTCCACGGTTGACGACGCCTCCGGCTCCACCACGATCGCCTCGGAGGGGATGTTCTGCTTCACCAGGTACGCGCGCCCCACCTCGCCCTCGGTGAACACCGGATCGCCGCCAGACCCGCCAGTCGTCAGGATGAGGGGAGCCACTCCGCGCCGGTAGAGGTCCATGGCGTGGTCGAGCCGCGCTTTGAGCACCGGCGACGGACGCCCCCGGTACTCCGCGGCGCCGAACACAACGATCACGTCCGCGCGGGCAGCCTCGTCGCTCTCCGACTCGGCATGGACATCGTAGGTCAGCTTCGCGGAGGCGCCGAGTACGGCAAGCGCAAGGGCCGCGAACCACCGGATCACAATCGTCCTCCTTGGAGCTGATGCGTTACACTCAGTCTACGACATGCCGGAACCCCAGGCCGACTTAAGTAGCCTCCGGAATCCCACCCTCAAGGATCTCCGGCGCGCCGTGATGCGGGGCACGCTCACCGAGGACGGATCCGCCATTGCCGAAGGATTCCACCTGTTGGAAGAAGCGCTGCGCAGCGAGTCCGAAATCACAGCCATCCTGGCGGCGAAGTCAGTGCGGTCCACCGTCGAAGGCCTCGTTCGCGGACTGAAGCATCGCGTCACCGCCGTGGACGACTCGGTCTTCTCGGTGATCTCCTCCACCGAGTCGACGCAAGGCGTAGTCACGCTGGTGCGGCCGCGCACTTGGAAGGTCGAGCAGTTGTTCCGCGGACGCTCGATCGTTGCAGTGCTCGATGGAGTCCAGGATCCGGGTAACGCGGGTACCATCGTGCGCACGGCGGAGGCCTTTGGCGCCACCGGAGTGATTTTCGTGAAGGGCACGGTGAGTCCCCACAATCCGAAGGCTCTCCGCGCCTCAGCCGGATCCCTGTTCCGCATCCCCTACGTGACCGGACTCGACCCCGCATTGACCCGCGCCGCGCTGCAGCAGAAGCGGATCACGCTGTATGCGGCGCACCCACGCGGTCAAAAGCCCCTGCCGGAAGCAGACCTGCGGTCGCCGTTCGCCATTGTGATCGGAAGCGAAGGGCGCGGCGTGAGCCAGGAGTTGGAGTCCGCCGCGCTCGATCTCAAGATTCCCACGATCCGGGTTGAGTCGCTCAACGCCGCCATGGCCGCCGGGATCGTGTTGTACGAAGCCAGCCGCCAGAGAATCGTGAAGTGACGCTGTTCGACATCCCGCCCGCTGAGGATCCCGGACGCCCGCTTGCGGAGCGTCTGCGTCCGGCGTCGCTCGAGGATTATGTAGGGCAGGAGCACATCCTGGGTCCTGGCAAGCCGCTTAGGCGCCAAATCGAACAGGACCGGCTGACTTCGATGATCCTGTGGGGGCCGCCCGGTGCAGGCAAGACGACACTCGCGCGTCTGCTGGCCAAGCGCTCGAACGCCGATTTTGTCCCGTTCAGCGCCGTGATGAGCGGCATCAAGGAGGTCAAGGAAGTGATGGCGGGCGCCGAGCGGAACCGCCGGATGGGAATGCGGACGGTGATCTTTGTCGACGAGATCCACCGGTTCAACAAGTCCCAGCAGGACGCGTTCCTTCCTTATGTTGAGCGCGGCGACGTGATCCTGATCGGCGCGACCACCGAGAATCCGTCGTTCGAGGTGAACTCGGCATTGCTCTCGCGGACCCGCGTCTACGCCCTGCGTCCGCTTACCGTCGAGGAGACCTCCGCCCTGCTCCGGCGGGCTCTGGCTCTGCTGGATTTACGCGCTGCGCCCGGCCTGCTCGATCATATCGCCGTGTTCGCGAATGGAGACGCGCGGTCGGCGTACAACGTGCTGGAACTGGCTGCGGCCGCGGCTGCCGGCGGCGAGATCGGGAACCAGGCCGTCGAGGACGCGCTGCAGCGGAAAGTGCTGCTCTATGACAAGTCCGGCGAGGAACACTACAATCTGATTTCAGCGCTGCACAAGTCAATCCGTTCATCGGATCCCGACGCCGCGCTGTACTGGCTGGCGCGGATGCTCGAAGCTGGTGAGGATCGCCTGTACATTGCGCGGCGGTTGGTCCGGATGGCGGTCGAAGACATCGGACTCGCCGATCCGCGCGCGCTCGAACAGGCGGTCGCCGCCAAGGACTGCGCGCATTTCCTGGGGATCCCCGAGGGCGATCAGGCGCTGGCCCAGGCCGCGATCTATCTGGCGGCTGCCCCCAAGTCCGACGCCGCCTACCGTGCGCTCAACCTCGCCCGCGATACCGTGCGGACTCAGACCGCCGAGCCCGTTCCCATGCACCTGCGCAATGCGTCTACCCGGGCGATGAAGGAATGGGGATATGGCGAGGGCTATCAGCACGCGCACGAGTTCGAGGATGCGGTCTCGAACATGGAGTGCCTTCCGCCGTCGCTCGAGGGGACACAATTCTACTCACCACTCCAGCGGGGGGTGGAAGCACGGATCGCCGAACGCCTGGCCGAGATTAAGCGGCGGCGGACAGCTTCTTGAGGCGGAGAGTCAAGCGGCTCTTGTAGCGGGCAGCGGTGTTCTTCTTAATGATGCCCCACTTGGCCGCACGGTCCACGATCGAGAAGGTGGCCGGCAACAGCTTTTCGGCTTCAGTGTGGTCCTTCTTGTCCATTGCACGCCGCATCGTCCGGATCTGGTGACGCAGACGGGTCCGGCGCATACGGTTCACTTCGGTGCGCCGTTCAGTGATGCGGGTTGCTTTGACCGCAGAGACGTGATTCGCCATTCAACAACTTTCCTTGAGAGTTCGTCCAGGCCGCCTCATCAGGCGGGGAACATCTTCTAGGATAACACGGTGCGGGAAAGCGGCTACCTGCCGTTCAGCGCGCTCTCGATCGACCGGGCAGTGAGGATCTTCGCGCCCCACCGCTGCATGTCGGCCAAGCTGGCTTTGGCAAGGCGCTCGTCCGCCCACGCAGGTACTTTCCCGAATTTGGCCTCCAACAACGAGTGAAGCAGTTGCGCCTGGCCTTCCGCCCGTCCGCGTTCATGACCCCGCTTTTCACCACGCCTCTCACCTCGCTTCTCGCCGCGGGCCTCGCCCTCGGCCAGACCCTTCTCGTAACCCGCGTCGCGGATCTCCCGCAGTAGCACATTGCTTTCGATATCGATTTCCACGCCAGCCGCCTTGAACTCCATTTTCAGTCTTTCCGACAGTCCGCGCAACCCGGACAATGCCATCAACTGCGCCAATAGCCGCCCGCGCCGTTCCATAGGCAGAGCCAAGATGCGGCGCAGGATCGTCTTCAGCATCTTGGTTCCGTTCCTTCCAAGCATCGCGATCACCCAGTCGACCGGATTCTCCGACCGCAACAGCTCGGCCGCGCTGATCTCGTCAACATTAATCAGCCGGAAGCGGACCTTCACCGCCCCGATGTCCAGCCGGTCCCGCATCTTCATCTTGCCCCGCCCCGCATACAGAACGACCTGATCCACGTAGTCCACATCGAACTTCTCCGCGGCGAGCAACGCGTAGACGCCCGAGCGGACCGCCATATTCCGGGCGTTCCACGTCTGGATCTCGATATGAAGCAGCCTCCGCTTACCCGTGCGGAAGAAAAGGTCCGCGATGCGGCTTTCGACCAGGGCCAGCTCGACATTCCGCGGCGGCCCGAGCTTCCTGCCGCGCGCGATCCGCTTGAGCAGCGCGGGCTCGTCCCGCATGAACATGTCCTTGATCACGACTTCGCACGACGGGTCGCTGTCAGCCCCCGGACGGCGCCGGGGTGCTGCTGAACATCCTACCGGCCGTTCAGCGCGCTCTCGATTGACCGGGCAGTGAGGATTTTCGCGCCCCACCGCTGCAGGTCGGCCAAGCTGGCTTTGGCAAGGCGCTCGTCCGCCCACGCAGGTACTTTCCCGAACTTCGCCTCCAACTGCGAGTGAAGCAGTTGTGCTTGGCCTTCCGCCCGTCCCCGCCTTTCGCCGCGCTTCTCACCCCGCTTCACGCCGCGGGCCTCGCCCTCGGCCAGACCCTTCTCGTAACCCGCGTCGCGGATCTCCCGCAGTAGTACATTGCTTTCGATATCGATTTCCACGCCAGCCGCCTTGAACTCCATTTTCAGTCTTTCCGACAGTCCGCGCAACCCGGACAATGCCATCAACTGCGCCAATAGCCGCCGTTCCATAGGCAGAGCCAGGATGCGGCGCAGGATCGTCTTCAGCATCTTGGTCCCGTTCCTTCCAAGCATCGCGATCACCCAGTCGACCGGATTCTCCGACCGCAACAGCTCAGCCGCGCTGATCTCGTCAACATTGATCAGCCGGAAGCGGACCTTCACTGCGCCGATGTCCAGCCGGTCCCGCATCTTCATCTTGCCCCGCCCCGCATACAGAACGACCTGATCCACGTAGTCCACATCGAACTTCTCCGCCGCAAGCAACGCGTAAACGCCCGAGCGGACCGCCATATTCTGGGCATTCCACGTCTGGATCTCGATATGAAGCAGCCTCCGCTTACCCGTGCGGAAGAACAGGTCGGCGATGCGGCTTTCAACCAGGGCCAACTCGACATTCAGCGGCGGCCCGAGCTTTCTGCCGCGCGCGATCCGCTTGAGCAGCACGGGCTCGTCCCGCCGGGGTGCTGCTGTTAAACGTCACCATCATACCTCTACTTCACTGCCGGATCCCTTCGGCGAACAGGTACGGTTTGAAATGGATCGACTCACGCGAGTCCACCCGCCAGTCCGCGGGCAGCTTCACCAGGATCCCGCGGCGTTGATCGTCCACCAGCGGCTGCAGCAAATCCCCCGGGACCTCGATCATCACCCAGCCTTCGCCCTGCTCCGCCACGGCAGCCTGCCTCCACTCCGGCCTCCGCACCTTGATCCGCCCCGCCTCCCGCCATGGATCCGGATGCGCGGCAACCTGCACGGTCCTGACCGTACCTCCCCTTCGCCGGATGAGCAGCTTCCCGGAACTCATCCGCCAGCCCGAGACGTGGGTCGTGCGGAAACTGAGCGCCGCCACGCCGCGCAGAACCCGGCTCTTACCGGCTTCACGCGTCGATCCATCCTGGATACACTCAAGCATCGCCGACTCGCCGAAAATTTTGCATGCGAAGAGCAACAAAAGGATGGGACACTGAAGGTTCACAGGAGGAAACCGCAAGAAGTTGGGACCCAAGGTTGCCGAGACCGCATCCGTTTGGACAGCTGACCGCTGGACCATCAATGACGCTATTGAAGAGTATGACATCGAACGGTGGGGCAAGGGATACTTCTCCATCGGCGCCAACGGCAACGTTTGGGTGCACCCGTCCAAGGAACCCCACCGCGCCATCGACCTCAAGGATCTCATCGACACCCTGATCCTTCGGGGAATCGCACCTCCGATCCTCATCCGGTTCGGTGAAATCCTCAAGCACCGGCTCGGCGAGATGCACCAGGCCTTCCAGGACGCGATCAAAGAGCACAACTACAACGGCGCCTACGCACTGGTGTACCCGATCAAAGTGAACCAGCAGCGCCAGGTGGTCGAAGAAGTGTTCAAGTACGGCCGCCCCTACAAGTTCGGACTCGAAGCCGGATCCAAGCCCGAGCTGCTCGCGGTGCTCGCCGTCGCTGACAACGACACTCCCATCATCTGCAACGGATTCAAGGATGACGAGTACATCGAGATGGTGATGCTCGCCAAGAAGATCGGACGCAACATCATTCCGGTGATCGAGAAGTTCACCGAGCTCGATCTCATCCTCAAGTACTCGAAGAAGGTCGGCGTGCGCCCGGTCGTCGGAGTCCGGTTGAAGCTCGCCAGCCGCGGATCCGGCCGCTGGAAGTCCTCTGGCGGATACCGCTCGAAGTTCGGACTCACTGTCACGGAAGCTCTTCGTGTCCTCGACATCCTGAAAGCGGAGGACATGGGCGACACCCTTCAACTCCTCCACTTCCATCTCGGCAGCCAGATCACCAACATACGCCAGGTGAAGGGCGCCGTCACCGAAGCCGCCCGCATCTACGTCGAGCTCCGCCGGATGGGCGCGGGACTCCGCTATCTCGATGTCGGCGGCGGACTCGGCATCGACTACGACGGGTCCCAGACGGACTTCGAGTCGAGCGTCAACTACACGCTCCAGGAATACGCCAACGACGTCATCTACCACGTGCAAACCGTGTGCGATGAATCCAAGGTGCCGCACCCCGACATCATCTCCGAGAGCGGACGCGCGGTTGCCGCCTACCATTCGCTGCTCATCTTCAACGTTCTGGGCGTCGCCGATATCGCCGAGCAGGAGCCGCCCGCGGAACTGCCCGAAGACGCGGAACAGCCGCTCATTGATCTCATGGAAGCCTACAAGGGGCTCAGCAACAAGAACCTGCTCGAGAGCTACCACGACGCTGGCCAGTCGCTCGACGCCGCGTTGAACCTGTTCCAGCTTGGCTACCTGCCTCTCGAACAGCGCAGCATCGCCGAAACGATCTTCTGGGCCATCTCGAGGCGGATCCAACACATGATCGAGAACGCCGACGAGAAGCCCGAAGAGCTTGAGAACCTCGATTCGATGCTCTCCGATACCTACTTCTGCAACTTCTCGCTGTTCCAAAGCATGCCCGACAGTTGGGCCATCAAGCAGTTGTTCCCCATCATGCCGGTTCACAGGCTGAACGAGCCTCCCTCGCGCTACGCCGTCCTCGGCGACATCTCCTGCGATTCCGATGGCAAGGTGGACCAGTTCATTGACCGCCGTGACGTTAAGAAAGTCTTGCCGCTTCACCGCTTCAACGGCGATCCGTACTTCCTCGGCAGTTTCCTCGTTGGCGCCTACCAGGAGATCCTGGGCGACCTGCACAACCTGCTTGGCGACACCCATGCAGTGCACGTGAGTCTGAGCGACACCGGCCACGTGATCCTTGACACGGTCATCCGCGGCGACACGGTGCAGGAAGTACTCGACTACGTCCAATTCAATGCCCGGACGCTGCTCGAAGACTTCCGCCGCGACGTCGAAGTAGCGGTCCGCGAAGGAAAGATGGGCTACGAGGAATCAGGACGCCTCCTCCGCTTCTACGAAGAAGGGCTCTACGGCTACACCTACCTCGAGTAACGGACCCGCGATCGTGTTGGTGCACGCGCGCAATCCGCTCAACATTGGAGCCGCCGCACGCGCGATGAGCAATTTCGGCTACGATGACCTGCGGCTGGTCCGGCCCTACGATGAGGCATGGCGTGAAGCACGCTCGGCGGTCGGAGCCGCGGCAGTGCTGGAGCGCGCCACCGTGTGCGAAACCGTTGAAGAAGCGGCCGCCGGTGCCTCCTTGGTGGTCGGAACCGCGTCAATCGGACGCCGCGATCTCAAGCTCACGGTGCGCGATCTCCGCGGTGGATGTGAATTGCTCCGCGCGAGCGAAGGACAGACCGCGATCCTGTTCGGCTCTGAGAAAACGGGACTCTCGAACGA
This sequence comes from Acidobacteriota bacterium, assembly GCA_016871015.1. Taxonomy (GTDB): domain Bacteria; phylum Acidobacteriota; class Terriglobia; order Bryobacterales; family Bryobacteraceae; genus SYLY01. Next base: position 32,496 of record VFZX01000009.1, on the reverse strand, counting down.
TGACCTGAGCCGCTGCCATTGGCTGATGCGGATCCCGACGCGCGAGGAGCATGAATCGATGAACCTCGGCCAGGCCGTGGCGGTGACGCTGTATGAGCTCGCCCGCGGCGCCGGCACGTCCACACGGGGGCCGAAGCACAACGCCAGGGTACGCACCGAGGATCTCGAACGGATGGAGGCCATGCTTGCGTCACTGCTCAGCGATTGCGGCTATTGGGCCGGAAGCGCGGGCACGACGCCGCGTCTCAAGCTCCGCCGCTTGCTGCGCGGCATCGACATGAGCAGAACCGACGCGGAGATCCTCCAAGGGATGCTGCGCCAGATCCGTTGGAAGCTCGATTCGATCAACGCTTCGCATCTCCCGTCCGTGAAGCCTCTCGAGTGACGGTGATGCGCACCTTCGAGATGCCGCTCGTGAGCAAACCAACGTCTCGCGCCGCGGCACGCGAGAGATCGATGATGCGTCCGCGCACGAATGGACCACGATCGTTGATCCGCACTTCAACACTTTTTCCGTTGGAGAGGTTCAGGACGCGCACCATCGAGCCGAACGCCCACTCTCGATGAGCGGCCGTGCGCTTCTCCATGTCATAGACCTCGCCGCTTGCGGTCTTGCGTCCATGGTAGGGATGTCCGTACCAGCTTGCGATTCCGGTTTGGGACGTCCCTGTGCGCGGGTACACCGCTTTTGGGGCGCGTCGGCCTCCACACGATGAAAAAATTTCCGCGATCGCCACGAAGAGCAGCGGAAGTGCGCGAAACACCGTGCTGGAGCGGGTTTGAACGATAAAACAATTCTAGCAGTGCGCGTTTTGGAGCGTCGCGACGCCCACGCGTGCCAACTTCGTGTGGTCCTCGATGCATTTTTTTCTTGACTTTCGTTCTCATAAACCTTATATATGGACCAAGCCGTCATTCCGTCATGGAATGCGGCAAACGAAACGTTAGGGAGAAAGAATCAATGAAGAACGCAACCAAGAAAGCTGCCAAGAAGGCTCCGGCCAAGAAGAAGGCAGCCGCGAAGAAGAAGTAGTTCACGCGGCGTCCTGTCGGACGGCAGCTCAAATCAAACAACCAGCGGCCCCGGAAACGGGGCCGCAACCTTTTTATGGGGCTGCCTCACTTCTCGCGCTTCGGTTTTCCTGGCTTCGTCTTCGCCCGCAACACGATCGGCGTCCCCTTGAAGCCAAACCGTTCGCGGATCTGATTGATCAGATAACGCTCCGTCGAGAAGTGCAGAGGTTGCGTTCCATCCTTGAACACGACGAACACCGGTGGACGCACCGACGCCTGCGTGATGTAGCGGATCCGCGTGTTGAGATCCGTTTGGAGATGCTCGAAGAACCGGTTGAGCTCAGCCGTCGGTACTCTCTTGCCTCCCGCCTCCCAAGCGCGCCGGATCAACCCGGACAACTGCTGCGTCCCCGCTCCGTTCGCCGCGGAGAGGAACGCGATGGGTGCGTATTCGAGATAGCGAAGCGAATCGCGCACGGCTTGCACCGTCTTGCCCTTGTCGCGGTCCTTGGCCGCGTCCCACTTGTTGACGCACAGGATCACGGGCCGGTGCTCCTCGTGCGCGTAGCCGGCGATGGTCGCGTCGAGCGCCACCACTCCTTCACCCGCGTCCAGCAGCATGAGAACCACATCGGCCTGGCGCATGTGCTTGCGCGCCATCACCACGCTGAGCTTCTCCGCCATCTCACGGGTCTTGCCCTTGCGGCGGATCCCGGCGGTGTCGACGAAAACGTACTTGACGCCATCCACCACCACGCTCTCATCGACCGCGTCGCGCGTGGTTCCCGCCACCGGCGACACAATAGCCCGGTCATGTCCAGTGAGCGCGTTTAACAGCGTGGACTTGCCGACGTTTGGGCGTCCGACAATCGCCACGCGGATGGTCAGCGGTGTTTCCGCCGGGCTCTCAACGGCGCCGCGCGGAAACCCGGCGGTCACGTGATCCAGCATCTCATCGACATTCACCCGGTGTTCGGCTGAAATTGCGAACTGGTGCTCGAAGCCCAGCTCATGGAAATCCGCGGCGAGCGATTCGCGCGATGGAGCGTCGATCTTGTTGACCGCCAGGGTCACGGGCTTCCCAAGCTGATGGAGGAGCCGTGCGATCTCGCGGTCCGCCGCGGAGATCTCGGTCCGTCCATCGGTCAGGAAGATGATCTGCGTGGCCTTGGCGAGCGCCGTGCGCGCCTGCCGGAAGATCTCCGAAGGGATCAGCTCATCATCGTTGGGGATGATGCCGCCCGTATCAATCACTTCGAACCGCGCTCCGGTGTGCTCCGCTTCTCCATGGATGCGGTCGCGCGTGATCCCCGGCTCATCTCCGGTGATCGCCCGGCGGGTTCCGGTGATCAGGTTGAACAGCGTCGACTTGCCCACGTTCGGGCGGCCGGCGATCACCACGCAGGGAAGGCTTGGCGGTTCCATCTAAAACAATAATGCCCGCCCCGGGGGACCCAGGGCGAGCCATTGATCTCCTTTTTGTTCCGCTCAGGCGAAGCTGCGGACGGCCGCCGGCTCCTCCGTGAACGTCTCAAACACGGTATAGAGCTTGGTGATCTGCAGTAGATCCTCCACGCGCTTCCCGAGGTTGAGCAGCTTCATCGCGCCGCCGGCGTTGGCGACCGAAGTGAAGGCGCTCACCAGCTCGCCGAGTCCCGAGCTGTCGATATAGGTGATGTCGGCCATGTTGACCAGGATCTTCTTGTTGCCGGCGTTGAGCAGGTCTTTGATCTTCTCGCGGAACTGCGCGGATCCTTCGCCGAGGGTCACTTTGCCGCTCGCGTCGAGGACGGTGACGTCGCCGACCTGGCGGGTATTCAGTTGTAGGCTCACGTTTGGACTTTCCTCCTTCTGGAAATCTCGATCAGGCGCCCGCCTCGGCGGGCCGCAAACTCTTTACCATGCGGACGCTGGTGCCGGTCGGTACGCGCGGCTGATAGTCGACTACGTCCATGAACGCGCGCATCATCAGCAGTCCGCGGCCGGAGTGGCGCATGATGTTGGCGGCGTCGGTGGGATCGGGCACGCTGGCTTCATGGAAGCCGTCGCCTTCGTCCTCGATCCGGATCGTCAGCGTCTCCGGATCCGACTCGACGACGAAGTGGACCTTCTTGCGCACGTTGTACCGGTTGCCGTGGGCAACGGCGTTCACCAGCGCTTCGCGCACCGAAATCCCGACCCGATGTTGTGTGTCTTCGTCCATTCCCAGGTCTCTCGCCGTCCGCAACACCAATGCTTCTCCCACATCCACGCTCTCCAGCGTCGAATCCAGGAGTTGATCGGCGTGTTGGGTATGGCCGCTTGCGGGTTCCGGCATGGAGTGCGCGAGCGGCGGGAGGACCCGCCGCTTGAAAAGGCTACCTTAGAATAGTCCGGAGCTGAAAGTCAAGGCGCGCCGTCAGCGCGCCGTGCCGTGAACACGGATCCGGGCCGCCAGCAAACCGCCCACGTTGCCCTCTGCCAGGTCGACCACCCGGAGCGTCCAAACGCCCCGGCTGGTCTCGCCCCAATGCCGGACTGAAGTGAACGTGTAGTTCTCAAAATCGGCGTTGTCGTCCTGGGGCCGGGGCTCGGCGATGCTGCGCATCCCGCCGGGCGAGGTCAGGAGGAAGCCCAGGTCACCCCGGCTCGGGTGCGCGATTTGAACGGTGAACTCCACGCTCTCAACGCGGAGGTTCGAATCCGACAGGTCGAACCGGACTACCGGGCCCTCGGCCGATTTGTCCGGGATTTCGGCGTCGATGTTGCTCTGCGTCACCGTCACGCTCCTCAGCGGACCGAGATTCTGCCAGTTGTCGGCGAGAGACAGTGCACGCGCCACGTTCAACAGTCCGGCCCCAAACGAATGGCTGAAGAAGAATCCCCCGGCGTTTTCGACAAACGGATCGCCACCCGTCAGCCCTTCGCGCCGGGCTGACCGCATCAGGATCTCCTTGACGTCGCGGTAGCCAAGGCGCGGATTCCGCTCAAGCAATAGTGCCGCCGCGCCGGATACCTGGGGAGCTGCGGCTGAGGTTCCGTTGAACGCATCCGAGTAGTCCACAGGCGCGACCGACGACGGGAACTTTTCTTTTAGCCCTGCCAGTGCCGCGCTACCGCTGTTGTTGGTCGTCCAAAGCACATCAGGCGGTTGGAACTCACCGCCAAAAGCCGACACTGCGACCGCCATCCCCTGCTCACTGAATGACGAAGGCTCGCCTTTGCGATTGACCGCACCCACTGAGATGGCGAAACGCGAACTCGAGTATCCGTCATAGCTAGAGTCGTCACCCTCGCCCCGCCCGTTGCCCGCTGAGATCACGATCACCGTGCCAAGACCGTTCCGGTTCCGGGTCGCCGCCACTTCATGTCCCGCCATCGCCAGCGGACCCGGACGCCCACTGCTCTTACCGTCGTCCTCCGGTCCCCAACTGTTGCTCGACACGTGGGTGATGATTCCGTCCGGCTGCCAGGCCATTGCCACGGCCTCCGCGTCGTCGCCCGCCTCGCCAGCGATCAGGCGCAGGCCCATCAACCGTGCCTCCGGAGCGACTCCCGCGACTCCGATCCCATTAAATCCCCGCGCTCCGGCCAGTCCGGCGCAATTCGTCCCGTGGTTTTCGCTGGCTTTCAATGGCGATGGATCCTCATTGGGACCCTCGTTGGGACCCTCGTTGAAATTGAAGTGGTACTTCGATGCGACCGGATACGCCGCCTCCTTGAGATCCGGGTGGTTCACCTCAAGACCATCATCGACGATGGTGATATTGATTCCCTTGCCCGTGACGAAATCCCATGCGGCCGCCAACCCGATGTCCATGCCGCCCAGCAGATGCCATTGGCTTTGATAAAGCGGATCATTGACGCCGCGCTGCAGCGCGCCGCCGAAAGCCTGCCGCCTGGCCTGGCGCCGGGCAAGCACCGGCATGAACTCCCAGCCGGACTTTCCGGCCAGCCATCGGACCGCCGCCAGGGCCGCCTCCGGACTATCGTAGGTCACGAGTGCCCAGCCTTGAAGGAGGCTCGCCTCCTCCGCCCTAAACCCAGTCGCCTGTTTCAATGCGGACAACTTCTCCGGGCTGTCATTCTTCACCAGGACCTTCGCCGTCAGCGTACGCGAGGCCTTTTCGAGCCGCTTGGCCCGGTCCTCGGCGCTCATCGCGTTCAGCTTCTGCCGGGTCGGGAGATCGGATAAATCGTAAAAAACTGCACTTGTCTGCCCTTGCGCGGACCGAACCTTCATGTTCGGCGCCGCCGGATCGGCCAGCTCGAACCGGCGCTTGGCGCCGTTGTCGGAAAACTCGAAGACCTCCTGAGCTGTGAGGAACTGGAGCAAAGAGAGCGTGAGAATTGATGTCCGGATCATACTCTCTAGCCTAGCCTAGCAGCCGTTGCTTGGGAATGGTGGTTGGCATATAATCAGGGGTAGCGCGCCCGCAGGTGAGGGGGCGTCAATCCGGGTTTCCCGGGGTTCCATAGGGGTACAAGCTCATGATCAATCAGTCTCTTCTGAGATCTGCGCTAGCAGTGTTGCTGAGCACTGCCGCATCGGCGCAGATCGGTACTTCCACCTTAACCGGACGCGTCGCCGATTCCACCGGCGCCGTGGTTCCAAACGTCAACGTCACAGCGGTCCACACCGGCACCAACTTCACTCAAAACTCAGTCACCAACAACGAAGGGCTGTACCGCATCCTCTCCCTGCAGCCTGGCATGTACCGGGTGAGCTTCGAGGCGCAAGGCTTCAAGAAGTCGGTTCGCGACAATGTCGAGTTGCGCGTTGACGCGACGCTCGCGGTCGACATGGCGCTGCAGGTCGGCAGCCTCTCCGAGTCGATCGAAGTCACCGGCGCGGTGGCGCTACTCGAAACCGAAACGTCCTCCACCGGTTCGGTTGTCAGCGGCGATGTCCTTTATGACATGCCGCTCTACCAACGGTTCATCAATTCGACCATGAACATCGTGCCCGGCATGACCACCGGCGGATATGCCTATGGGGGCGGCCTGGGGGCCTACCATTTGGCCGGACAGCGCGCCGGCGCGATTGGAATCTTCGAAGACGGTGTCAACGGCAACGACCAGGGAGCTGGCACTGAGACCACCAAGCCGATCCAAAACTCGATCGCTGAGGTGAAAGTCATCACCACTGTGCCTCCCGCCGAGTACGGACACTCGGCTGGCGGCGTCATCAATGCCGTCAAGAAAACCGGCACCAACGAGTACCACGGCATGGGGTCGTTCTATGGACGCACCCGCCCGATGCAGCACCGCCTGTTCTTTGACCGGTTCAAGACTTCTCAGCCTCAACCTGGCCGTCCCAACGGAGTCCCGACCTTCTTTATGATGCCCGACGCCAACCTGTCCGGGCCCGTGAGCATCCCGAAGGTCTACGACGGCAAGAACAAGACCTTCTTTTTCTTTGGCTTCCAGCGCTTGCACGAAAAGAAGGTGGCGCAGGTGGACGCCGCTGTGCCGAGCCTCGGCATGCGCCAGGGCGAGTTTAACTTCGCCGGCGCGAATGCCATCTATGATCCCGCCACCACCCGGAATGCCGGTGGAACGTGGGCCCGCGACATCTTCCCGGGCAACGTCATCCCGCAGTCGCGCATCGATCCTGTCGCCCGCCGGGTTCTCCAAGCCGATCCGTGGCGGGCTCCGAACCGGGCTGGCGGCTTCATCGGCACGGGTGCTACCGGCAACTACCTCGCCGACGAATTCGCCCGCGTCTTCCTGGATGACTTCAACCTCCGGCTCGACCACCAGTTCAACCAGTCGTTCAAGATCTACTATTCCTGGACCGACAACCGGTACAGCGGATTCCAGCGGCCCTGGAATATCAAGGACGAGACCCCCGCCTTTGACCACCTGCGTGGCAACTTCTCGCCGTCGCGCAACCAGTTGACGTCGTTCGGCAAGACCTGGATCGTGTCCCCCTCGCTCGTCAACGATGCCCGCGCGGGATATACGCGCCGCCGCTCTCAGCTTGAAGTTGCGTCATTCGGCCAGAACTGGGCCCAACAGCTCGGCATTCCGAACGTCAACGCCGACCTGATGCCAGCCTTCGGCGGCGGCGGCGACAACGGGATCTCGCCCACCTCGATCTATGGACTGAGCGGCGCAACGCCCAATCGCACCGTCAACGAAACCGTCTCGTTCCGCGACGACCTGTCCTACCTTCGCGGCAAGCACGCCTTCAAGATGGGCTATGAGCTGCTGCGGTTCCGCCTCAACTCGGCCATCCTCGCCAACCCGGTCCGGTTCGACTTCTCCGGCTCCACCACCGGACTCCAGCCCAATGGCGTCGCGCTCGCCAACACCGGCAGCCCGTTCGCCGGCTTCCTGAGCGGCTACGTCACTTCAGCTACATTCACCAGCGAGCTGACGAGCTGGCTGCCCCGCTCCTCGATCCACAGCTTCTACTTCCAGGACGACTGGAAGGTGACGCCGACTCTGACCGTGAACGCCGGACTCCGGTACTCCAACGAGAGCCCGTTCAACACCAAGTACGGATTGATGAGCCAGTTCGACCCCAACGGCCGCGACTCCCTCACCGGCGGCCCTGGCGCGATCACCCACCCGACCAGCGGCCTCAACCGGCGCGACAATAACAACTTCAACCCCCGCCTGGGACTGGCGTGGCATCCCCTCGAAAAGTGGGTATTCCGCGGCGGTTTCGGATTCTACACGGTGGACGTGAAGTTCCCGGCGGGCCGCGAAATGTACGACGAATACCAGGGGATTGCCGTCCAGCAGCCGGCCCCCGGCGACCCGACCCCGATCTACCAGATCAGCCGCGGAACAGCGCCGCCTTCGCCACGCATCGTCAACGGTGTGGCTCCGTTCGTGGGAACCAACTTCGGTGGACGCGGCGTCAACTACTGGGACCCGAACTTGCGCAATCCCTACGCCATGAACTGGAACGCCAGCGTCCAGCACGAGTTCACCCGCGACTACCTGGTTGAGCTGAGCTACCAGGGTTCGGGCAGCGTCGGGCTGATCGAGCGCTGGGAGTTGAACACCTTCCCGATCGATTTCGCGGCCGGCGACCGGGCCCGGCAGCTTCAAGTGCTGGCGGCGGCGCAGAACTTCCGCCCGTACCCGAACTTCGGCAACGTGAACATGCGGTCCAACTTCGGCCATTCGACGTTCCATTCCGGAACGCTGAAGATGGAGAAGCGCATGTCGCAAGGTCTGTACTTCATGACGTTCTACACGTTCTCGAAGGCGATCAACAGCGCCGACACCGATAACGCGGGTGGTGGGGTCGCCCCGATCCAGAACCGGGGTCTTGAAAAGGGACGCGCCGGCTATGACCGCAACCACCGCTATATCGGCACGGTCAACTGGGAGCTGCCGCTTGGCAAGGGCAAGCGCTGGACCAGCGGGAACCGTGCGATGAACTGGATCATGAGCGGCCTGGAGCTGTCCTGGATCCAGACCATCGAGTCCGGGAACCCGATCAACTTCAGCTACACCAACGCTCCGTCGAACAACAACTACCCGGGCTTCGCGGGCGCCCGCCGGCCCAGCCTGGTTGGGACTCCGGTGTATGATTTCAGCCGGTGGAACAACGGCGGCGGCGACCGGTTCGTCACCGTCAACCGGCCCGCGGTGGTTGACATGGCGGCTTTTGCCTATCCCGGCGAGTTCGGGGTGGGCAACGCCGGACGCAACATCGTCACCGGGCCCAGATTGGTGTGGGCACAGGCTTCAGTCCAGAAGAACTTCACTTTCGGCCAGGACGGAAAGAGGCGGGCTCAGATCCGTTACGACTTCCAGAACGCGCTGAAGAACTACAACTTCACCGGCCCATCGAATGTCGTGGACTTCCGGAACCCGCAGACGTTTGGCAAGCTTCTCGATGACCCCCGGACGGCGTCCCTCGGCGGCCAGCCGCTGATGAACATCACCGTCATGGTGCAGTTCTAGAACAGAGCAGGCTAGGTAACGGGCGGACCTTCTGGTCCGCCCTTTTCTTTTGCCCCCCTTGCCGGGGGATAGACACTCGCATCTTCCTGATTTTGAGATGGATTTCCTCCGTGCTAAACTAAGGTTGCGTCCACCGCGTCCCACCACCACTCCCTCTGGAGGTCCCTTTGTCACGTCTAGCTTTCCGATTAACGGCTGCGGTCGCAGCCGCCGGAGCTGTACTGCACGCCAATAGTGTCTTTGTTGTACCGTCGTTCACTGGCGCTACGACTGTCACGGGAACGGTTTACGCCAACACGCCGCTCGCACTGGCTGGCAATTTCAACGCTTCCACCGACACGTATGCCGTATTTACGCGGACCGGGGCAACCCCGGCCGCAACCAAGTATTATGTAATCTCCCGCAGCACCCAGGGTAGCATTGTTGTCCTGAACAGCAATTACCAGCCTGCCCGGGATGCGATTAACCTGGGCCAGCAGATCACCGCGGCGGCTTTGAGCCCGGACGGGCGGCGCCTGGTTGTCGTGGCGGGAAACTTGCGGGTTTTCGAAACGGAGAACGACTCCGAGATCCAGTTCAACTTCATTGACGTGGGCCAGCGTCCGGCGGCCATGGCCTTCAGCCAAGACTCACGGTTCGTGTTCATCGTGAGTGTGTTGACCCAGAGCCTGTACGTGGTCAATCTCTCGACCGGGTCGCCGGTTCCGGCCGGCACCATTCAGGGTATCGAGTTTACCAGCACGGCTGAGGATACCTTCCTGACAACCTGCGCGAACGGCATGGTCTACCTGAGCGCCGAGCGCCGGATCATTGAGATTGACCCGAACCGGGTGAACCCGGCATCCAACCCGACCTTCGACCGGAACTTCTTCCGGCGCGAGTTCGTGTTCAATAATACGAAGCTGGGGGCAGTGCAGTGCACTCCTGACGGAACCCGCGCGCTCGTTATCAATCAGCGGGCCACCAACGGCACCACACTCTATTTCCTGAACCTGACCTTCAACGGCCCGGGCAACTTCGTTGGCCTGACCACGACCGACCTCGGGGGAAGCCAGATCAACAAACTCGCGATTGCTGGACTCAGCCGCGCCTACGGAATCACAACAACCGGCTCAACCCTGCGCGAGCGGATCATCGATTTCGCCATCCCGCCGGTTCCAGCGCTCGGGGAGCAGTTGGCGCTGCCGACAGGCGCTGGCGACCCGCAATTCGCGAACCTCGGTCCGATTCAGATCGTCGATTCGGTGGCTTTCAGCAATGAATATCCCAGCGCATTGCGGGCCGTGGTTCATGCGCCACTGAACCGCTTGTCGGCAGCAGCTTCGAACACGATCTACGACATGAACTATGCGGGCAACCCGGCGATGATCGCCGAGTTCCGGCTGAACTTCCTGCCGGGCTTCACCACGCTGGTGCCGGTCAGCGGGACCAACCCGCCCGATCCGATTGGCGGCGTGGTGCCACTGAACACGCTCCAGCCAGTGATCCGGCCAGGCGCCCGAATGCTGCCGGTGGGAGTGAAGGTAATCAGTTCGACCGGCCGGCCGATCCAGTTTTCCCAGGTCACCTTTTCGCCGGGGCAAGGCAGCCCCACTTTCGAGGGTCCCGCCACGGTGACCACCAATTCAGAAGGCTTGGCCTACGTCACGATCGTAGCCCCCGGAGTTCCGGGTGACTTCACGTTCCTGGCGACGCCGCAGAACGGGCCTTCCGTCTCGTTCCGCTTCACAGTAGTGGCGCCCGACGGAACGGGTGGCGGAGGCCAGCAGGGTGGTCCCTCGATCGAGATTATCTCCGGCGACGGGCAGGTGGTCACGGAAGGCAACCGGTCCAATCTCGAGTACGTCGTCCAGGTCCTTTCCTCTCCTGGAAGGCCAGCGGCGAACGTTCCAGTAACCTGGAACATTACCGAAGGCGGAACACGGTGGGATGATGGAGCGTTCACCGATGTCCTGGAACGCCGGGTCACCAACACCGACGCCAATGGCTTCGCGCGGAATACCCTCCGGGCGGCGGGAGTCGTCGGCTTTGGAAACTCGATTCTTTCCTCAAAGGGAACGGTTTCTGCCACCATCAACAACACCACCATTACGCAAAACCTGTGCGCCACCACGTACCTGGCGTTCGACCTGAACTCCGGGAACCCGTCCCCGCCCCCGTCGACCATCTTCATGGTCCCGGAGAGCGGAATATTCAACGTGCGCGGCAAAACGGGAACTACGCTGCTCAATGCTCTACGGATCGTCTTCACATCCTCCTCGGGGTCGCAGCTTGGTTCTCCGATCCCATGCGTTGGTTTATCCGTGACCTCTGAGAACCGGGATCCCGCGGTAGGCCCGGTGGCGTCGTGCTCGCCCCGTCCGGTGCCGCTATCGGGTGCTGACGGAATCGTGGCCTGCGACTTGAAGCTGAGCGGAAAGGCAGGACGCACTATCGGCAAGATTTCGCTAGGCGGCTTCTCCGAGCAGGTCATGCAGATCACGGTGGACCCGGGTGACCCTTCAAACCTGAAGGCTATCGCGGGCGACCAGCAGGCCGCCGATCCCAACACCAACCCCAACCCTCTGGTCGTTCAGCTTGACGACGGTGGCGGCACGTTCCTGCCCAACGTCACCTTGCGCTGGGAGGTCGTGTCCGGTTCAGCGATCCTGGCCAACCAGAACACCGTGACCGACGCGAACGGTCGAAGCCAGAACAACATCCGGCTGGGCCTGGTTCCCGGAACGGTTACCATCCGCGTGACGGCACTGGGCGGAAACAATCCGCAGGCCGTGTTTACCCTCACGATCCGCGCCACGGTGGCCGCATTGGTCAAGGTGAGCGGCGACACCCAAACGGCGTTCATCAACACCAGCTTCGCCTCGCCCATCATCGTGCAGGTGAACGACAACCGCAACCAGCCGGTTCCGAACCAGCAGGTGACCTTCTCGATCGCGGGTGGTCCGGCGACCTTCGTGACCGGAGGCACGCAGACCACGGTGACCACGGATAACCTCGGCCGCGCCGCCGCCAACATCCGGGCGGGCGCCACCGCGGGACCGGTGATCGTCAACGCGGTGGTTGCGGGCCTCAATCAAACGGCGACGTTCAACCTGACGGTCCAGACCCCGGGTCCGCGCGTCACGGCGACGGACTTCTTCAACGCAGCCTCAAATGAGCGGGGTGCGGTCAGTCCGGGCGGGTTGTTCAACATGACCGGATCCGGTTACGCCACCGAGTTGCGCGGATGCGTCCAAGGCCAAACCGCCATTGGTCCCTATCCCACGCGGCTCGCCAATGTGGAAGTACAGTTCGGTTCGTTCCTGGCGCCGCTGCTCGCCGTCTGCAACCAGAACGGCCAGGAGACGGTAACGCTCCAGGTTCCGTTCGAAGTCCAGCCGGGTACTACTGACGTCACGGTCCGCAGCGGCAACACGCAAACGGTCATCACCGGCGTGCGGGTGGTCGCGCTTCAGCCCGGCATCTTTGAAACCACGGACGGCCAGGGACGCCGTTACGCCGTGGCACAGAAGGTGTCCGACAACACGTTCATCACGCCGGAGAACCCGGGCCGGTGGGGAGACGTGATCAAAGTGCTGATCACCGGTGGCGGACAGACCACGCCGCGGGCGAACACCGGTGTCCCCGGTGTTGCCGACCAGCGGATGATGGTGGAACCGATCGTCGGGCTGAACGATTCTGGTGTGCGGCTGGTTCGAGCGGTCTACCAGCAAGAGAATATCGGCGTGTACGAAATCCACCTCGAGATTCCGGACGGAACTCCGACGGGCAGCAACCGGCCCATCGGCGTCATCCTTCCGGCTCCAGGCGGTGGGTTCGTGTATCCGGAGAACGCTCCGGTCATCGCGATCGCCACCCGGTAGTTTGCCGTCAACCGAAGGGACCGGCCTTGTGCCGGTCCTTTCGCATTTCAGGGCTCGATTCTACCGTCCGCCGTGAGGCGGATCGCTTTGTCCCGCCACTGCACCCGGTTCCCCGCCAGTCCCGCCACCCACACCGCCGTTCCGAAAAGGTCCCGCGCCGGGACCAGCCACCAGTAGCGCGCCGTCAGCGGACAGCGCAGCACCGCCAGTCCAGCCGTCAGGGCCATGGCCATGCGAGCCGCCAACGTCAATGCCGCCAGGCTCCAGAGTCCCGTTGCTGCCGCAGCCAGCGCCCACGCCGTAGCCTGTGTCACGAACAGCCCCGCGTAGGCCCCTCGGCTGACGCGGATCGTCCGGTTCCACCTCAGTTGATGCGCCCACACCTCGGCCCAGGTCTCCCCTTGCAGACTGGTCTCCACAACCGTCCGCGACAAGTGGACCCGAAGTCCCAGTCCGGTGATCCTCTTGGCAAGCTGGTAATCGTCAGCAATGTAGTCCGCAAGCGCCTCGAACCCGCCGATAGCCTCCAGATCCCGGCGCCGGAACACAAGCGTCGACCCGAGTCCAAACTCCTTGACACCCACGAATGGCGCGACCAGGGTGCTCGGAGCGAAGTCCGTCGCGATCCCGACCGCCTCGGCGATCGCCGGCAGGTGCTTCGCCCGCGCACGGTACAGGCAGGTGACCATGCCAACCTGCGGATCGGCGAGCGGAGCGGTGATCCGGTGCAGGTAGTCCGGTCTCACACGGATGTCGCTGTCGTTGACCACCAGCGTATCGAAGCGGGCCGCGGCCGCCAGGTCACGCAGGCGCCCTACCTTGCCGTTCGGGAACGACGTCACACCGGGCACGATCGCCACCCGCAGCCCCAACGGACCGTCCTTCAGCCTGCGCACATCCTCCATCGCCGGATCCGCCACCGTCGCGGCACAAAACAGGACCTCGTATGCGGGATACTCAATCCGTGCATGCGACTCGATCGCTTCCCGGAACTCCGGGTCGCGCCCATGCACCGGCTTGAGGATCGAAACCGGGGGAGTGCCGGCCGGCTCCGGATCCCGCCGCGCGAGAAAGCGCAGGCAGGCGAGCAGCGCAAAGATCTGGTAGCCGATCGCCACCACGCAGCCAAGTGTGATCATCCGTTCGCCAGCAGCGCGACGCCCGCCGCCACCAGGACGCAGCCGGTCCAGCGGCGGGGCTGAACGTGCTCGCCGAGGAGCATTCGCGCGAGCATCGTTTCCACTACCAGGCTCGCGGCCGTCACCGGCACGGCGAAGCTGAGATCGCTGATCGCAAGGAGCTGCAGCAGCGCGAAAAACGAGATGCCGTTGCACACGAACGCGGCGATCATGCCCCAGCGGCGGAGCACGCGGCCGATCCAGGAGAGCCCGGACACTTCGCCCTGTTTGCGCATCTCCCACGCCTGAAGCAGGTCGCTCGCCACCGTCGAGCCAACGATCGCCGCCACCAGGATCCACTTCATGCGCGTCTGGAATCCGGAGGCGTCGATCCCGCGAGTGCCGTACCCGCCACGATCAGCAGCGTACCGAGCCACCGCTCCGTGGTGATCCTCTCGCCGTGCACCACAAGGCCAAGGATCGCGTTCAGTACATATCCAAGCGACGTCACCGGAAGCACGAAGCTCAGGTCCGCCCAGCTCAGCAGCGCCATCCGGCTGAATGTCCACACGATGAGCAGCGCGATTCCGGCGAGCACCCACGGATTCAGCAACGCCGCCAACGGACCTGCTCCTGGCTGCTTCATCCCCAAAGACAGGAACAGGTTCCCCACCGTGTTCGACACCACCACGATCGCGACGAACACCGCGGTCTTCACGGCGCGGCTCACGCTCAGCCGCCGGAGGCAAACGCGCTGGGATTGTGCTTGCGCTGCTCGGCGACGAACCGCTTCCGCTTGGAGCGCAGAGCCAGGTACTCGCGCGCCTCTTTGTACAGCCGCTTGCGCTCGTCCGAGTCGAACACTGCTTTGCGCATCACACGCCAGGCGGCCTTGGGCCGGAAGTAATACTCGCCGTAGAATCGCTCCACCCAATCGACCAGCTCCGCGCGGTCCAGACCCGGATAATGGATGTTCGGAAGCTGGTGCCCCTGATCGTCCGTCATCGAGTCGATCGTGATGAGCCCGTTCTTCTTCACGTAGTCCATGAACTCGGTGCCGGGATAGGGATGAGCGATCGACACCTGGATCGTCTCGGTGTCGAGGCTCTTGGCGAAATCGATGGTCCGCCGGATGGACTCGCGCGATTCTCCGGGCAATCCCACGATGTAGTCGGCATGGATTGTCAACCCGAGCGAGTGCGCGTTCCGGGTGAACCGCTGCGCCATGTCGATGGTGGCGCCCTTCTTGATGTTCTTGAGGATCTGCTGGTCGCCCGACTCGTAGCCGACAATCATGAGCCGGCACCCGGCCTCGCGCATCGCTTTCAGCGTGTCATGGTCGGTGGTCACGCGCGAGGTGCAGGACCAGGTAAACTTCAGGTCCTTGAGCTTCCGGCACAACTCGATGGTCCGCTCCTTGCGGTAGTTGAACGTGTCGTCGTCGAAGAAGATCTCTTTGAGCCCGGGGAAGTTTTCGAGCGTCCACCGGACCTCATTCACCACGTCATCCACCGAGCGCAGCCGCCACCGGTGGCCCGAGTGCGTTTGCGGCCAGAGGCAGAAGGTGCACATCGCCGGACATCCGCGCGAGGTGTAAAAGCTGACAAAGGGATTGAGCAGGAACGGCACGTTGTACCGGCGGAAATCGAGGTCGCGCTTGTAGACCTTGGTGACCCAGGGCAGCGAGTCGAGGTCCTCAATGAAGCCGCCCTCCGGGTTGTGTTGGAACCCGCCGTTGGCGCGGAAGCTCACTCCGGGAATCTCCGCCAGCGGCTTTCCTTGAGCGAAGCTCGCGATCTGGTGGTCAAACTCCCGGCGGACGATGAAATCGATCGCGCGCGAAGCGGTCAACGACTGTTCCGGCTCCACGGTAACCGGCGGACCCACAAACGCCACCTTCAGCTTCGGGTTGGTGTCCTTCATCATCTCCGCCATCTTGACGTCGACGTGGAAGCCCGGAGTCGAGGTGAACAGCACCAGCAACTCGAAGTCGCCTGCCATCTTTACGGTCTGTTCGATCGAAACTTTGTGCGGCGGCGCGTCCACCACTTTGCTGTCCGGCAGCATCCCGGCCGGATAGCAGAGCCACACGGGATACCAATACGATTCGATCTCGCGCGTTGCCGGCCATCGCGAGCTCGCCCCGCCGTCGAACCCCTCGAACGACGGCGGATTCAGGAAGAGAGTCCGCATACTCTACTCCATGGTACGTCAGTTCAGTTGGACGCAATCTGGGCGTCTACCGCCGGCGGCGCGTCCCCCTTCTTGAGGTTGGTGTAGCGGATCGTAAGCTCAGCCTTCCCGACAATCCGGGTCTCGATGCTGGTCTCAATTTTCGACGGGACCGACAGGGCTTCCTTCAACTCGTAATCGCGCACGAAGGAAATCTTGCGCAGCCAGATCGACGGGCTCTTGACGAACTCCCCCTGCTCGCGCACCGGGACTCCGGTCCGCGCCTCCACCCACAGCCAGCCCTTGAACAAGCCAACCCGTTTCTGCTTCGGATCGAGCTCGAACAGGTGCAACTGCCAATCCCCAGTTCCGTGCTGGCCCCGGTACTTGAACTTGTAGTTGTCGTGGTTGATGCCGATCCCGCTCTTTTCCGCCGCCTGCATCTCGGCCTGGATATAGCGGGCGATGACGTCCTTGTTCACGCCCCGGTCACCCTGCTGGGACAACACGCGGTAGGTGATTTGCCCGATCTTCGAAATATAGCGGAGAGCGTGGAGCCGGCCCGACTTTTTCAAGTTCGGGACGTTGGCTTCAAAATCAGCCTCCATCGACAGGTCCTTCAGGTACTCCTGCTGGCTGCGGGTGGCGGTAAAGTACCGGTCCAGGATCTCATCCGCGGCGCGTTCCCCGGCAGCTTCCTCAGCGGACGCGGCAGGGTGCAGAAAAATCAAACAAACGATGAATGCGAAGAAGTGCAACGCTACCTCAGACTCGGGCGACCCCATCCTTAAAATTTACCAAATGCATAGATGTATTACCAAGGACCCTGGTTGCAGAACGCCTCCGCAGGGGTGTCCCCCCAGATTGAGGTACGGATCTCCTTATCCTATCGGATTCCGGTCAGGAAGTCTTCAAAAGCTCTTCGGCGTAAAGCGCACCGTCCGGAGTGTCCTCGTGTTTGAAGAAGACGTAGCAATCCAGGCCGCGGTTCATCAGGGTTTTCACCCGGGCGGCGAAATCGGCCCGCTCCTCCGGCGGGTAGGTCTCCTTGCGCAGCCGGAAGTAGACGAAATCCGCGGTGACACGCTCCGGTACGGTCAGTTTGTCGGACTCGGCCAGGCACAACGCGATGCCCTTGCTCTCGAGCAGGTCATAGACCGGCTCGGTGAACCAGGACTTGTTGCGGAATTCGAAAGCGCAGCGGACATCAGCCGGGAAGTCTTCGAGGAATCCCCGGAGCCGGTCGAGATCGAGCGCGAGGTTGGGTGGCGCCTGGAACAGCACCGGTCCAAGCCGCCCCTTGATCCGCAACGCGTCGACCGACTTGAAGAACACCTGCGTGAACTCCGACCGCTGGAGCCGCTGGATGTGGGTCAGCTTTTGGTGGGCCTTGAGGACGAACACGAAGCCGGGGCCGGTGTCCTCAAGCCAGTTCTCGACCGTGGAAGCTGAGGGGAGGCGATGGTAGGTGTAGTTGATCTCGACCCCGTTCAGGCGGGTGGAATAGTAGTTCAGGAACTTCTTTGCCGGCAAATCCTGGGGATAGAACGCTGGTTTCCAGGCCGGGTAAGAAAACCCTGAAGTGCCGGTCACGAGTTTCGCCACGGGGAGATTGTAGCAGCTAGAATTGATGGCTGATGCTCGCCTGGGCCTTCCTGCTGTTCGCGGCCGCCTCTGACATGGAGCGCGAGCTCCACCGCTTCGCGACCGTCTACGGACTGATCGAAGCCGAGGCGGCCACGCCCATCGACCACAACACGGCGATCTACGAAGGCGCCATACCGGGCATGCTGAAGCAGTTGGACCCGCACACGGTCTTCTTCTCCCCCTCGCAGTTCGACCAGTTGCGCGAGATGGAACGCTCCACTTCCAAGGGATTCGGGACCGTGGTGTCGGTGCTCCCCGGCCGTGTGATCGTGTTGCAGACCTTGGCGGGGACTCCGTCCTCGCGCGCCGGAATCCAGCCCGGGGACGAGATCGTGGCTGTCAATGGAGTCCGGCTCGACTGGCTGACGATGGAGCAGCTTGTCGGGCTGCTGGGCGAGAGCCGGCGGCGGGAGGCCAAGCTCGACGTCCGCCGCGCCGGAGCATCCCGGCTGCTCCCGTTCACGCTGGTGCCCGAAGAACTCGCCTCACCTTCGGTCGACCGCGCCTATGAGCTTCGTCCCGGGATCGGATATGTGCGCGTGACGAGCTTCGAGGTGCCCACCGGCAAGCAGCTCAAGGAAGCGATCGACAAGCTGGGCGGCGCATCCCTCAAGGGCCTCGTGCTGGACCTGCGCAATAATCCCGGCGGGGTGCTGACGTCGGCGCTCGAAGCCAGCGCTCTGTTCCTGCCCGCTGGAAAGAAGCTGCTCAGCGTGCGGGGACGCGCACGCCAGGCAGAGGAAACCGAAGTCCCCGGCAACTGGCCCCGTTACGATTTTCCGTTGACGATCCTGATGAACGAGAAGAGCGCTAGCGCGTCCGAGATCGTCGCGGGCGCGATGCAGGACTACGACCGCGGGACGGTGATCGGCGTCCCGAGCTTCGGCAAGGGGCTCGTCCAGAGCGTCTACCCGCTTTCACAAGGGACGGGAATCGCGCTCACCACCGCCTTCTACTTCACCCCGAGCGGACGCTCGATTCAACGTCCACTCAAAGAGGGCGCGCTGGAAGGCCAGACTCCGCGCTGGGCCTCGCTCGAACAGCAAGGCGAGTTCGTCACCGAGAAGGGCCGGAAGGTGCGCGGAGGAGGCGGAATCGAACCCGACTTCACTGTCCATCCGGAACGGCAGACCCGCCTCCGCACCGTGCTCGATGCAAGCGGCGTGTTGACCCAGTTCGCCACGGTGGCGATTCAGAAGCTGGGCAAAGTGGAACCCGCGTTCCAGGTGCCCAATGCGATGATGGACGACCTGAAGCTATACCTGTCCGAGCGGCGGATCCAGCCGGGAGTTGCCGAGTGGACAGCAGAGATTGAGTGGGTCCGCGCGCGGCTGCACCAGGAGATCTTCAATCAGGCGTTGGGGGTCGAAAAGGGCGATGAGGTGGAGGCGCGGCGGGATCCGGTGGTGTTGAAGGCGCTGGACGTGTTGGGAGTGCGATGAGGCCCCGGAGCAGATGAGCCATGTGGCGGGATTCGCCGGCGCGCACCTCGTCCAGGGCGGTATTCATCTTGGCTACGATGTGGAAGCGGTCGAGGATGTTCAGGGCTTGCGGGCATTTCTCGCGGATGACGTCCAGGTAGGGCTGCCACATGTCCGAGCAGACGAACTCGATCTGCGAGGCCAGTTTTCACCAATGACGGTGAAGAAACCCTGGAAGCCGACCCAGAGCAGGCGGGTGATGCCCTGGTCGATATGATAGACCAGCGTCAGGTACTTGTGGCCTTTGGCGTACTGGATTTCGTCTACGCCGATGGCACGGATCGATTCCAGGGTGCGATGCTTCAAACCCCAGCCGACCACGTACTCGACGGCGTCGCAAACCCGATCCCAGGAAGTGCGGAAGGCTTTCCTTCCAGGAGAGCTTGCGCGCCCAGCGGGCCAGGAAGAGCATGTGAGCCTTGGTGGACTGGTGTTTGCCATCGCTCCAGGGAACCAGAAGGGGATGAACTCGAAGCGCCGCTCGGGAAGGTGGTCATTACCCGGCGCCGGCTTCTGACACCCCGAGCAGATCGCCGCGGTGCCCTGCCGCGGCCGCACCGCCACTTCGACGGTGTTCTTGTCAGGGCCAAAGCGAGCGTGCTGGTAGACGAATCCCCGCTGATGATGGCAGTGGTTTAGAATCGTGGTCAGTTCCATGGCGCGGATCAAGGCGAAGCGGGAAAGTTCCAGGGCAATCCCTCGCGCCTCGCCGCAGGCCGCTTCCCAAGCTTCCGCTTATAGCCAGGATCTGGATCGTTGGCCGCGGTCATGGATGGGGGTGGAGAAGGACGTGCCACCGGGAGAAGAACTGGTCACCTGCTTCCAGCCCTTCATCGAGCATCTGGCCTTATCCAGCCTTTCCCCAAAGACGATCCGCCGGCATGTGGACAATCTCTGGCTTCTGGGCGGAGAGATCATCCGCTACCTGAACTTTGATCCTTCTCTGAGAAGGTTGCCGGCAGACCGGCTGCTGAGCAAGGTAGTTCACGAGGACGGAGGACCGCTGTTGTACAACGGATCGGAAGACGAACAACGATCCTTCGATGCGACCTGCCGAAAGCTCCACCGCTTCCGCACTCAGCCCGAGCCCTGAGCTCCCCAGATACGCACAAATTCTCCGGACGAGGCGTAAAACCTCTTGTTCGACGAACGCCTGTTCGAGCTCATCGGCACATTCCAGAAGCTGTCGGTCCCCTTGGAAGACGCAGGTGGTCCGCACGAGCTGATTGGGGGCCTCGCCGTCTTTCTACACGTGGAGAACACCGGCCCGGAGCACGCGTCGCTCACCCGCGATATTGACGTCATGATCGAGCGGGCTGACCTTCCGCGCGTGATCGCAATCGGCTCTGACCGGGGAACAGCGCGCCCGGCTCAGGCACATCCGTGAAACGGAGTAGCGGCACAGCGAACGAAGCTGATTGTCAGACTAGAAAATCACCTTCGCGCCCACCTGAATAATCCTCGCCGGCGTCTGAGTCCCGCCGATGCGCCCAAAGTCGGTTGCCAGCATGTTCACGTTCGGCATGCCCAGGTTGACCATGTTGGTCGCGTTGAACGCCTCTCCGCGCAACTGCACGCGGAACCGCTCGCCCAAAGGGAAGAACTTATGGATGCTCGCATCGAGCTGGAACACGCCCGGACCCCGGGTGTCCGGCAGCACGCGGCCCACGTTGCCGAACGTGTAGAGCGGTGGCAGCGAGAACGCGGACGTGTCGAACCACCGCCCGGCGGTGCGCTCCGGCCGCGGCAGCTCCCCGCTGCGGCCCAGGCTGTTCGGCCGGTCCGCCGCGAAGTTCTGCGCGCCACGGATCGCCACCGGAACCCCTCCCGCCAGCGTGTTCGTACCCGCAAGCTGCCATCCTCCGATGATCCAGCTCGCGATGCCGTTCTTCACCCAGCGCTGGCCCCTCCCGAACGGCAGCGTATAGATGCCACTGATGACGAGGCGCCGGGCGATGTCACCCGGGGAGATCGACCGCTCCGCGCGCCTGTTGTAGAAACTCTGCGTGCCGCTGACCCCTTGATTGAATCCGGTGAACCCGCTGCTGACGCCTTGCGCCATGTCGTCAATCAGTTTGCCCGCGGTGAATGAGGCCAGCAGTGAGAATCCGGACCGGAATCGCCGCCGCGCCGTGAACTGAAGCCCATGGTAGATGGAACTGCCCCAGTGGGGAGCAGTCACCGACACCCCACGGTAGGCCGGATACGGCAGCAGCAACTGCGACCGCGGCACCGTCGCTCCGAATGCACCGGCCCGGAAAAACGGATTCGCCACCTGCTGTTGCAGCGCCAGTCCCTGCGACAGGAACTGCGGCGGCAGCTCATTGATGTCGTCATTGTCCCCGCCCTGGCCGAGTTTGGTCCCCTTCGATCCCGTATAGACCGCCTCCACGCTCCAGTCGCCGGGCAGCGCACGTTGAACGCCGAAACTCCACTGCTGGACGTAGGGTGTCCGGTCCGTTCCCAGCCGCGTGCTCACGCCCTGGCCGAGGAAACCCGCGTCGCCGAGCGAAGATCCCGGCGGACTGATGATCGACCCCGGCCTCGGACCCTCCGACAAGTAGAAAGTTGGGCGCGGGCCAATGCTCGGATCGTTGAAGGGAGTCGTCGCGCTCCACCCTTGGTTGCTTTCAAACGTCGTGAAGTCGGGTTGATAGAAGATTCCGTACGATGAGCGGATCACGGTGCTGCCCTCCACCGTGTAGGCGAAGCCGAGCCTCGGACCCCAGTTGTTGAAGTCCACCGGCACCGGACTCCGGCCAAAGTTGACCCCTGCGTATTCGAGCACTCCCGGCACTCCGGTCACCGGATTCACGCGATCAAGGTTGAAGTTCGACTTCTGGTTGTAGATGTCGACTGGCGGTGTCTCCACGTCGTAGCGCAACCCGATGTTCAACGTCAGGCGCCGGCCCACGCGCCAGTCATCCTGAACGAATGCCGCGTAGTACTTGCCACGCTCATGGCGCTTCTCTCCCACCGTGATGTTGCCCGCGTTTACAGCGCCGAGGAGAAACGTCGCCACACCGTAGCCCGTGTTGGCCGGCTGCTGCGGATTCCCGGTGAGGTCCCGGTTGAAGTTGAATGTTCCGTTCAGGCCGCCGAACTGGTAACGGTTGCGGCGGATCGCGCGCGCCTCGCCTCCGAACTTGAGCGTGTGGCTGCCCATCGTCCGCGTCAGAGTCTCCGACGCTGAGATTGTCGAGAGCCCACCGTCGACGATCGAGTTGCCGCCGATCGTGGTGAAGTCGGCGATCACGTGCTGGGGCAAGTGCAGCCGGGGCAGCACCGCCGGGTAGTTCAAGGCCTCGACATCCGTGCGGCTGCTTTGGGGATGCCGTGTGATCACAGTGAGCACATAGCCGGCGCGGAAGTCGCCGACCATCCGCGGACTCAGCGTATGGGTCCAGGACGCGACGGCTTGCTGGTAGTTGCGCACGAACTCGTCGTCGGACTGGGTCCACACGCGGTCCCCGCCGACGATGTTGCGGTTGTACGTAAGCCGGTACATCACGCGGTGATTCGACGTCAGGTTGTGATCGAAGCGGCCCATCCACTGGTCGTTGTCGATCAGCCGTCCCACCTGCTGAAAGAAATTTTGAACGTTGGTGACCGGATTGGCGGGCGCCCGGTTGGGCAGCGGGACGCGCTGGTCGACAATGGCGCGCGAAATCCGGTCAAAACGCGCGGTCGGAACGCGGTTGGCGGGGAACAGGTCGCGCGCGAATCCGCCGGCCGGGTTGGCGCGGGTCGACAGAGGGTCGTAGATGGGCAGCAGGTTCCCGTTCGCAAGCCGCGTGTTTGAGAAGTCGCCTTCGCGCTGCGCGGGAGTGGGCACCGTGTTCAGCCGGTTCGCCGGGAAGTGATTGCGGTATCCCTCGTAGCTGAAGAAGAAGAAAGTGCGATCCTTGCCGTTGTAGAGCTTCGGGACGTAGACGGGCCCACCAGTGGTGCCACCGAACTGGTTGTAGCGCAGGACTCCGCGGGCGCTGGCGAAGGCGTCGCGCGAGTCCAGCCGGTCGTTGCGCAAGAACTCGTACAAGGTGCCATGCAGCTCGTTGGTACCGCTCTTCGTTACGATGCTGATCACGCCCCCCGCGGTCCGGCCAAACTCCGCCGAGGCGCCGTTGGTGTAGACCTTGAATTCCTCCACCGCGTCGACGCTCGGCGACACCGCGTTCTCTTCGCGTTCGGGCGCCGCGTTGTTGGCGCCGTCGAGCAGCAGCGCGTTCAGCGACCCGCGCCCGCCGTTCATCGACAGGTTCGACGCGGAGAAGTTCCCGGTCTCGGAGAATCCCGCGTTGATGCCGGAGAGCGGTTGGACCCCGGCGCTCAATTGCACCAGGCTCATGATGTTGCGCCCGTTCATGGGCAGCTCGACGATCCGCTTGTTGTCGATCACCTGGCCGAGTGACGAGGTCTCGGCGTCGAGCAGTGGCGTGTCAGCCAGCACCTCGACACGCTCGCTGGTCGCGCCTACTTCGAGGGCGAAGTCGAGGCGCGCCACCTGATCCACGGCCAGCGTGACTCCCGGCCGGACCACTGGCTTGAACCCGGACTTTTCAAGGCTGACGCGATAGTTGCCCGGTCCCAGGAAAAGCACGCGGTAGGAGCCGGATTCATTCGTTTCCGTGGCGCGGTCCTGCCGCCGGTCGACATCAGTGACCGTGACCTTCACTCCGGCCATGACGGCTCCCGTGGGGTCGGTGACGAGTCCGGTGATTTGCGCGTTCGGCGTTTGTGCCAGGGCGCGGACGGCGAATACGATGGCGAGCGGGCGGAGAATCCTCATAGCGATGTCTTCGCATCATTATGGCGCACTGCTCCTTCCAATTTAATGCCTGACCTCGCGCCACAGGCTGGTCCAGGACGCCTCGAGCAGTTCGCGGATTCTGCGCCACTCCTCCTCGTTCATTCCGGTACCTTCAGCCGCCCGGTCGCGGCGGAGCATGGCATCCGCGCGAAGCTTGGCGTGATCCGCGAATCTGGCGGCCGGGACTTGGTAGAGATGCTCCTGCAGCTTCGCGAGCGCCTCTGCGAGTGCATCCTCGCCGTACTGCGCGCGCTGGCGGTGAATGATCCACCATTCAAGCTCCAATCGCGCCGCCTCCGCGACAGAGACCCCCGGCGGTGCGATCGCGGTGAAGTAGCGGTTGAGGTCCGGCAACGCCTTCTCGTAGCCGGCGCGGGATTTTCCGTCCTTGAACACGAACGCGGCGCGCGTGGCATGATACCCCGTGGCCACGGACCGCCAGAACGGAAGGTGGTACTGCGACCGGAGCATCCCGGTGAGCTGGGAGAACAGCGCGAGGGGCCTCCTCTCGTAGTACGACCTCCACATGTCAGCCTCGATCCGTCCGGTCTCCCTGGGGTCGAATCGGCGCAGGTCCCCCGAGGGGCTTCGCGTCAGGTCCCATGCGATCCAGCCGGTCAGCGTCGCGCAGGGAGCGAGAAGGAGCGTACGCAATCGCATGCCAGTTGATACGGCAACCGCCCGGTCCTGGATTTCCGCCGGCGGGTTCGTGAGATCCTGGAAAATCAATGTCCGCCGACCTGATCTGTTTCGAGTCAGCCTGCCGCACCCGGTATCCGATCACCGAGGTCATCTACAACTGCCCCCGTTGTGGGGGGCTCCTCGAGGTGACCGGCCCCGAACCTTCCGAGTCCGCCGCCGGGCTGAAGCGGATCTGGCGGGAGCGCCGCATGAGCAACGCCCCGCTCGACCAGAGCGGGGTCTGGCGTTACCGCGAGATGCTTCCGTTCTTGCCGGATCCAGCCGACGTCATCACGCTTCGCGAAGGAAACACGCCTTTGCTCGACGCTCCGTTCGCGGCGCGGTACGGGGGGCTCCAGCGGCTGACATTCAAGCACCAGGGATTCAACCCGACCGGGTCGTTCAAGGACAACGGGATGACTTGCGGCGCCACACAGGCACGGCGCCTCGGCATGAAGCGCGTGGCCTGCGTTTCCACCGGGAACACGTCCGCGTCGATGGCGGCCTACGCGTCGGCGGGCGGGCTTCAGCCCATCATTTTCATTCCGCACGGCAACATCAGCTACGGTAAGCTCGCGCAGGCCCTGGAGTATGGCGCCAAGACCTTCCAGGTGGAGGCGAACTTCGACCAGATTCTGAAGCTCGTCCGCGTGCTCGCCGAGGAACTCGGAATCTACCTGCTCAATTCGATCAACCCGTTCCGGATCGAAGGGCAGAAGACGATCCTGGTCGAGATGATGGATCAGCTCGACTGGAATCCCCCGGACTGGATCGTCGTGCCTGGTGGAAATCTCGGCAATGTTTCGGCGTTTGGGAAGGCGCTCCGGGAGATGGTCCAACTTGGGCTGATCAGCCGGATTCCGAGGCTGGCCGTGATCCAGGCGGCGGGTTCGGCTCCGTTCCATGAATTCATGCAGCACCCCTCGCGCGACAGCTTCCGGCCCGTCGAACACCCGGAGACGCTCGCCACGGCCATCAAGATCGGCGATCCGGTTTCCTGGCCGAAAGCTTGGCAGGAGGTCGTTGCCTCGAGTGGAATCGTAGAGAAAGTCACCGAACAGGAGATCGCCGATGCCAAAGCCGCTGTAGGATTATGCGGCATTGGATGCGAACCAGCGTCCGCGGCGACGCTCGCCGGTATCCGGAAGCTGACCGGCGCCGGCGCGATCGAAGGGACCTCGAACGTAGTAGCCGTTCTCACCGGGAACGTGCTAAAAGATCCTGACTATATTTATAAGTACCATACCGGCCAGTTGACGGGGCCAGAAGGGACTCCGCTCCTAGGTGCGTTCGGGAATCAACCCATAGTGGTGTGTAACGACCCCCAAAAGATTGCGACCATGTTGGTGTGAGCCCGGCAAATCCCCCGATCGGTTGTAGTACTATCAGAACGAGAATGCCTGAGGTGCCACAACCAGGATCGGTTCTGGTCACCGCGGCAGCAGAGACGGTTGCGCTCACGGCCGCCGGATTCGCTGCTGCGTCAGCAGCCGTTTTTGGGGCCCTTCGGACTGCAAGCCGCCGTGAGCGGAAGACGGAGGAGCGCGACATCGGCCTGGTGTTCCTCGAGTGCACGGACTTGATGGCCGTGTCCCGGCTGGACGGAAGGATCCGGCAGAGCAACCCCGCCTGGACAGGGATGCTCGGGTACAGCCAGGCTCAATTAGCCGACGTGGGGCTGCTCGATTTGGTTCACCCGGACGACAAGGACATGGCCGTGAGCGCGGTGGCCAAGCTCCACTCCAGCCCGGCGAGTTGCCCTTTGCTCGTGCGGATGGTCGACAGTTCCGGAGGCTACCGGTGGGTGTATTGGACAATCACCGCCCCGCCGGGTGAGCCAGTGCTGATTTGGTCCGGCAAGGACGTCACCGCCATGAAAGAGGCCCGGATCAGCCTGGAACAGTACGCGTCCGGCCTGCGCTCGGAGAACGAAAGCGTAAACGCTCAGTTGAGGCAGCTCAGGGAGTCATCGGACATCAAGAGCAGCCTGCTGGCGCAGACCAGCCACGAGATCCGGACTCCGATGAATGGCGTTCTGGGCATGACCGAGCTGTTGCTGACAACACCGCTCGACAACGAACAGAAGGAATATGCGGAGACAATCCGGCAGTCGGCTGAATCGTTGATTACGATTCTGAACGGCTTGCTGGAGTATTCGCGCTTGGAAGCCAAGCAGGCCCAGTTCGAAGCTGTTCCGTTTGATCCGGTCGCGGTTGCCGCCGGAGTCCGCCTGTTGTTCTCGGCCCGGGCGCATCAAGCCAAGGTGACGCTCACCAGCGACTTTTCCCCGGACATTCCGCGTAGCTTGAGCGGCGATCCCCACCGGCTGCGGCAGATTCTGATCAATCTGGTGTCGAACGCGGTGAAGTTCACGCGTGCCGGTACGGTCCATCTTACCGTCGAGCCTGTCAACCGGGACCCGGGCAGCGTGGTGCTTCGGTTCGCCGTGAAGGACACCGGCGTCGGGATCGAGCCTGACCAGTTGCCGCGCCTGTTCCAGCCATTCGCACAAGCCAATTCGTCCATCAAGCGCCAGTTCGGCGGCACCGGCCTGGGACTGGCGATCTGCAAGCAACTGGTGGAATCGCTGGGCGGCCAACTGGGAGTCGAAAGCCAGCCGGGCGTAGGATCCCGATTCTGGTTCACGCTCCCGTTTCAGGTGAGGGCGGGTGAGCCGGTGCCCATGCCGGTCCCGGTCGCGCCGGGACGCAAGCGCGTGCTGGTGGTCGAGGACAATCCCTTGAATCAGAATCTGGCGCGGCACCTGCTGGAGAAGGAGGGGTGCCTGGTCCAGATCGAAGGCAATGGCAGGGCGGCGGTGGAGGCGGTGATGCGCCGCCAATTCGACTTGATTTTGATGGATATCCAGATGCCCGAGATGGACGGGGTGACCGCCACCGAGTTGATCCGGAAGACTGAGAAGGGCCACCGCACCGCGATCGTCGCCGTCACCGGCGGGGGCCCGCGAGCCGACCGGGAGCAGTGCTTGAGTGCCGGCATGGATGACTACGTGTCGAAGCCACTCACGCGGGACACACTGCAGTCGCTCTTGCGGAGGTGGGCGGGCAGAGTGGAGGAGCCAGAGCCCGTAGGCGCCGCAAGTAAGCGCTGAGTTTGTTGGCGGGTACTACACTGGGTTGAGTGCGTTTTTTTAACACCGAAGGCCCCGTCAAGGAAGATCTCCACTACACGCTCCCACCGCTGGACAGGATCGACCTTCAGCAGGTCCTGTCGCTGATCGATTCGCAGCGTTATTTTCTTCTCCATGCCCCACGGCAGACGGGCAAGACGTCGTTATTGTGGGCCTTGGTACAGCACCTGAACCGCGAGGGCCGTTATCGAGCGGTGTGCGTGAATGTTGAGGCGGGACAGGCACACCGTGAAGATGTTGGTGCCGCGTCACGGGCAATCCTCCGGGCGTTCGGCGACGACGCGATCTTCCACCTCGCCGATCAGTTTCCGCGGCAGCGCGCCAGGGAGATGTTTGCGGAAGGGGACCTGGCGGGTGCCATCGGAACGCTACTGTCGGACTGGTCTGGGCACGACACACGCCCACTCGTAGTTCTGCTGGATGAAGTCGATGCGCTGATCGGTGACACACTGCTCTCGTTGCTAAGACAATTGCGGGCGGGCTACCCGAAACGGCCCTCACGCTTTCCCCAGTCGGTCCTGCTGTGCGGGGTCCGTGATATCCAAGACTACAGGATCCGCTCGTCCAGGGAAAACGCCGTTATTACTGGCGGCTCGGCATTCAACATCAAGGCGGAGTCGCTGCGGCTCGGCGATTTCACCGCTGCGGACATTCGAACGCTCTACATGCAGCACACCGCGGAGACGGGACAGGTGTTCGAAGAGGCTGTCCTCGACCGGGTGTGGGAACTCACCCAGGGCCAGCCGTGGCTTGTGAACGCGTTGGCACACGAGGTGACCAGCCGGATGCAGGAGTACGCGGACCGGGGCCGCCCCATCACTATGGATGCGATCGACGAAGCCAAGGAGCGACTCATCGTCCGCAAAGTCACCCACATCGACCAGCTTGGCGATAAGCTCCAAGAGGCCCGGGTGCGCCGCGTGGTTCAACCGATCCTCGAGGGCTCCGATCCATCCCAGGTCGCCGCCTCAAGCGATGACGTCAGCTACACGATCGACTTGGGACTCATCCGCAAGACACCAAGCGGGCTCATCATCGCAAATCCGATCTATCGGGAAGTGATTCCGCGCTATCTCACGGAAGTCGCAACAATCAACCTCGGCGCCGTTCTGCCCGCCACGGCCTGGTACGTGGACCCGGCGTCGGGCCAGCTCGACATGGAGAAGCTCCTGGAGAACTTCCAGCAGTTCTTCCGGGAAAACTCCGAGCACTGGGAGGGACGGTTCGACTACCAGGAGTCCGGACCCCAATTGCTGCTGCAAGCCTTTCTGCAGCGCATCATCAACGGGGGCGGATACATCGAACGCGAGTACGGACTCGGACGCATGCGGACCGACCTGCTGATCCGTTGGAAGCATCCCGCCGGTGAACAGCGCGCCGTGATCGAGGTCAAGGTGAGCCGCGGCGTGACCACGGAAAAGCTGCTCAATCAGGGCCTGGCACAGACCGCCGAATACCTGGACCGTGTAGGCGCCGCCGAAGGACACCTGATCATCTTCGAGCGCAGCAGCCGGACCTGGGACGAAAAAGTCTACCGGAACTCCCACGAGGTGAACGGCCGGATCATCCGTGTCTGGGGAATGTAGAGATGCGCTTCTTTAACACTGAAGGACCGATCCAGCACGATATCCACTATGCGCTGCCTCCCTTGGAGCGGATCAACCTGCGGCAGGTTTTGACTCTGATTGAATCGCGCCGGTACTTTCTTCTCCACGCTCCGCGGCAAACGGGAAAGACCACGGTGCTGCGGGCCCTGGCGAGCCATCTGAACCAGACCGGCCGTTACCGGGCCGTGTGCACCAACATCGAAGCTGGCCAGGCTCACCGGGAGGACGTCCCCGCCGCCACCCGTGCGATCCTCCGGGCCATCGGAAGCTCAGCGATTACATACCTGAAGGACAGATTTCCCACGGAGCGGGCCAGGGAGATGCTGGGCGCGGAAGGTGATTTGTCCGGCGCAATCGGGGAGATTCTTGCCGATTGGTCCGGTCAGGATGTCCGGCCGCTGGTGGTGTTCCTGGACGAAGTCGACGCCCTGATCGGTGATACGCTGCTCTCGCTGCTACGGCAGCTTCGCGCTGGCTACCCGGACCGCCCGGAGCGGTTTCCACAGTCGGTGGCCCTGTGTGGAGTGCGTGACATCCAAGACTACCGGATTCACTCCGCCCGGGAAAACGCCGTCATCGCCGGCGGCTCGGCATTCAACATCAAAGCGGAGTCACTGCGGCTCGGCGATTTCACCGCCGTGGACATTCGAACGCTCTACATGCAGCACACCGCGGAGACGGGACAGGTGTTCGAAGAGCCGGTCTTCGACCGGGTTTGGGAATTGACCCAGGGCCAGCCGTGGCTGGTCAACGCACTCGCACACGAGGTGACCAGCCGGATGCCGGAATTCGCTGATCCAGCCCACCCCATCACCATGGATGCGATCGACGAAGCCAAGGAGCGACTCATCGTCCGCAAAGTCACCCACATCGACCAACTCGCCGACAAGCTTCGAGAGGAGCGGGTGCGGCGCGTAGTCCAGCCGATTCTCGATGGTGCTGACGCATCCCAGGGGGCCGCCTCAACCGACGACATGAGCTACACAATCGACCTCGGGCTGGTCCGCAAGACGCGAGCCGGGCTGCACATCGCCAACCCAATCTACCGCGAGGTAATCCCACGCTACCTCACCGAGGCCGCCACCACGAACCTCAGCTCTGTCCTGCCCGCCACGGCCTGGTACGTGGACCCGGCGTCCGGCCAGCTCGATATCGAGAAACTCCTGGAGAACTTCCAGCAGTTCTTCCGTGAAAACTCCGAGCACTGGGAGGGACGGTTCGACTACCAGGAGTCCGGACCCCAATTGCTGCTGCAAGCCTTTCTCCAGCGCATCATCAACGGGGGCGGATACATCGAACGCGAGTACGGACTCGGACGCATGCGGACCGACCTGCTGATCCGTTGGAAACACCCCGCCGGTGAACAGCGCGCCGTGATCGAGGTCAAGGTGAGCCGCGGCGTGACCACGGAGAAGCTGCTCAATCAGGGCCTGACACAGACTGCCGAATACCTGGACCGTGTAGGCGCCGCCGAAGGACACCTGATCATGTTCGAACGCAGCAGCCGGACCTGGGACGAAAAAGTCTACCGGGACTCCCGTGAGGTGAACGGCCGGATCATCGGTGTCTGGGGAATGTAGAGATGCGCTTCTTTAACACCGAAGGCCCCGTCAAGGAAAATCTCCACTACGTGCTCCCACCGCTGGACAGGATCGACCTTCAGCAGGTCCTGTCGCTGATCGATTCGCAGCGCTACTTCCTTCTCCATGCTCCGCGGCAGACCGGCAAGACGACGGTTCTGCTGGCCCTGGCAAGGCACCTCAACCAGACAGGACGTTACCGCGCGGTGTGCGCCAACATCGAGGCCGGACAAGCGCACCGGGACGATATTGCCGGGGCCACTCGCGCCATCCTACGCTCGATCGGCGACGATGCCATCGATCAGTTGGGCGACGGGTTCCCTCTCGACCATGCCGAAGCCTTGTTCGCGCGAGGCGACGCAAGCGGCGCAATCGGTCTCGTGTTCTCCCATTGGGCGGCGCGCGACCCGAGTCGCCCGCTGGTGCTGTTCCTGGACGAAGTGGACGCCCTCATTGGCGATACGTTGCTCTCACTGCTGCGGCAATTGCGCGCTGGGTACCCGAGGCGTCCTGGGAGGTTTCCTCAATCGGTGGTCCTGTGTGGAGTGCGTGACATCCAGGATTACCGGATTCACTCCGCCCGGGAAAACGCCGTCATCGCCGGCGGCTCGGCATTCAACATCAAAGCGGAGTCACTGCGGCTCGGCGATTTCACCGCCGTGGACATCCGGGCCCTCTACTTGCAGCACACCGCGGAGACGGGACAAGTGTTCGAAGAGCCGATCTTCGACCGGGTTTGGGAACTCACCCAGGGCCAGCCGTGGCTTGTGAACGCGTTGGCACACGAGGTGACCAGCCGGATGCGGGAGTACGCGGACCGGGGCCGCCCCATCGCCATGGAGGCGATTGACGAAGCCAAGGAGCGCCTCATTGTCCGCAGAGTCACCCACATCGACCAGCTCGCCGACAAGCTTCGAGAGGAGCGGGTGCGCCGCGTGGTTCAGCCGATCCTTGAGGGCTCCGATCCATCCCAGGTCGCCGCCTCAACCGACGACATGAGCTACACCATCGACCTCGGGCTCGTCCGCAAGACGCGAGCCGGGCTGATCATCGCAAATCCGATCTATCGGGAAGTGATTCCGCGCTATCTCACGGAAGTCGCAACAGTCAACCTGGGCGCCGTTCTGCCCGCCACGGCCTGGTACGTGGACCCGGCGTCCGGCAAGCTCGACATGGGAAAGCTCCTGGAGAACTTCCAGCAGTTCTTCCGTGAAAACTCCGAACACTGGGAGGGACGGTTCGACTACCAGGAGTCCGGACCTCAATTGCTGCTGCAAGCCTTTCTCCAGCGCATCATCAACGGGGGCGGATACATCGAGCGGGAGTACGGACTTGGACGCATGCGGACCGACCTGCTGATCCGCTGGAAGCACGCCGCCGGTGAACAGCGCGCCGTGATCGAGGTCAAGGTGAGCCGCGGCGTGACCACGGAGAAGCTGCTCAATCAGGGCCTGACACAGACTG
>VFZX01000008.1 GCA_016871015.1 Acidobacteriota bacterium | reverse complement strand
CTGAATCGTTGGGGGTTGCACACGCATCTGGGGAGTGGTAGAGTGGATGTTGGACCGTTTCAGTCCACGATCCCGATGCTAAAGTTGACGAAAAAGTCCGATTACGCCTTGATCGCCCTCGTCCACCTCGCGGCGGAGCCCCGCCGGCAGGGTGCGACGGCCAAGGAAATCGCGGAATCGTACCGGATCCCCCTGCCACTGCTTTCCAAGGTCCTGCAGACGCTGTGCAAAACAGGCTACCTGGCCTCAGAACAGGGGACCAAGGGCGGCTACCGGCTGGGCCGGGATCCGCGGATGATTTCCGCGCTTGAGGTGGTGCGGGCCATTGACGGTCCGGTTTTTCTCGCTTCATGTTTTCATGGCGATGCGGAGTGCGAGCAACTCGACACCTGCATCGTCAAGGAGCCGCTCCGCAAGGTCCACGAAGGCATCCTGCGGCTGCTTGACAATATCAGCATTTCCGACCTGACGGCTGATTCGCGCCCCATGCCCATGAGGGGGCAGAGCGTTTGGCCGGTCCAGCTCACCGTTTAGAGGAATACTACCCATGCCAATGCCGATCTACATGGACAATCATGCGACCACCCCGGTGGATCCGCGCGTGCTTGACGCCATGTTGCCGTATTTCAAAGACCAGTTTGGAAACGCTTCCAGCCGGAACCACGCGTTCGGCTGGCAAGCCGAAGAAGCTGTCGAGAAAGCGCGCAAGCAGGTGGCGAGCCTGATCGGGGCCAACTCGAAGGAAATCGTGATCACCAGCGGCGCGACTGAATCCAACAACCTGGCTCTTAAGGGCGTTGCGGAGATGTATGCCGAGCGCGGCAACCACATCATCACGGCGGCCACCGAACACAAGTGCGTGCTGGACACCGCGAAAAGGCTCGAAAAACAAGGATTCCGGATTACGTTTTTACCTGTGATGCAGGATGGCCTGGTCGACCTGGACATGCTCCGCGAGGCGATTACCGACAAGACCATCCTGGTCAGCATCATGTACGCCAACAACGAGATCGGCGTGGTGCAGCCGGTTGCCGAAATCGGCAAGATCTGCAAGGAGCGCGGGGTCTTGTTCCACTCCGACGCGGCGCAGGCGGCGGGCAAGGTGCCGGTCAACGTGATCGCCGACAACATCGACCTGTTGTCGATGAGCGCGCACAAAATGTACGGGCCCAAGGGGATCGGTGCTTTGTATGTGCGGCGCAAAGGTCCGCGCGTGCAGCTTACCGCCCAAATGGACGGCGGCGGGCACGAGCGCGGCATGAGATCCGGCACGCTGAACGTTCCGGGCATCGTGGGGCTGGGGTCGGCATGCGAGATCGCGCAAAAAGAGATGCCTGAGGAGTCCAAGCGGTCTGCCTATCTTCGGGACAAACTGAAGGACCGGTTGCTGGCTGAACTCGACGAGGTATTCATCAATGGCACGATGGAACGGCGGCTGCCGAACAACCTCAACATCAGCTTTGCCTACGTCGAGGGTGAGTCTCTTCTGATGGGGATCAACGACGTGGCAGTGTCGTCCGGTTCGGCATGCACTTCCGCGACGCTTGAGCCAAGCTACGTGCTCAAGGCGCTCGGCGCGGGCGACGACATCGCCCACTCCTCGATCCGGTTCGGCATCGGACGTTTCAACACCGAGGCGGATGTCGACTATGTGGCCGCCAAAGTGATTCAAGTTGTAAAGAAGCTCCGTGAGCTTTCCCCGCTTTACGAAATGGTCAAAGAGGGGATCGATTTATCCAAGGTCCAGTGGACCGCGCATTAGTCCTAAAGGAGACACAAATGGCTTATTCAGACAAGGTTCTCGACCACTACAACAACCCGCGCAACGTTGGCTCGCTGGACAAGGGTTCGCGCCACGTTGGTACCGGGATCGTTGGTGCACCCGAGTGCGGCGACGTGATGAAGCTTCAGGTCCGGGTGAATGAGTCGACCGGCATCATTGAGGAAGCGAAGTTCAAGACGTTTGGCTGCGGATCGGCGATCGCATCGTCCTCGCTCGCCACCGAGTGGCTGAAAGGCAGGACGGTCGATGAGGCGCTGCGCATCAAGAACACCGACATCGTGACCGAGTTGAGCCTGCCGCCGGTAAAGATCCATTGCTCGGTTCTAGCCGAGGACGCGATCAAGGCGGCGATCAACGACTACAAGGCGAAGCAGGCGGGCGGCGCCGCTGTAACGCCCGCCGTTGCGGAGACCGTGGCAGGCTGACATGGCGGCCGTAAGCATGACCGGTGCGATCGGCGTCACGCCGAAGGCCGTGGCCAAGATCAAGGCGGCGTTCGCCCGTGAGGGCGTGACGGAGGGTGGGCTGCGCCTGGGCGTCCTCGGCGGCGGATGCTCTGGTCTCAGCTACCAGTTCAAGTTCGACCGTAAAGCGAGGCCGGCGGATCAGGTGTTCGAGTTCGACGGAGTCCAGGTATTTGTGGATCCCAAGAGCATGGTGTTTCTGAACGGGATGACGCTCGACTACAAGGAGTCGCTGATGTACTCGGGATTCGCGTTCGACAATCCGCATGCCAAGCGGTCCTGCGGCTGTGGGACGTCCTTCTCGGCGTGACTTGCTGGCAGTGCGGCTTGCCTGCGGATGCCCTGTTCTGTGGCGGCTGCAAGGCCCTTCAGCCACCTCCCTCGGGTTACTTTGAGTTCTATGGGTTCCCCCGGAAGCTGGCGATCGATTCCGCGGAGTTGCAGCGGCGGTACTACGCCTTGAGCCGCCAGCTTCATCCGGACCGTTTCACGAGGCGGAGCGCACGCGAGCAAGCCTTGGCGTTGGAAGCCTCCTCGATCCTCAACGACGGCCTGCGCGTGCTGAGGGATCCGGTGGAGCGCGCCGAGTATGTGCTCACCGCTGAGGGATTCGCCATGCCAGGCCAGCGCACCAAGGATGTACCTCCGGAGCTGCTCGAGGAGGTGTTCGAGCTGAACCTGGCACTTGAGGAAATGCGCTCGGGCGACGCCTCGGCCAGACCGGCGCTTGAGACCGCACGGTCCCACTTCCAGTCGATGCTGAATGGCGCCGACTCGGAGTTGGCGGGTCTTTTTGCGCGGTGGGACGAATCGGGGGACAGGGCAGAGCTCGCGCGGATCCGCGGCGTGCTGAACCGGCGGAAGTACATTACCAATCTGGTGCGCGACGTCAACCAGGCACTCCAGTAAGCCATGCAGACCTTTCAGATCGACTTTAGCGATTCCAAGCCCAAGCGCATCGTGGGCATCGACCTCGGCACCACGAATTCACTCGTGGCCTATTTGAGCGGCGGCAAGCCAGAAGTGATTCCGGGGCCCGATGGCGATCCGCTCGTGCCTTCGTTCGTGTGTTTCCCCCCTGAGGGAGAACCGCTGGTCGGCAACACGGCGCGGCGCGCGCTGCCGCTGCATCCGTTGGCTACGGTGTTTTCCGTCAAGCGGCTGATGGGGAAGGGAGTCGGCGACATCGAGGCCGAACTGCCGCTGCTGCCCTATCGCGTAACCGGAACCGGCGTAGTCCAGATTCACGCGGGTGGACAGGTACGAACCCCGCCCGAAATCTCTGCCCTGATCCTGCGGCAGTTGAAGATGAACGCTGAGGCCGCGCTGAACGAAGAGGTCACGCAGGCGGTCATCACCGTGCCGGCCTACTTCAACGACGCCCAGCGGCAGGCGACCAAGGACGCCGGACGGATTGCGGGTTTGGAAGTCCTGCGGTTGGTGAACGAGCCCACCGCGGCCGCGCTGGCCTATGGTCTGGACAAGCGGAAGCAGGGTGTCGTGGCGGTGTATGATCTGGGTGGCGGGACGTTCGATATCTCGATCCTGCGGCTGCACGACGGTTTGTTCGAGGTGCTTGCCACGGGCGGCGACACGCACCTGGGCGGGGACGACATCGACAACCTGCTCCTGAAGGTCGCGATGGAAGATATCGCCTCCGAGTGGAGGGCCGGGATCGAGGGCAACCAGGAAGCGATCCAATTGCTGCGGCGCGCCGTGATCGAGGCCAAGCATGCGCTCTCCTTTGTCCCGGTGACCCACATCCGGTTCGAATACGGAGGGCGGCGGTACGAGCGGGAACTGCCGCGCGACGTGTTCAACCGGCTGATCACGCCGGTGGTCGACCGCACACTGCAGCCTTGCCGCCAGTGTCTGGCTGATGCCGGAGTGACGCCAGAACAGATCGATGAGGTGGTGCTGGTCGGCGGATCCACGCGCATCCCGCTGGTGCGCGACGCGGTGGCGCGGCTGTTCCGGGCGCGTCCGCACACCGAACTCGACCCTGACCAGGTGGTCGCGCTGGGCGCCGCCGTTCAGGCGGGAGTGCTCTCCGGTGAGGTCGAGGACCAGTTGCTGCTCGATGTTACGCCTTTGTCGCTCGGGATCGAAACGATGGGCGGGCTGGTGTCGAAACTCATCCACCGGAACTCGGCCATTCCGGCATCGGCAACAGAGAACTTCACCACCGGAGTCGACGGCCAGACCAACGTGCTGATCCACGTGATCCAGGGCGAGCGGGAGCTGGTGCGCGATTGCCGTTCGCTTGCACGGTTCGACTTGAAGGGGATCGATCCCGCGCCTGCCGGGTTCGCGCGCATTGAAGTGAAGTTCCTGATCGACGCCAACGGCATTCTCAACGTCAGCGCCAAGGAGCTGAGGACTGGCAAGGAACAGTCGATGGACGTGAAGCCGTCTTATGGCCTGAACGACGGGCAGGTGGAGAGCATGATCCTCGAGTCAATTGAGAAGGCGGAGGAGGACTTCCAGGAGCGCCAGGTCCGCGAGGCGCGTGTCGAGGCGGACACGATGCTTGCGGCGGTGGAGAAGGCCAAGAACAACGACGCCTATTGGGATCTGTCCGATGAGGACCGGGCCGGGATTTCGCGAGGCGTGAACGAGCTCCTGCTGGTCTATCATGGAAGCGATCATCACCTGATCCAGGCCAAGATCGGGGAGTTGAATCAGTCCACGATGGCGCTGGCCGAGTCGATGATGAACGCCGCGGTTAGTAATGCATTGAAAGGAACAAAGATCTAATGCCCGCCGCACTTTCCTGGAGTCATTTCGAAGATATCGGAATCGCGCTGTTTGAGAAACATCCGGACGTGGATCCGCTGACGGTGCGATTCACGGACCTGCACCGGTGGGTGACCGAGCTTGAGGATTTCGACGATGATCCCGCGAAGTCGAATGAGGCCAAGCTGGAAGCGATCCAGATGGCTTGGTACGAGGAGTGGAAAGACGCGCAGGAGTAGCGTCAGTCCGCTCTGATCGCGGCGAGCAGCTCGCCGGGACCGGACGCTGACAAGGCAAGGTTCGTCGCTGGGCAACGCGGAAGCGCTCACTTCGAGGTCCGGAAAGCGGTGGGCGATCACCTGCTTACCTTCGAACTTGCCGATCTCCTCGATCCTCTGGCCGATCGGCGTTCTCCGGACCACTTCCATCGGGGGCAGCATATTGGTGTACTCCCTTCCGGGCAGTTGACGATTTCGACGTCATTGCAGAATACCGCCGCGAACGTCTCGGCCGGTGGCGGGACCGATTCCACCAGATGCGTCGCGGATCTGTACGGCCGTCGATTTCATCGCCGTCACTGCCCGAGGAACGCAGTCTCGGGCTCTGACGACGAACAGGTCCAGCAGCGGACCATACGGGATGTGGCGGTAAATCCGGCCCCGGCCGGACTTCGAGATCCGCACCGGCAGGTGACGGAGCTTGAGGACTTCGACGACGATCCCGCGAAGCCGAATGAGGCCAAGCTGGAAGCGATCCAGATGGCTTGGTACGAGGAGTGGAAAGACGCGCGGGAGAGGGTCAGTCCGCTCTGATCGCCGCGAGCAGCTCGCCGGGACCGGGTGCTGACAAGGCAAGGTTCATCAGCGCGCCCAGAGCTTCATCGTCGCTGGGCAACGCGGAAGCGCTCACTTCGAGGTCCGGAAAACGGTGCGCGATCACCTTCAGGAGCGATTCGCGGAGCGCCTGTTGGCGGCCCTCCTGGCGGCCCTCCTGCTTACCTTCGAACTTGCCGATCTCCTCGATCCTTTGGCCGATCGGCGTTCTCCTGACCACTTCCATCGGGGGCAGCATATTGGTGTACTCCCTTCCGAGCAGTTGCTCGATTTCGACTTCATTGTACAATACCGTCGCGAACGTCATGGCTTCCTGGAACAGCCTTCGCCGTTCAGCCAGCGGCTGGACCGATTCCATCAAGAGAGATGCCTCGCGGATCTGGACGGGCGTCGATTTCATCGCCGTCACCGCGGGCAGCATGTGGATCCGCTTCCGCTTCAGGATCTCCTCCGGATTCATCTCCCAGATCCGCCGGACGTCAAACTTCACAACGATCTTGATATTACCCAGGTCGACCACGCGAATTGATCTGAACGAATGGGCCGGACGCCTCGGGTCGTAGAGCACCAGAATTGGCCTGACCTTGATGCCGTAGAAGAGTCCGGTCGCCACCGACCTCTGGAGAGCCTCGTCCGCGTCTGGCGTCCCGAAATTGCTCTCCGCCTCGAAATGCAGGAGCTCGGGTACGGACCTCAGTGTCACTTCGATGAGTTGGTCCAGCTCATACCGCAGCGAGATGGAGCGCGAATGGACTTTCACCTCGATCGGTTCATCCCACCCGATTCCACCAAACTCGCGGGCCACGCCTTCGGGGTCGCGGTCCGCCATGGACTTGAATCCGTGGTCCTTCTCGAAAAGTCTCTTTGGGGGTTTGCTCCTGAATGGCACGCCGCCTCCTCTCCGCGTGAGGACGGCGTCATCACGATGCGCCGGACGGACAGCACCGCACCGGCGTGTTTTTGAGTTCCTAAACGCCTCCAGTATACTCGATGCGCTGCTCGAACAAGGCTTCACCCGCGAGATCGCGCAATGTGGCCACCATCGCGCGCGACCGCGCCTCAATCCTCACCTCACCGAAGAACTGCAGTCCTGCCGAGGGCGGCAGGTTTGATAGCCCTTTTGGCGGCGCTTTCGCGAACACGACGCGTGGTCCGAACGTGTTGTCGAGCTGCGCGGGTCCGAACGTCCCGGCGTTGAGTGGACCCGAAACGAACTCCCAGAATCCATCAAAATCCGGATGTTGAGCCTTGCCCGGATCGTAGTAATGGGCAGCCGTGTAGTGGACGTCCGCCGTGAGCCAGACGACGTTCCGGACCCGGCTGCGGCGGAGCCCGGACAGCAGTGAGGCAACTTCCAGTTCCCGCCCGAGCGCTGGTCCATCACCATTGGCGCAGTTCTCCCACACCGGGCGGCCTTGGGAGTCCTTCCCGTCACCAACCAACAGGCCGAGCGGCATGTCGGCGGCGACCACCTTCCATAGGGCTTTCGAGCGATCGAGGCCTCTCCGCAGCCAATCCAGTTGCGGACGCCCGAGGAACACAGTCTCCGGGCTCTGCACTTCCTGCCGGTTGTGGGTGTTGGCTCCGCGGTAGGACCGCATGTCGACGACGAACAGGTCCAGCAGCGGACCGTACGGGATGTGGCGGTAAATCCGGTCCCGGCTGGACTTCGAGATCCGCATCGGCGCGAATTCGAGGAACGCCTGGCGTCCCCGGGCGGCAAGCCGCATGATGTCCTTCTCCTGGTAGCGCGACAGGTCCTTCGACGGCGACCAGTTATTGGTGACCTCGTGATCATCCCACTGCCACACCTGCGGGACCTGAGCGTTGAACCGCCGCACGTTCTCGTCCATCAGGTTGTAGAGATAGGCGCCGCGGAAATCGTCGAGCGTTTCAGCCTGGCGGCTCTTGGCCTCGGTGGTGACATTGCGCCAGACGGTGCCGTCGCGCAGCTTCACTTCGGGGGGAATCGGTCCGTCGGCATAGATCGTGTCGCCGGAATGAAGAAAGAAGTCCGGCTCACGCCGGCGCATCGATTCGTAGATCCGCATGCCGCCCCAGTCCGGGTTGATCCCGTAACCCTGCCCAGCGGTGTCGCCCGACCACAGGAAGCGCACGTCCTGGCTATTCCCACCTGGAGTCCGGAAGCTGCCAGCCGCTGGCTCGGACTCGTCACGGCCCTCGGCGAACCTGGCGCGGTAGAACACGGTCTGTCCCGCGGGCAGCCCGCTGAGATTCACGCGGGCGGTGAATCCGGATTGAGCTGTCGCGAGCCCGCCCCGCACGGTTCGCGCGTTCGCCATGGACTCCGTAGTGGACCAGTCGACGACCAACCGCGACGGCCGGTCCGCGCGCGACCACACGACTGCCTGGCCGCGGATCACGTCACCCATCTGGACACCTTGCTCCATCCGCGGACGGGCGGCGCGGACTAAGCCGGGCGCGAGTCCGGCGATGAAGCCGCGGCGCGAGAGTGGAGAGCTCATCACTCTATGCTACGATCCGCCTTAGGGCTCCGTGTCACGAATCCTCGCACTTGACGTCGGCAAGAAACGCATCGGACTCGCAGTCAGCGACGAGTTGGGTATCACCGCGCAAGGACTCCCCACGCTGCAGCGGACCACAATCCGCCAAGATCTCGCCGCGTTGCGGCAGTTGGCCCAGGAACGCGGCGTGTCGCTCTTGCTGCTGGGCCATCCGCTGCATATGAGCGGACGCGAGAGCCGGCAGGCGGGCTATGTCCGTGAGTTCGGTGACCGGCTGAGCAGCTTCACCGGAGTTCCCTGCGAGTACTGGGATGAACGCCTGACTACGGTTGAGGCGAACCGCGTGCTGAAGGAGAGCGGCATCAGTATCGAAAAGCGGGCACGCGCCGTCGATAAGCTCGCAGCGGTGCTGCTACTGGAGAGCTACCTAGAGCGGATGAGCCTGTGCGGAAACTGATTTTGGCCGGATTGGCAGCGGCAGGCGGCGCGGCCTGGCTGGCGGCATCGCCGCATGCCGGATTCTCCGGTTCGCGGACCGTCGAGATCGGTCTTGGAACACCAACCCGCGTGATCGCCCGCACGC
This sequence comes from Acidobacteriota bacterium, assembly GCA_016871015.1. Classification (GTDB taxonomy): domain Bacteria; phylum Acidobacteriota; class Terriglobia; order Bryobacterales; family Bryobacteraceae; genus SYLY01. Next base: position 43,737 of record VFZX01000008.1, on the reverse strand, counting down.
TCGAGGAGCAAGGTGTGGTGCGCAGCCAGTATCTGTTTCTGTTGGCCCGCGCGATCCGGCCGTCGGCAGTGCTGAAGGCGGGCGAATACCGGTTTGAGAAGGCGGCCAGCGCGATTGAAGTGTTCGACCGGCTGGTGCGGGGCGATGTGCATTATCACCGCCTTCAGGTTCCGGAAGGATCGAACATCTTCGACGTTGCGCGCATCGCCGAGGAATCGGGCTTGTTCCGGGCCTCCGAGTTCCTCAAAGCCGCGTCGGATTCGTCGCTCGTCCGCGACCTCGATCCGGCGGCGAAGAACCTCGAGGGATACCTGTTCCCGTCGACCTACCGCGTGACGAAGCAGACCACCGCGGATCAGCTTTGCCGTATGATGACGGAGCAGTTCCGCGCGGTATGGAAGCAGGTGGCTCCAACTGGGTCCCCGCGCCCACACGAAGCTGTCACTCTTGCGTCGCTGGTCGAGAAGGAAACCGGCGCCGCGCACGAGCGGCCGCTGGTCGCATCGGTGTTCCGCAACCGGCTGAACCGGGCGATGCCGCTCCAGTGTGATCCGACGACGATCTACGCCGCGATGCTCGACGGCCGTTGGCGGGGCAAGATCTACCGGTCGGACCTTGATCACGCGCATCCCTATAATACGTACCGGCATGCGGGGTTGCCTCCGGGTCCGATTGCGAGTCCGGGGAAGGCAGCGATCGAAGCGGCGCTGGCTCCCCCTCCGTCCAACTTTCTGTACTTTGTGGCCAAGCCCGGTGCGGCCAGGGAACACAATTTCTCGGCAACCTTATCCGAGCACGAGCGGGCGGTCGCGGAGTACCGGAATGGCGCGAGCACCAACCAGGCGAAGCCAGCTCCGGCAAGCACTGGAAGAACGCAACCCGGCCGTAGTTGACGAGCGGCTGCGGGATGCTCTCGCGGAACTACTCGCGCCGGTGTCGCCGCGGTATTTGCGGGAGCTGCTGCGGAAGTCCGGTTGGAAGCTCGCCCCGATGGTTGAGGGCGTGCGGGTGGACAGCTTTGAGGGCCTTGAGCGGACGCTGGTGGCCCTGGCGGGAGAGTACACTGCGCGTCCGCGTGAGGTCCGGAGGCTGGTGATCGAAGCGAAGGATCATGCCAAGCTTGCGGCGGCGCGAGGCCAGGACCCGGAGGTGAAGGCGCAGCGCGAAGAAATGGTGCGGTGGATGCTCGTGTGGCTGGAGAATCCGCCGGTATTTGAGGTGTGGGCGCGCCTGCGGGCGGCGCGGATTACTGAAGCTCGATCTTCTCCACCCGGATGACCTCGCCGTCGAGCGTGCCGGTGACCTTGGCTTTGATGTCCTTCTCCTTGGTCGACGACTTGAGCAGAGTGAGGGCACGTGCGTTGCCGCGTTCATTGAACTTCATGAACTTGCCGTCGGCGAGCACGAGTCCATAGCCGCCTTTCGCGCAATCGATATTGCATTGGCGGGTGTGGCTGGCCAGGTCGCGGCCCTTGCACATGACGTCGACGATGGCGCCGCTCCAGGTCTCAGCGGCGGCGGTGAGGGTGAACAGTGAGGTGAGAAGGACGAGTCGCTTCATAACGACATGGTATAACGGCGGGGAACTTCCGCGGCAGCCCCGTTGTCTACACCCCCGTGGCAATGAACCTTGGCGGATCCGGCACCCGCGCCGAGATCAACCTGACTCCCATGATCGACGTGCTTCTCGTGCTGCTCATCCTCTTCATGGTGATTACGCCGGTCCAGTCCGTGGGCCTGCCCACCAACGCCCCGCAACCATCACCCCCTGGAGCCCTTTCCGACCCCACACCCGGCACTTTGGTCATCGACGTCAGGGGCAACGGCCTGGTGGAGGTCAACACCCGGCCAGTGGCGGTCGACGAACTCCAGCAGCGCCTGATGACCGAATTCCATGCGCGGCCACAGAGTCCCGTGTTCATCCAAGCGGACTCGCAACTCGAATTCCACGAAGTCGCCCGGGTGATCGATATCACCCGTGGCGCGGGTGGCGCGGGAATTCCTCAAGTGGGCTTGATGCCGGGCCGGGTGCGGCGTTAGCTTCACCAACGGCGTAGGCAACGGACACCAGAAATAGCCCGCTGGCCGACGCCCGCGGCCCCGCCTTTCGCGTGCACCCCGGCTGGAGGAACTCGCGGATGGCCGTCTCGCCGGCGTTTCCCTTTCCCGCCTCGATCAACGTTCCCACGATATTGCGGACCATGTGCTTGAGGAATCCGGATCCCCGCACCCGGTAGATGAGCCGCTCTCCCGCCTCCTCGATCACGGACGAAAACACGGTCCGGACCTTGGAGTGCCCCAACGCATCGCGCTCGTCGGAGGAGGCGAACGCGCTGAAGTCGTGCGCGCCTTCGAAGAGGGCCGCGACGTCCCGCATCCGCGGGGTGTCCAGCGGATACGGATAGTGATGCACGTAACGCCGCTCGAAAGGGAGGCAGACTTCGCCGCGAAAGATCCGGTACTCGTAGGTCTTCGACACCGCATGGTGCCGCGGGTGGAAGTCCGGCGCCGCCTCGGCCGCGGCGAGCACGCGAATGCCGTGGGGAAGCAGGCGGTTGACCGCCCGGCGCAAGTTGTCCACGGGGATCGGATTGGCGAGGTCGAACGCGGCTGTCTGGGCCAGCGCGTGGACGCCCGCGTCGGTCCGGCCGGACCCGGTGACATGCACGGGCGCCCCTTCGATCTGTCCAAGCACGCCCTCGAGCACACCCTGGATCGTCGCGAGCCCGGGCTGGACCTGCCATCCGTGATACTCCGTGCCATCGTAGGCAAGTGTCACACGAATGCGGCGGGTATGCTGTGCCAGAACCGCTAGTCCTTTACTTCCACCTGCACCGACTTCGATCCGCTCACCACTCCCCCGTCCAGCCGGAACCGGACCTCGCCCAGCTTTACCCCCCACGCCGCGGGCACCCCGGCTGCCGCTGAATTGCTGCGCTTCAGGATGTTCGCCACCGACGGAGGCGGAGCCGGCAGCAGCTTCCCTTGCGCCTGAAACACGGGCGCCGCGCGCCACACTCGGACCGAGACCACGTTGTTGGGGATCAGCGTATCGAGCAGCTCCCGTGCCTGCGCAAACGACGCCGGCGGCTGAAGCAGCTCATGCTGGTGCTCGACCAGATTGGTGATCATCGCATCGGACACGGTGAAGTTCAACGGACCCTCGGCCAGCCCCACTGGCACGGTCCAATCGGCTTCGCGCTTGACCACCTGGCCGCGCGGTCCGTTCAGCGACACGTGAATCCGCACTGTTTCGCCGGGCCGTACGCGCCCGCGCGACGGCCACACGTCACCTACCTGGTAGGCCCGTTTCTCTTCCGATGCGGAGAGGTCCAGTTGCACCCGGCGTACGGCCAACTCCGGGAATCCGGACTGCATCGCGTAGCTCAACGGCAGTGCACCGGATAGTGACGCCAGCAGCGGCGCTCCGTTGTCCGCCGAATAGATCGTGTCGATCCGCACCGGTGCAGCGCCCTGGAATTCAATGACTCCCTTGGCCGTGATTGTCGATGCCCCCGCGGTCCGCTCGGTGCCATCGATCGCCGAGTAAGTGGCCATCTGCAGCAGGAACGGTGCCAGCAGGCTGTCGCGCACCACCTGCATCTCGTAGCGCGCTCTCTGATCCCCGTTGACGGTGATCGAGACCGGAATCATCGGCGCACGCCGTCCCACGGCTCCGGCTACGGCGGCATTGTGGTCATGCGTGATCGCGCCCATCCACTCCCGTGATGACGCGATCTTGAACGACGTGTTGACGTTGGGCAGCAGCGTCAGCACCTCCGACCGCGCAAAGGGCATTTCCACCGCACCCACCCCGAGGAACCGGTGTCCGAAGGCGTAGACCTTGCCTTGGCCGACGTGGGTCACGGTACCATCCGCGCCCACGGAAAGGTCGCCGGTAACGAGCTGCACACTGATCATCGAGCCGGGCACGAGCATCCTTGGATCGCCGGGCGCCGCGCCCGTCCGGCCTCCTCCCGAGGCGCCCTGCATCGGCTCAAGCCCCAGCTTTCGCAGCTCAGCGGCGAAGTGGCGCACCGTGCCCGCAGTGAATCCGCTCATCGACAGCGGAGTCGCGATGTCGACCATGCGCGATCCCCCGGCCGAATACTCAGCCGCCGCGGGAAGCTGCGCCGCCAAATCCACCGTGCCTCCGCTCCACGCTCGCCTGGGCTCCGGCGGAGGGCGGCGCAGCATCTCTTCAATCGGACGGATTCCCGCGATCGGATCTTTTGAAAATGCGAACGCGGTTGCGACAGCGCCGATCAGCCGTCCGTTCACATACACCGGACTTCCGCTCATGCCCTGCAGCACTCCCGAGTGCGCCAGCGGACCTCCGGAGAGCCGCCCCAAGATGATCGACTGCTTCGGTCCGGTGTTTTCGAGAACGCCCAGAACCTCGACCTGGAACTCCTCGATCCGGGTCCCCGAAAAGACTGTCTTACCGGTGCCCTTCATCCCGGCACGGACCTCGCTGAGCGGCATCAGGGCGGTCTGCGCGCACGCACCCAGGGCGAGGCTCAACACACCGAGCGTCCGTGCGATCATACCTCAAGTTTAGACGAGGGTCAGCGGGGCGGGGAAGCGCTCGAGAGGCGTGCTTCAAGCCACAGCAGCAGGATCACCACGAGGACCAGAATCGTCCCGATGAACGGGGCGACCATCACGGTCTGGACTCCCCACCACTTGGCCATGTATCCGAGCGCCCACGGGACCACGAGTCCGCCGGTGATCCCGAACGACAGCAGTCCGTTGTAGTAGCCCGGATGGTAGTCGGGAAACCGGTGCCCGATCCGTTCGACCACCAGCGGATAGATCGCGGCGAAACCCAGCCCGACCAGCAGTAATCCCGCCCAGGCGCCCGAGCGGTTGTTGGTGAACGCCAGGATCAGCGTTCCGAACAGCGCCGCCATCGCGCTCGCCAAAAGCATCGCCGTGTGCCGCACGCGGGGCAGCAGCGCCTGCGCTGCGATCCTGCCCAGGGTCAGCGCTAGCCAGAATACCGCCAGCATCTCGAGCGCCGACTCGGCGCTGATTCCCACCCGGTGGACCAGGAACACGGCCAGCCATCCAGCCACTGACCACTCGTTGCCGAACTGCAGGAACAGCAGCAGGCTGAACAGCACCGGACCAGGGCTACGCAGTTCCTCCCACACGCCCGAGACCGGATGCGGTGTGTGCTGCACCGGATCCGGCAGTTGCGCGCGCCAGTAGAGTCCGGCCGCGAACGCGGGAATCACCGCGAGCAGAAGCAGTGTGCTGCGCGGCGTGTAGACGAAAATCGCGCCTGAGGCGAGCATCGCCATCACGAAGCATCCGAATCCGAACAGCGCGCCCGCCATATTGACCGTCGCCGCCGGATCCCGTTCATAGATCGGCGACAACGCCTGAAACGCGCCCGAGTTGAGCATACCCGCTCCGAGCCCCACGGCGAAGACCCCGGCCGCCCGCCAATACCAGGCAACAGGCGGGGCGGCGAACGACAGCCCCAACATCCCGAGCGCCGCCGCCACGCATCCGGCGATCAGCAGCCGCCGGACATCGAAACGCGGAAACACCAGGCGCGCAAGCGGAAACGAGCTTACCAGGCCGATTGCGGTGAACAGGAAGTACCGGCCTGCCTCGACAAAATTGAAATCAAGATGGTGTCCCCACGACGGCAGGATCGCGCCGGGGAAGGCCATCAGCAGTCCGGTGAGGAAGAAAACAGTGAGCGCAATCCGGCCGGAGAGCAGCGGTGGATGAGTGCCGGCCGATGGAGTGGACAACCGTGTATTTTACGATGTCTTCTGTGTCCGCCGGATGAACCTCGACATCTGAATCAAGCAAGCCTCCCCGCCAGCCAGTAGCCGAGCAACCCGAACCATTCGTGCAGCGCCCAGGTGGTCTTGTCCATCTGGGGAATGAACGTGAAGAAGCTGAACCACGGTCGGCCATGCGTCTGGAAGTCGACGCCGTGCGGGATCACGGTCCATCCCACGCGGCGGAAGCAGGCCATCGCGCGCGGAATATGCGACGCGTTCGTCAGAAGGATCCAGGTCTCGGACGGTTTGGGCTGGACCAGGTCGCGGCTGTAGACCGCGTTCTCATAGGTGTCCCGCGCCTTTCGCTCGAACACGGCGCGCTCCATTGGAAAGTTAAGCGCCCGGAGCGCCGCTTCCGTCATTGCTGCCTCTGACTCGTTCGGATACAGCGGATGCGCACTCCCGCCAGTGAACACGAGCCGTGCCGCCGGATACCGGTGGGCGAGTGCAAGTGCGCCGAAGAACCGCTCCGCGCTGCCGTTCATCTGGATTCCGCCATGCTTGCGGACCTGATCCATATCCTGCCAGCCGCCCAGCACGATGATCCCGTCGGCGTGGGCGGGCAGGGCAGGGTTCGGAATCATTTTCTCGAGCTTCTCCGTGAGGACGTCCGGCAGCGGCGTCAGCCAGACCAGCGTGCAACCCAGGACGCCGAGGCGGAAGAACCACAGCAGCCAACGGTTGACGCGAGGGCGGCGGCCGAGGAGAATCACCGCCGTGATCATGGCCGGCATCACGTAGTTGCCTGGATCCAGAAAAATCCCCGCGAGTTTCGACAGGTAGAACACAGTCCTCCCTCAGGAAATCCGCCAGCGGGCCAGCCGGAGGACGGAAAACGGAGGATCGGGAAGCTTCACCGCGACGGTTCCCGAACGCTTGGATTCATACCACAACGTGAGCAACGTTCCATCCGGAAGCTCCACTGTGGACGGATAGCCGATGTCGCCCGTACCGTCATCGGACAGCACGATTGGCTGGGACCAGGTTTTGCCCTGATCCTCGCTGATCCGCGCGTGATTGCCCTGCGGTGGACGCCGGTAGCCGTAGCTCATCAGCAGCCGCCCGTCGCGCAAGCGGATCAGGTGGCTCGGCAACCCCCACACACCGATGGGCCGTGGCGCGGTCCATGTGCGGCCGCCGTCGTTGGACTCCGACTGGAGCGTCTCGCGTTCGTTCGCCGGATTGTGATTTCGCAAGTGCACGATGAGCTTACCCGGCGCGGCTTCCACGCCGTGCAGCTCATGGTAGTGCACCGCGGAGTCGCCGGGCCGGGTGGGGATCTGCGCCAGCCACTGCCACGTTAAGCCATCGTCTTTGGACTCACACACACCGATCCGTGGGACCTTCCCTTCAATTTCCGGATACTCACGTCCCGGGTACAGCAGCCGTCCATCACTTAACTTGATGGGACCGTGCGGGCTCGTGACGGGAACCAGGTACGGCGGGCTCCACGAGTGTCCGCCGCCAACCGATCGCAGCATCCAGGCCGCGCGCAGGGACTGGCGCTCGGCCTGCGTGCTTGCGCGCTGGACAGCCTGCCAGCGTTCCATGCGGTCCGTTTCCCAGCCTTTGGCCGCCGCCATCACTTCCTCGTACTTGATTGAAGTGAACGTCGTCACCAATAGCGAGCCACGGGCGGTTTCCAGGATCCCGGAATCGCGGTCGTCGATCGGTGTGTCCATCAGGACCGTCGGCCAGCTCCAGGTTCGCCCACTGTCCTGTGAGCGGATCAGCTCCACGCGGCCAAAGGGACAGATGTGGCCCTCGCGGCCACCGGAGTAGGAGGCCACCAGCTCGCCATTCGCGCGCCGGGCCATGGTGGCCCAGGCGTGATAGCTCCGCGGCTGCTTTGAAATCACCTCGACCGATTCCACGCGTGCGGCGCGCACCGCGCCACCGAATGCAGCCGAGAGCATGAGGGAACGCCGTGTCATGGAACCCTTAATTATGCCAAACGCGCGCCGTGTTATAGTTCCGGAGATGCGCATCCGCAGGCGGGAATTTCTGGCGGCGCCGGTGCTGGTCCAGGCTGCCAGAGCACAGTCGCGAACCACGATCAGCATTCGCGGCGATCAGTTCCTGTTGAACGGCAAGCCGACCTATCCCGGCCGGACCTGGGAGAGCCACAAGATCGAAGGCTTGCTGATGAACACGCGCATGGTGCAGGGGATCTTCGACGACGAGAATCCGGAGACTGTCCCGCTGTGGAAGTATCCGGACACCGGCAAGTGGGATCCGGAGCGCAACACCCGCGAGTTCATCGCCGCGATGCCCGAATGGAAACGGCACGGAGTGCTCTGCTTCGACATCTGCCTCCAGGGCGGAAATCCGCAAGGCTACCGGCGCGATCAACCGTGGAAGAACAACGCCTACCGTCCTGATGGCTCGCTGAAGCCTGCCTACATGGCGCGGCTGAAGCGGATCCTTGATGCGGCCGACCGCCTCGGGATGGTCCCCATGGTTTGCCTGTTCTATTTCGGCCAGGATCAGTACTTCGAGAACGACGAAGCGGTCCGGCGCGCGGTGCGTGAGGGCGTCGGCTGGCTGTCGCGCAACGGATACCGCAACGTCTTGCTCGAAATCGCCAACGAGTGCAACAACGCCAAATACGACCAGCCGCTCCTCAAGCCGGACCGCATCGCCGAACTCTTCGACGTCGCGCGCAAGTCGTTCCGGCGCGAGAAGGAGTTCCTCACCGGCACCAGCTTCAACGGACGCACCATTCCGCCCGATCATCTGATCGCCGTGTCGGACTACGTGCTGCTCCACGGCAACGGCGTTAAGGATCCAGCTTTCATCACCACGATGGTCGAGCGGACCCGCGCCAGCAAGAGCTACCGGCCGATGCCCGTGCTGTTCAACGAGGACGACCACTTCGATTTCGACAAGCCGTCGAACAACATGCTCTCCGCGATCAAGAGCTACGCCTCATGGGGCCTGCTCGACATCGGCGAGAACAACTACCGCGACGGCTACCAGGCCGTGCCCGTCCAATGGGGCATCAACACGGAACGCAAGAAGGGATTCTTCAATCTCGCCAGGCGGATCACGCAAGGATAGCCTTAACCGGCGCGGCTTTCTCGACCCCGGTGAGCCGCTGGTCGAGCCCCTGGTAGCGGAAGGTGAACCGTTCGTGGTCGACGCCAAAGCAATGCATGATGGTCGCCTGCAGGTCGCGCACGTGCACCGGATCCTTGACGATGTTGTAGGAGAACTCGTCCGTCTCCCCATGCACCACGCCGCCCTTGATCCCGCCGCCGGCGAGCCACAGGCTGAAGCAGCGCGGATGATGATCGCGCCCGTAGTCGGTTGGCGTCAGCTTGCCCTGTGAGTAGATCGTACGGCCGAACTCACCGCCCCAGATCACCAGTGTCTCGTCGAGCAGGCCGCGCTGCTTGAGATCCTGGACCAGTCCCCAGGTGGCCTGATCGGCGTCCTTGCACTGGCTGGGCAGGACCTCCGGCAGCGCTCCATGAACATCCCATCCCCGCTGATACACCTGCACGAACCGGACGCCGCGCTCCACCAGACGCCGTGCCATCAGGCACCGGTTGGCAAGCGTTCCCGGCTTGCGTGCGTCCTCTCCGTACAGCTTGTAGACGCTCTCGGGCTCCTTGGAAAGATCCGTCAACTCGGGAACCGAAGCCTGCATCCGGAACGCCATCTCGTACTGCTCGATCCGTGTCAGCGTCTCAGGATCCCCGGTCTTCTGATGCTGGATCCGGTTGAGCTCACTCACCGCGTCGAGCATCCGCCGCCGCATCGGCGTAGGGACCCCGTCCGGATTGTTGATGTAGAGCACCGGATCGATGCCCGACCGCAGCGCCACACCCGAGTACTCGCCCGAGAGGAACCCGGAACTCCACAGCCGCGCGGAGATCGCTTGCACGTTGGCCCGCGGGTGCGAGTGCGTCGCGTTCATCACGACGAACGTAGGCAGGTCCTGGTTCATCGACCCGAGTCCATAAGCGACCCAGGAGCCGAGGCACGGCTTTCCCGCGATCATGAATCCCGTCTGGATGAACGTGATCGCCGGCTCGTGATTGATCGCCTCGGTATTCATCGAGCGGATGATGGCCACCTCGTCCGCCATCTTGCCGAGGTGCGGAAGCAGCTCTGAGATCCAGGCGCCGCTCTGTCCGTGTTGGTGGAACTTGAAGACCGACGGTGCGATCGGAAAGCGGCTTTGCCCCGAGGTCATCGTGGTGAGGCGCTGTCCGCGGCGGATGGAGTCGGGCAGGTCCTTGTCGAACCAGTCCTTCATGCCCGGCTTGTAATCGAGGAGATCGATCTGCGGCGGAGCCCCAACCATGTGGAGATAGATGGCGCGCTTGGCGGTGGGCTTGAAATGCGGCAGGCTGGGCAGTCCGGCGGTGGCCGCGCAACCTTCGCGCGGCATCAGCGACGCGAGCGCTGCCACGCCCAGTCCCCGGGTGCCACGGCCGAAGAATTGCCGGCGCGTCTCAGTGAGAATCGATTCCCGCAGCGGATCCATTTGCCTATTCTCCTACTTTGTGAGCGCTTCGTCGAGGTTCAAAATTTGATTCGCGGCCATGGTGAGTGCCGCCAGCCTCGCCTGGCCCGGCCCCGCAAGCTTCGCCGCCTCTCCCGGGTTCGACTCGTAGTAGCCGCGGTAACCGTTGAGCGCCTCAAGCGCCACGCGCATCTCCTTCGCGTCGAATGGCCGCGCCAGCACTTGTCCGGCGATGTAGTTGAGTTGTGCCGGCTCCGATGCCGCGGCCTGGGCCGCACGCTTGGCCAGCATCCGCGCCGCCTCGACGAACTGGACATCATTCATCGTCACCAGCGCCTGTAGAGGCGTGTTGGTCCGCTCTCTGCGCACGGTGCAGGCTTCGCGTGTCGGCGCGTTGAAGATCTCCATCGACGACGGTGGCGCAGACCGCTTCCAGAACGTATACAGACTCCGGCGGTACAGCTTCGCGCCCTCGTCTGCTCTGTAGAACCGCGTGTTACTGCCGAGCATCGCAACCGCTTCCCAAATCCCTTCCGGCTGAAGCGGCTTCACGCTTGGACCGCCGATGTCCAGAGTCAACAATCCACTGGCCGCCAGCGCCTGGTCGCGCAGCATCTCACCGTCCATACGGAACCGCGGTCCACGCGACAACATTTCATTGAGCGGGTCTTTTTCAAGTTTCGCCGGAGTCGCGGTTGCCGCCTGCCGGTAGGTGGCCGAGGTGAGCATCAGCTCGAACAGCTTCTTCACGTCCCAGCCGGACTCGCGGAACTCGACGGCCAGCCAATCGAGCAGCGCCTGGTTGGCGGGCGGAATGCCCTGCGATCCGAAGTCCTCAGCCGACCTTACCAGGCCCGTCCCGAACAGCTCCTGCCAGAACCGGTTGACGGTAACGCGTGCGGTGAGCGGATTGGCCGGATCCATGAGCCACTGGGCGAGTCCCAGCCGGTTCTTGGGGAGCCTGCTCGACATGGGAGGCAGCACCGCCGGTGTCAACGGCTCAACGCGGTCTCGCTTCTGATCATAGGCGCCGCGGTAGAGGATGTGCGCAAATGGGCTCTGATCCATGCGCTCATTCATTACGTGCGTGATCGCGCCGCGCTTGCGGATCGCGCGCCGTTCCTGGTTGAGCGCGGCCAGTTCCTCGCTTGCTTGCCGGTAGTCCGCATCGTGGTGGATCTGGGAATAGAGGCGCAGCGCTTCCGGATTCTGGGCGCGGTCCGGCCACAGGCGCGTGAGCCGGGCCTGGTCGGCGGTCATCGGTGCGGCGAAAATCCGGAAATCAGAAATCGATCCGCCGGGCAGATTGCGGCCCAGCCGCAGGGGCGCGCTCACGGAGATCCGTCCGGGCAGTTGCGTGTTCTGATCGCCCGCGCCCTGGTTTGGCGGCGCTTTCCCGTTCACGTACAGAGCGAGCCCGGCCTGCTCGCGCGATCCGTCATAAGACACCGCGACATGGTTTGAGGAGCCCGGAACAAGCTGCTCCATGTGTCCGGCGCGGATGGTGATCTGCTTGGCGTCGTCCCCCACCAGACGGAAATTCACCACGCGCGCGCCGATTTCGAGATGCCATCCGCGGTTCTTGTCCGCCGGATCCGATTGCGACGCCACCACGAAGCCTTCTTCACCTTTCGGGAAGTAGAACGTCACCGCCAGGCTGAACGGCTTTGCCGCGTCGAGCTCGACGGGAGGCAGATCCAGAGATTTATCCCTCTCAAACTCAGCCTTGGTGGTGTGCGCGAAGATCTGTCCGGTGAGCGGCGCGTCGCCCGCCCTCGTGCTGGGTTCGGCTTTGGCGGCCGCCGCGGTCATCCGCTCGCGGGCCCGCTGTTCCTGCGCGTTGATCGCGGACCACCGCTCGCGATCCTCAGCACGCGGCACCACGACCACCGGCGGCGTGTCGGGGACATTGCCGTCCATCGCGTCCTGTCCGGTGTTGCGGAAGAACGCGGCCATTGAATAGAAATCGCGCTGCGACAGCGGATCGAACTTGTGGTCGTGGCAGGACGCGCAGCCGAGCGTGAGTCCCAGCCAGACCGTGGCGGTGGTCTCGACGCGGTCCTTGGCATACATCGCCTCGATCTCCTCGACGATCACCCCGGCTTCATTGGTCGTGACATTGCAGCGGTGGAATCCGGTGGCGATCTGCTGGTCGAGTGTCCGGTTGGGAAGCAGGTCCCCTGCGATCTGTTCGATCGTGAACCGGTCGAAGGGCAGATTGCGGTTGAACGCCTGAATCACCCAGTCACGATAGGGCCACATCTCGCGATAGTTGTCGACATGGATCCCGTGCGTGTCACCGTATCGTGCGGCGTCGAGCCAGAACCGCCCGCGATGCTCGCCCCAGCGGTCCGAGGCGAGGTAGCGGCCGACCATCGATTCATAAGCCGCGGGACTCTTGTCCCGCAGGAATTGCTCGGTCTCGGCGGGTGTGGGCGGAAGTCCGGTCGTGTCGAGCGCGACCCGGCGGATGAGCGTGCGGCGGTCCGCTTCAGGAGCTGGAGCGAGTCCCGCGGCTTCCAATCGGGCCAGGACAAAGCGGTCCAGCGGATTCCGGATCCACTTCGCCGCCCTCACTTGTGGCGGGTCCGCCCGCCGCGGCGGTGCGAAGGACCAGTGCTCCTTCCACACGGCGCCTTCTTCGATCCAGCGCCGGATGGTTGATTTCTGGGACTCAGTAACCGTCTTGTGGCTGTGTGCGGGCGGCATCCGCAACGACGCGCTCGTGTGGACCAGACGCTGGTAGAGCGTGCTCTGCTCCGGCTTTCCCGGAACGATCGCAGCGCCGGTCTTGCGTGCCGCCAGGGCTTCTTCGCGGATGTCCAGCCGCAGCCCCGCCATTCGCGTGTTGGGATCGGGGCCGTGGCATTGGAAGCAAGTGCCTGACAGCACGGGCCGGATCTCCTTCTGGAACTCGACCGGCGCGGCGAGCGCGATAAAAGGGATGCTGAGGAGGGCGGGGCGGAACATAGGATGTAGCTCAACGGCGGAGAACAGCTAGCCAGTCCTCGGGTCCGGGAGGCGCGCCGAGATCCACGCTGCCGCCGCCTCTCACGCTGGCGACGCTCCCCTTCATCAACGGACCTCCGGTTCGCGGATTGAGCCATCGAACCGAAAACGTCCCCGGCGCACCGGAGAGGTCAAGCTGGGTGACGCCACCGCCGGGAAGATAGACCAGATACAGCACGCCCTTCTTGGCCAGCACAAATTTCCCATTGGCTTCATCTGTGTTTCCGGCCAGTGCGTCGGCGGGCTCCATCTCCCAGAAAGGAACGCGGTGTTCGCGGAAAAACTCGAGGGCAATGCGGCAGTAGTCCCAGCTCTTGTCGCGGCTGCGGAAGTCCTCGGCCACAAGGTCGTTCTCCGCCAACTGGTATCCGAAGTAGTACTCGACGCCGGCCCCACCCGCCATCAGGTTTCCCCAGAGCGTGCGCTTCCGGATGTCGTGCATGTTGTGGATCGCACGCCCCTGGCGGTCCTTGCCAGCGAAGCCCTGGTATCCGTCGTCGGGCGGCACGCCGTGTTGGGCCGATCCCTGTTCGTCATTGGCCACGATCCATCGGCGCCCGGCTTGCGCGGAAGCACGGCGCCATTGGAGCGTGCGCTGATGCACCTGGTCCCACATCATTTGCAGCGAGGCGCCGCTTAACACCGACTGCTCGCCCGTCAGCTTGGAGTACACCCGGTCCTGCCACTGCGGAAACGTGTGAACCACCAGGTGGTGCTGATACGGATCCGTGTCCTTGATGAACTTCGCCATGTCGCGCTGCTCTTCTGGCGACTGGGTATTCTCCTCGCCCATGTTCCAGTTGAGCGCCAGCGCGTAGCCGAACCGGGCGATCAGTTCCCGCAGGTAAAGCTTGCGCTCCGGCCCCAGCCGGCCTTCGTCCATCGCGGCTGGAACGTTGCGGACCGCCACCGCCGGACCCCCTGCGGTCCCGCCCCCGCCAACCACTTCGCGATTGTCGTCATTCTCCTGCTCCTGCAGCTTGAAGTGGAGGTAGATCCCCTTGGCCTGGGCGTGGTCGAAGACGATCTGCCATTGGTCGAGCTTCGAGACATCCATGCGCAGCTTGTCGTCCGGAGAGACATGGGGCCAGACATTGTCACCGTCACCGCCGGTGTTGAACGTGAGGAACGACATGACGTTCATGCCCTTGGCGGCCAGGTAGTTGACCGCGCCGATCAAGCCTTTTCCTTTGCCGTCCTTCCACGTTGGATCCCCCGGCCGCCAGTCGCGGAGATGCGGCGCGTATTTCTTGAGAGGAATCTTGCGCGTCGTAGTGCCATCGAAGTCCTCGTAGGCGAGCAGGGTTTCCGGAGAATCGGCGCCGGCCTTGAGGAAGTACTCGTTGTTGCCGGCGAAGCGGAGGAAGTGCTCACCCACATACTGCAGGCGGCCCTTGGCGCGAAAGTCCGGTGCCCGCTTGTTCGTGGCGGCTATCCTGAGCGTGCCCGTCACGCCGTCGACACCCGCCACCGGTGTCCCGTTTGCATTGGCCTCCACCGCCACGCGCGGACCCTTGACCATTGATGCCCGGTACGTCCATTCGCCGGTCCTGTCCGGCGCGAAGTGGACCCGCCACTTGTTTCCGGCGGCGGAGGAGGTTTGGGCCGCGTTGCCGTCTGCGGCGAAATAGCCCGGCACCCGGTAGGTCCGCCCTCCCGATCGATGGGTGAACGCCACGTCCAGCCGGTAGTCCGTGAATGGGTTCTCCGCGGCGGTTTCAGAGGACTCGGGCCCGGTGAACGTCAGCGTGATCTTGTGCCAGATGCGGTTCTCGCCGGTCACGGCGGCTTGAGCTGGGAGTAGCAGAGGCGCCAGGAAGAGCAACAGGAATTTCATGTGGAGGGGTCTCAAATCTGACGGAGGAGGAGAGGTGATGACGCTGTCGATGATTAATCAGCTTCGGGGTCAAGGCCCAGAAGACGGAGCTTCTCACGAAGCCGGATCAGCTTGGCTTCGGCCTGGTCGGCGCGCCGGCCCTCGAGTTCCGCGCGGAGGGCTTCTTCCTCGGCCCGCCGCTTTTCTTCCTGTGCCCTCAGGCGTTCCTGGTCAGCCCGGCGGCGCTCTTCCTCAGCCCGGCGGCGCTCTTGGTCGGCCCGGCGCGCGTTGGCGGTGGCCTCTTCGTTGGAGGTCGGCAGCAGGTTGCCATCGCGGTCGCACCACCGCAGATAGTCATCGGCCACGCCTTCCCATTCTCCACGCCAAATCGTGAACCCGAGATTGAGTTCGGGGATGAAACGGTCGGGGCTCTTGCGGTAGCGGCCGTTCACCAGCACGAAAAACTGGATGCGCTCGCTGCCCAGTTCGAGGAACGGATCCCACACGATGTAGAAGCGGATTCCCCACCGGGCATATTTTTGCTTCTTTCGCCCCAGTTCCCCGCCGATCTTGTTCGAGACGATCTCGACAACAAGATCTGGCATCTTGCCGTGGTCCCAGAAGAAGTAGGCCGAGTTCCGCCGCCTCGGCGCTGAGACGTCGGCGGCCAGAGCGAAGTCCGGAATTAGCGGCGGAAGATACGGGGTCTCGAACAGTCCGACGTTGACGCCCGTCCAGAACCGGCGTTTGAGCTCTGGGCTTTCGGGCAACGCAGGAAGGCTCCAGGAGCAGTGCAGCGGACTCTTCAACAAGGTCGACTGCCGTTCGCTATGAAGGTCGTCCACAGGGTCATCCGTCTTGGTGATCAGCCGGTCGATCGCACGTTCAGTCTCCTCATCGATCACAACGGGAGTGGGGGGCGCTAATAAAGTCGACTGTGCCATGTCCAGACTGGGGGAGTTGTGCTCCTTGACCACGAGTGTAGCACCGGCGGGGCCGGACTCCGGGCTCGTCAATAACCCAAAATCGAAAAAATCGTGGCCCGGTCCGCGAGCGGAAAGGCCACTGAGGGCACGCACCGTCCGCATCCTTCAGCGGCGTCCTTCGAGTAGTCATGAACGGTCAGAAGTTCGGGACGCCTCGGAATGACTTCATGAAGCAGACGGCTCGACGGCCAGCACCTTGAACTTACCCTCGGGCAAGGTCACCGGCGTTGCTCGCGCCGTTGGCTCGAAGACATCGATGCGCAGCTTGGCCGCGGCATCTACGAACTGCGCGTTCGTGCGGCCCGGAACCTCTCCGGGGTGAATGTGACGGACCGAGGACTCCCCGGCGAGCGTTTCCGGTATGTCGGCGAACTCCTCCGCGACGAAATCGATGTCGTTCAGCGCACGCCGTTGAGGGCCTGCCCCTGCGAGCACAAGATGGATCTCGATTGCCAGTCCTCCCGTGAGAGCCCAGCCCTCAACGCGGTGCCTGGCGAGCCGGCGGAGCACATCTGAAGCCGGGCTGAATGAGGCTACCTCTGGCTCGGGATCCGCTCCAGCATCGCGGACGTGATCTCCCCGCTCGACGGCCAGTGCCCGCGCTGTTGGGCGGGATCCGGTTGAACCACCCGGTGGCCTTGAAGGAACAGCAGCCCTACCTTCTCTCTTGGCATTCGAAGAACGAAAGCCTCGCGTCGCTACTCGCGGCCAGGGCGACACGCTCTGCGCGGTCCTGAAAGATACCGCCGGGCAGCGAGCAGACCCAAGATCGCTGATTGAATCTCAGACAGCGGCACGGCAAACCCGTTCAATCTGCTCAGCCAGAACCCGCGCCCCAAGATCCCCTTCGATGCGGAAGGACCGCGCCACCGAAGGCGCGTCCGCCGGGGTTGGATCGTCCAGCATCCGGACGCTCCACAGCGCCTGTACTCCGTACCGCTCAAACGCGGACCGGTACAGGGCCACGTACCCAGCAGTTTCTTCCCCGACTCTCATCGCGCCGGTTCCCCGGCCGGATACGCCGCCATGTCCTTCTCAACCGACGCGCGCCACGTCTCATAGTGCCGGACCAGCCGTTGCAGCACCTGCGGCTTCGCGGCCGCAACATCAGTCTTCTCCGCCACATCGGATGCCAGGTGGAACAGCGAGTCCTTTACGGCCGACGTCTTGTCAACCTGATTCTTGGTGAACCTCCGTCCCCGGTAAAACTTGTACTCGTTGTCGACCACCGCGGCCATGGTAGGCTCACCCTGCGCGTTGCGGAACTCAAACACGAGCGGCTGGGGACGCTGCTTCATCTTCCCCTCAATCAACCCCCGCAAGCTGATGCCATCCAGCGGCCCCGCCGGCTTCGCCTTCACCCCAAGCATGTCCATCACCGTCGGGAAGATGTCCACCGTACCCGCCGGCACCGATGTCGCGAACGGCTTCGAAATTCGCGCCGGCCACTCCAGGATCCCCGGCACGCGGATCCCGCCCTCCATCAGATTCCCCTTGCCGCCCGACATCGGACCCGCCGAGCCCTCCGCAATCGCGCCGTTGTCGCTGTTGAACCACAGCATCGTGTTCTCGTGGATCCCGAGTGCCCGCAGCTCAGCCCGCAGCTTGCCGATATTGCGGTCGACGCCTGCCATCTCGCCGTGGAAATCGGGATCGCCTGGCTTGTCCTCATACGGTGCGCGATCCTTCGCCAGCGCTTTGTGCGGCCCGTGCGGCGACGGGAACCAGATCACAGCGAGGAACGGCTGCTTGGCATGCTTCCGGATCCACCCGATGGCCCGGTCCATGACGATATCGGAGGTGTCGCCCTGGAGCTGGCCCGCCTGCTTGCCATTGTGGAAGAGCTTGTCCGGGTCCAGGTCGAACCAGTTGCCGTGCGAGAACCACTCGTCGAATCCCTGGTCGTGCGGACTGCGGGTGAACTCGCCAACCGGCTTGCCGTCTTCGGGCATGTTCCCGCGGTTGGTGCGTCCGGCGGCGAACGGGATCCCGCCCAGATGCCACTTTCCGAAGTGTCCCGTGGCGTAACCGGCGCCCTTCAGTACCTCGGCGATCGTCACCTCGCGCAGCGGCAGATCATAACCCCACGAGTAGCACCGGTAGCGCATCGGATGGCGACCGGTCATGACGCTCGCGCGAGTGGGAGAGCAGACCGGATAGGCGGCATAGAAGCGGTCGAACCGGATCCCGGCGGCTGCCATCGCGTCAAGGTTCGGTGTCTTCAGCACTGGATGCCCGTTGTAGCCGGTGTCGCCCCAGCCCTGGTCGTCAGTCATCGTCAGGATCACGTTGGGGCGCTGCGAATTCTGAGCCATGGCGGGCAGCAGAGGGGCGGCAAGGATCTGGCGGCGTGTGAGGCGCATCCTGTTCATCATAGCTCCCGCGGCTTTCGGAGCAGCCAAAGCGTGAGGACCACACCCGCCAGCGGAATGAAACTGGCCGCGGTCAGGATCGGGACAAACGAATAGCGGTCGGCCACGATGCCGATCACGAGCGTCGACAGGATCGTTCCGATGCCCGCCCCGGTCCCCGTGAGTCCGCTGACGGTGGCGACCGAGTGGTCCGGGTACAGATCGCCGGGAAGCGTCAGGTACATGGTCGACAGCGCCGCATAGGAGAACGTCGCGACGGCGAACAGGGAGACCAGCAGCCCGAGTCCGGCCGCATACGCCGCCGGGATCAGCGCGGTCATGCCGATGCTGCCCGCCACGATGATCGCGAGTCTTGACCCTGTCACGGACCATCCGGCGCGGATCAGCCGTCCGGACAGCCAGCCGCCGAAGAAATTGCCGAAGTCGGCGGCGAGGAATGGGACCCAGAATCCGGCCACGGAGTCCTCCAGGCGGAATCCACGCGAGACCAGGAACACCGCGAACCAGTCCGAAATGAAGAACCACACCGGATCGGTGAGGGACCGGCCGAGGATCAGGCCCCACGTGCGCCGCTGGCGCAGAAGTTCGTTCATTTGTGGCTTCGGTCCGCCGGAAACCGGCTCCACGGGTGGCGGAGCTTCCGCCGGATAGGACCTCCACCAGACGAGCATCCACAGCAAGCCCAGCGCGCCGATGATGACGAACACCAGCCGCCACGATCCCGTGCTTGCCGCCAGCGCGAGCACCAGGGCCGGAGCGACTGCCGCGCCAATCGCGGATCCGCTGTCGTAGATGGCCACCGCAAGTCCACGCTCGCGAGCAGGGAACCACCGCGCCACCGCTTTCGCCGCGCCCGGCCAGTTGCCCGATTCGCCAAGTCCGAGCAGGAATCGCAAGGCCGCGAAGCTCACCAGCCCCTGCGCGAGACTCGTCGCCATCGCCGCGAACGAATAGAATCCCACCGACAGCATCAGCCCCAGCCGCGTGCCCAGG
This sequence comes from Acidobacteriota bacterium, assembly GCA_016871015.1. Taxonomy (GTDB): domain Bacteria; phylum Acidobacteriota; class Terriglobia; order Bryobacterales; family Bryobacteraceae; genus SYLY01. Next base: position 24,283 of record VFZX01000008.1, on the reverse strand, counting down.
CGGTCGAGCATCCGGCCGCTGAGCGTCTGTCCCACAGCGTAGGCCGCGCGGAACGCCATCACGATCAGCGCGAATTGCGTATTGGACCATTGAAACTCGGTCTTGAGCGACGGCGCCAGCACCGACAGAGTCTGCCGGTCGAGGTAGTTGATCGTGGTTGAGGCGAACAGCAGTCCGGCAATCCACCAGCGCGATGCTGATAACGTCATCGTGATAGAATCCACGCGGGAGGTGTCATGCGTTGCATCTCGCCCGCGATCCTAATGGCCGCGGTCTGCAATTCCTTGAACGGCCAAACCGGTGGCTCGATCTTCGGCCACGTCTCGGACTCGAGCGGCGGCGCGATCGCGGGAAAGGCTATTGAAGCACAAAACCTTGGAACCGGATTCATTCGAAGCGCGCTCACCAGCGGCTCCGGGCAGTACCTGTTCCCGTCCCTTCAGCCTGGTGAATACAAAATCACCATCGCCGTAACCGGATTCCGGACCTTCGCCCAATCCGGCATCACCGTCCGGATTGGCGAGAACGCGCGCGTCGACGTGACGCTCCAGGTCGGCTCGGCCACCGAGACCGTGACCGTGCAGGCCGGTGCGCTGGCCGTCGACACGCAATCCAGCACCGTCGGCGCCACCGTCGACCGCCAACGCCTGGAGTCGCTGCCGCTCAATGGCCGCAACCTGCTCGAGCTTGCGCAACTCCTTCCCGGAGTGGGCGCGGGCAGCTTTTCGGCGACCAACCCGAACGCACGCACAGGCCCGGTGATATCCGTATCCGGCAGCCGCCAGGCGGGCAACAACATGATGCTCGACGGAACCTCGATGGTTCAGGCGATGTACAACCGCGGCGTCAACTATCCGAATCCGGACGCCATCCAGGAGTTCCGGGTGCTGACCAACACCTACAGCGCCGAGTACGGGCGCGGCTGGGGCGGCATCTTCCTGGGCGTGACCAAGTCCGGCACGAACGATCTGCATGGCAGCCTCTTCGAGTTCTTCCGCAACGACAAGCTCAACGCCCGGAACTTCTTCGCCGCCGGAATCCCCACGCTGCGCCAGAATCAGTTCGGTGGCAGTCTCGGCGGACCGGTGCTCCTGCCCGGCTACAACGGCCGCAACCGGACCTTCGTGTTCGGATCCTACCAGGGGCTGCGGATCCGTCCCCAGTCCGCGCTGCGCACGTTTTTCGCCCCCGGCGCCGGCGAGTTGCAGGGGGACTTCTCCACCTCGCGCGTCCAGGTGCTGGATCCGTTGGCCAACGCGGTATTCCCCGGCAACCGGATCCCCGCGAGCCGGATCGATCCCGCCGCGGTGGCCTACGTGAACGAGTATCTCCCGCGGCCGAACCGCCCCGACGGGAGCTTCGTCGAGTTCCGGCCGACGCCCACCACCGGAAATCAGGTGATCCTCAAGGGGGATCACATCTTCAGCACCGCGGACAGGGTGAGCCTCCGTTGGCTGCGCAACCGTGATGAGCTGAAAAACGAGGGAACGGACAGCTTCAAGCTCGCCGGCCAACGCCAGACCACGATGAGCAGCGGCGCGCTGAACCATACGCACGTGTTCAGTCCGCGCCTGCTCAATGACGCGTCGCTGTCCATCTTCCGGATCGACAACTCCACCGTCGTGTCGCCGCTGAACCGCACCGCGCGGGACTTTGGCTTGAACGTGATCCAGGACGGGCCGCTTCCGATGGCGCCGCGCATTGTGGTGACCGGCCGCTTCAACAGCTCGCCGCTAACCTATTTCGCCGAGCCCGAGACTACCTGGCAGTTCACGGACCGTCTTGCTTGGAACACCGGCCGGCACGCGCTCAGCGTGGGATTCGAGACGCGCAACGTGGCCCACGTCACGCGGGTCCAGAATTGGACCGGCGACTGGAATTTCGATGGCCGGTTCAGCCGCGACGCGGTGGCTGACCTGCTGATTGGGCGTCCGTTCGCCTACAACCAGCAGAGCCTGCTCGAGGACGTCTCCGATTCCGAGCAATACCACGCGTTCATTCAGGAAGACATGAAGCTGAGCCGCAGGCTGACGGTGAACCTCGGCCTGCGCTACGAACTCTACGTGCCGTTCGTGCAAGTGCACGGCAAGGCGACGACGTTCCGGGCGGGTGTGCAGTCGGTCCGGTTTCCGAAGGCGCCCACCGGACTGCTGGTGCCCGGGGATCCCGGCGTGACCGCCAGCATTGTCCGCATGGATGCCAACAATCTCCTGCCGCGCATCGGCTTTGCCTACGACCTCAAGGGCGACGGCCGGACGGCGATCCGCGGCGCGTGGGGCGTCTTCATCACTCCCTCTCCCGCGCTCGACATCGCCAAGGGCAATACCACCCTGCCGTGGCGGCTGCTGGTGAGCGTCACCAACCCGGCGAGCTTGCGGGATCCCTTCGCTGGCACCGTGAATCCGTTCCCGTTCCAGTTCCGGCCCGACGGCGACTTTCCGGTCGTGCCGTTCGGCGCCAATGCCGTCGATCCGGATAATCGCGATGGCTACGTGCAGCAGTACAACCTGAACGTGCAGCACCAGTTCGGCGGCTCGTGGCTGGGCCAGGCCGGTTACGTCGGATCGAGTGGGCGCAAGCTGAGTGCGTCGCGCCCGGTCAACTACGCGCCCTTCGGTCCGGGCGCCACCGCCGCGAATCTCCAGCAGCGGCGCTTGTATCCCCGCTTTGCCGCGATCAACAACGTCACGGCGGATACGAGCTCCCAGTACCACTCCTTGCAGATGGCGCTCAACAAGCGCTTCGCGGCGGGCTACACACTGCAGATGGCCTACACGTTCTCGAAGTCCATCGACGAGAGGTCCGGCTCGACCACCGACGATGGAGCGGGCGTCAACGATCTGTTCAACTACAAGAACGGCGAGCGCGGCTTGTCGGACTTCCAGCAGAAGCATATCTTCTCATTGAACGGCGTGTGGGACCTGCCCTTCATCGCCAACAAAGGCGCGCTCAGCCTTATCTTGAGGAACTGGCAGCTCAGCGGCAAGTTCCGTGTCTCGAGCGGACTGCCGTTCTCCGTGATTTCGGGCCGCGACGTGGCGCTTTCGGGCGCCGGGACACAGCGCATGGACGTGGTGGGCGAGGGACGGCTCGATCCGGGCCGGTCCACCGGCGAGAAGGTGGCGCGGTACTTCAACCTCGGCGCGTTCGCCGTGCCCGCTACCGGAACATACGGGAACAGCGGGCGAAACCTGCTCGTCGGACCGGGCTTCACGCAAACGGACCTGGCCGTGAACCGCCGCTTCCGTTTGCCGGGCGAGAGTGGACGGTTCGAGTTCCGCTCCGAGATCTTCAACCTGTGGAACAACACGAACTTTGGGAATCCGGTGAACAGTCTGGCATCTCCCGCGTTCGGACGCCTGCAGTCGGCGCAGGATGCACGGATTATCCAGCTCGCGCTGCGTTTTGATTTCTGAGCGCCGTCTCCCCCAATTGGCTTGCAGCCCTAAGGTGTTCGGCCGATAGCTGTACCGGCGCAGGACTGTTAATCTGGGCGCGAGGGCGGATCCCGCCCGAACCTCCTATGCACCGGATTTTGCTTGCCGCACTGATCATCACGGGGTTGGCTCAAGGCGCCGAAAGCGCCATGGCGCCGGTCCCGTCGTTCTGGAAATATGTCCATCCCAAGGCGAAAGTGCTGGTGGGCCTGGATCTGACGCGCATTTGGAGATCCCCAGCCGGGCAGCGCCTGCAAAAAGAGATGGACCGCATCGGCGTGAAGAAGATTGCCGCGGACCAGGGGATGGGCTTCTTCCCGAACATCGACCGCGTGCTGCTCTCCTCTCCCGGCGATGGTTCAAAAGGGAAGAAGGCCGCGCAGCCGCCCGGGGTGATGGCGATGCAGGGGCGGTTCGACATGGCGGCCATGCGACGGGACTTCCTAAAGAAAGGTGCGTCCCGCGTCTCCTACAAAGGAGCCGAAATCTTCCGCAAAGGCGCAAGCGGTGACATAGTGGCAGCCCTGGTGAGCCAGAACATAATGCTGCTGGGCGATGGCCCTTCGGTGCGGCTGGCGATGGACCATCGCGAGGTGGCTGATTCGTCCGCGCTGCGCACGCCGCTGGTATCGCGCGCCGCCGAACTCGACGCTCTCTATGACTTCTGGCTGGCATCCGAGGTGTCTCCGGGCGGCATCGCCAGCGGTACCGAACTGCCCGGTCCAGCGAAGATGTTTGAGGCGATCGAAGGCTTTGAGGGCGGAGTTTCGTTCCAGAAAGGCCTGCAAGTGGCGTTCGGCTTTCACAACAAGGACTCCGAGGCGGCATCCCAGATGGCCTCCGCGCTCAACGCCATGCTGCAGTTGGCGGCGCTGGGCGGGGACAAGGATCCCGACGCCGCGGACATGCTCAAGCGGACCGCGGTCGAGTTGCACGACTCCGATGTCATCGTGAGCCTGAACTACACCGAGCCCGAATTCCTCGCCATGTTGGACAAGGTCCAGGTCCGCATGGGTGGCAAAGAGCCCGGGACCCGGGCAGCGGCTCCTGCGGGCTCCCCGGCAGCGGCACCTGTTCCACCTCCGCCTGCTCCTCCAAAGACCATCCGCATCATGAATCTCGACGGGGGGACTCGCGAAATCCCATTCCGGTAGCTGATAATTGACGAGTGGGTTCTACCGCTCATCCGTCGGCAGTGATCGAGAGCCAGGATCTTGGCGAGGGCTCCCGCATCGGTCCATTCGCCATGGTTCAAGCCGGTGCGGTGCTTGGCTGCCGGGTCGAGCTTGGATCTGGTTCCGCCGTGATGCGCGGAGCAGTGCTGGGCGAGGGAGTTCGCGTTGGTCCGAACTCGACCGTCTGTGAGGGCGTGAAAGTGGGCCGCGGAGCGGTGGTATCGCCGGGCAGCGTCGTCACCATGAACGTCCCCGAGGAGACTGTCGTTGCCGGGAATCCAGCGCAAATCTCCGGCTACGTCGGGATCACGGCTACGCCCCTGACGCCGATCCACGCCCCGCCGTCCGAAGCCGGAGTGACGCAGACACTGGTCCGGGGAGTGACACTGCATCGCATGCCGGTGGTCCAGGACCTGCGCGGACCGCTCACTTTTGGCGAGGCTGGTCGGCACGTGCCGTTTGAAGTAAAGCGCTACTTCATGGTTTTTGACGTCGCCTCGCAGCAGATCCGGGGCGAACACGCGCACCGGACCCTGCACCAGTTCATGATCTGCGTGCGTGGCTCCTGCAGCATTGTTGCTGACGACGGCACGGCCCGTGAAGAGTTCGCCCTGGATCATCCCTCCATCGGACTCCATCTGCCGCCCCTGGTCTGGGGTGTCCAATACAAGTACTCACCTGGTGCGGTGCTGTTGGTGCTGGCCTCCGCCGAGTACGATCCCGCCGACTACATCCGCGATTACCCCGAGTTCCTGTCAATAGTCCGGGGCGCGGCCGCATGAGGCACACGCACCAGCCGATGGGTGCCGCACGCGCCTGGATCGGACTTACACACGGCGCCGGAAGCAACTGCGACACGGCTCTCCTGCGGGCACTGGGCGACGCTCTGGCGGCCGCGTCCATCGGAGTTCTGCGGTATGACCTGCCGTTCCGCGAGTCGGGCGCCAAGGGTCCGCCGCGGCCAGCCGATGCCGCGCGCGACCGCCAGGGCATCGCCGCCCTCGCCCGGGAACTGCGGGAGCTCGCCGCCGGGGCTCCGGTGCTGCTCGGCGGACACTCCTACGGCGGGCGCCAGACAACCATGCTTGCGGCCGAGGACCCCGGTGCCGCCGACGGCCTCCTGCTGATGTCCTATCCGCTCCATCCGCCGGGAAAGCCGGACCAGCTTCGCACCGCCCACTTCTCTTCGCTCCTGACTCCCGCCCTGTTCATCCACGGGGACCGCGATCCCTTCGGCAGCCCTGAGGAAATGATGGAGCACGTGCCGCTGACCGCCCGGATCGAGATCGTGCCTGGCGCGGGACACGAGCTGGCGCGGCCGGCAGCCGTTCCGCGGCTTGCCGCGCACATCGCCGCGTTGGTGGTGGAACACCTGCCCGTGCGGTAAACTCGAAGATCCCACTCATGAGCACGATCGAATTCCAACGCAACGTGGATGCGTATGCGGACATCCTGACGCCCGAAGCAGTCGCTTTCGTGGCCAAGCTCGCGCGCCGCTTCGAGTCCCGCCGGCAGGAGCTCCTCGCCGCACGCCGCGAGCGCCAAAAAGAGCTGCTTGAAGGCAAGCTCCCCGGATTCCTGCCGGAAACCGCGGACATCCGCGCGGGCGATTGGAAGATCACGCCCGAGCCAGCGGACGTGCTCGACCGCCGCGTCGAGATCACCGGTCCGGTCGACCGCAAGATGATCATCAACGCGCTCAACTCCGGCGCCAGCGTGTTCATGGCCGACTTCGAGGACGCCAATTCCCCGACCTTCGACAACAACATGCAGGGCCAGCGGAACCTGGCCGACGCCATCCGCGGGACCATCTCCTTCGCAAGCCCGGAGGGTAAGAGCTACAGGCTGAACGACAAGGTCGCAACCCTGTTCGTGCGTCCCCGTGGCTGGCACCTGAACGAGCGCAACTTGAAGATCGACGGAGTGCCGTGCTCCGGGTCGCTGTTCGATTTCGGACTCTACTTCTTCCGCAACGCCGCCGAACGCCGGGCCCGTGGCACGGGGATCTACCTCTACCTTCCCAAGCTCGAAAGCCACAAAGAAGCACGGCTCTGGGCTGACGTGTTCAACTTCGCCGAGGACGAGCTCGGAATGCCGCGCGGACTGGCGCGCGGAACCGTGCTGATCGAAACGATCCTCGCCGCGTTCGAGATGGACGAGATCCTGTATGAGCTGCGTGAGCACTCCCTTGGCCTGAACTGCGGCCGCTGGGACTACATCTTCAGCTATATCAAGAAGCTCGGCCACCGCCGCGAACTGATGCTGCCGGACCGCGCCCAGGTGACCATGGACCGGGACTTCCTGAAGTCGTACGTCGACCTCCTGATCCAGACCTGCCACCGCCGCGGCGCCCACGCCATGGGCGGGATGGCGGCGCAGATTCCGATCAAGAACAACCCGGAGGCGAACGACGCCGCCATGGCCAAGGTCCGCGCCGACAAGCTGCGCGAGGTCAAGGCTGGCCACGATGGAACCTGGGTGGCGCATCCCGGCCTAGTCCCGGTGGCGATGGAAATCTTCAACGAACACATGCCGGGTCCGAATCAGCTCGGAGTGATGCGCGGGGAAGTCAGTGTTTCCGAAACCGATCTGCTCAAGCCGCACCAGGGCACGATCACGGACGCAGGCCTGCGTCTCAACATCGACGTCGGACTCCAGTATCTCGCCTCCTGGCTCGGCGGACAGGGATGCGTTCCGATCTACAACCTGATGGAGGACGCCGCCACCGCCGAGATCTCGCGCTCACAGGTTTGGCAGTGGATCCACAACGGAGTGCCGACTTCCGATGGGCAGGCGGTCACGATTGAGCGGGTCCGGGGGATCCTCGAAGGTCTGGTTGCAAGCTCGCCGCATCCAAGGGCAAGGGAAGCCGGCGAAATCCTCGACCGGCTCATGACAGCGCCGCAGTTTACTGAGTTTCTGACGCTACCGGCATACGAGATTCTTGAGTAGCCGCCATCACGGCGGCGAGCTTCCGTTTCCGCCGGGCGGTGACCAGCAGTTCCTTGCGGCGCCGCTGCTTGATGCGGACGTCGACCTTGCGCCAGAACTTGCGGAAGTACATTGCCGCTGAAAGAATGCTGAAGAACACTACGGTCCACATGGCCAGATGCGCGGTCGGGCGCAGGCTCACCATTTCCTTGCTGAGCATTGTCAGCGTGATGGCGGCCACCTGCGCCACCATCTTGGTCTTCCCGAGGTCGCTGGCCGCAATCGTGTAGCCGGCCGATGCGGCGATACTGCGCAGGCCCGAAATCGCGAACTCCCGTCCGATGATGAGGATCGCCATCCAGCCCGGCATCAGGTGTACCTGGACGAGCGAGATCAGCGCGGCTGATACCAGCAGCTTGTCGGCGATCGGGTCGAGCAGGGTGCCCACCGTCGTGATCTGCCCCCAACGGCGGGCAAGATAGCCGTCGAGCAGGTCTGTCGCCGCCGCTGCCAGGAAAATCGCCAGCGCCAGCATGTCATTGGTGACAACCAGGCCGCGAACCTCGAGCCGCAGACTCTCCTGCACCAGCGCCGCGACGAGCAACGGCACGAAAAATATGCGCAGAATTGTCAGAAGGTTAGGTAGGTTCATCCGCGCGCTATTGCCCACTATAGCAGGTGTTCGCGCAGCCGCTCCAGAACCGATGCCGGAACCTCAGCCAGCACCTCGCAACCATCTTCGTTCCAGCGCTCCTCCAGAACTTTGGCGTACTCGTGCAGCAGATGCCGGCTGGACCCTGCGTCCAGGGGGAAGCGGAATCGGGCCGTACTGATCCGGTCGACCGGGAGGAGTTGATCGATCCGTTCCAGGAGCTGGGCCAGGTTGCCGCCGTGAAGCGCGGACACCCCCACCCAGGGTGTCTGGTGGGTCCCGAGGATCCGGTTGGCGAGCGAGGCCAGATCCGCGTCGGGTGCGAGCTTGTCGGTCTTGGTGAGGACGAGAATCTGTGGAGTCGAAGCCGCCCCAATCTCCTGGAGCACCTGGTTGACGTGCGCCGTCTGGCGGGCCGCCTCCGCTGAGGAGGCATCGGCCAAGTGCAGGATCAATGCCGCTTCGGTGACTTCCTCAAGCGTCGCGCGGAAAGCCTTGACAAGCGCCGTCGGGAGGTTCGAGATGAATCCCACCGTGTCGGACAACAACGCCCGCCGGTGGGAGGGCAGCACCACGTGCCGCACCGTCGGATCGAGCGTCGCAAACATGCGCGCGTCGGCCAGCACTCCAGCCGACGTCAACCGGTTGAACAGCGTCGACTTGCCCGCGTTCGTATATCCGGCCAAGGCGACCGTTGCCAGCGGCACCGCCTGGCGTTGACGCCGCTGAACGGACCGGTGCGAGCGGACGTTCTCCAACTGCTCCTCGATCCGTTTGATCCGGCGGCTGATGCGCCGGCGGTCGGTTTCAAGCTGCGTCTCGCCGGGTCCGCGTGTGCCGATCCCGCCTCCCAGCCGCGACATCGACGCTCCGCGCCCAGTGAGCCGCGGCAGCATGTAGTTCAACTGTGCGAGCTCGACCTGAAGCTGTCCCTCGCGGGTCCGGGCACGGCGGGCAAAGATGTCGAGGATCAATTGGGTCCGGTCGAGGACTTTGCACGGCAGCGCGCGCTCCAGGTTGCGGAGCTGCGTCGGCGTCAGATCCCGGTCGAAAATGATAACGTCGGCTTGATAGGCGCCGGCCTCCTCCGCCAGATCCTTCACTTTGCCGGAGCCGATGAGTGTTGCCGCTTCAGCCGCGTCGCGACGCTGCAGAGTGGAGGAGACCACTTCTGCTCCGGCGCTTTCGGCCAGAACGCTGAGTTCCTCAAGAGACACTTCGGCTGAATCAATGGCGAGGGGAGGCTCGGAGGCGGTGGATCGTCCCGGCTCGCGCCACAGGTCGACCCCGACTAGGATGGCCTTCTCGCGCGGACTCAACCTTCAACCGCATCGTGCGCTGGCATCCCCGGATGGGAGCCGCCAACGCCCGCTCCGGCAGCCTGCCCGTGGCCTGTGTGGAGGGGCCGTGAAACCACGACTGTCGAGATGGCGTGTTTGAAAATTAACTGCTCCTGGTTGTTTGATTCCAGGATCACCGAGTACTTGTCAAAACTCTTAATTCTGCCCGACAGCTTGACCCCGCTCATCAGGTAGATCGTCAGGAATATGCGCTCCTTGCGGGCGCTGTTCAAAAAGGATTCTTGTATGTTTTGGGCTGCTCTTTCCATTTGTTTCCCTCTTTCGCCCCGTGCGGCCTCAGCATTGCCGCACTCCTGATTCTACAACGGATTAGTCTTCGTGCTCATCCTGGCCGGCGGTCTGACCGCCGCCGGCAGCCGCAAGTTTCGCCATAAGATCGGATCGCGAAATTGCGGTCTTTTGCGGCTTCTCTTTCGGTCCGGTGACGGCTTCGAGCGCAAACGAGTCGGCCTGGCTGAGCTCGGATTCCAGGTTGAACTGCGGTGGCGCGTTCAGCCCTGCCACCTTGGCGACGCCATGCTCGTTGACCAGACAGATCAACCCGCCCGCGACCGGAAAGCTCACCCGCACCCGGTTCCGGACGGCGTACCCACGAAGACTGTTCAGGTTCACTCTTCTATTTTCCACCACGGCTGAGCCGGCGGAAATACTCCGCGACCGACTCCTGGTAGCCGCTCGGCACCGGAACCGACGACTCCGCCCGGACCGGGCCAGCGCCCTGTTCCTCCACCTTGCGGCGAAGCTGCAGCTCGAGCTGCTCCAGGCGGCTTAACACCTGATTCCGCAGCCGCTCGACCATTTCGGGATTTCCGGGGAACCGCGACGGATCCAATTGTTGCATCTCGCGGATCAAGTCAGCGACTTCGCGGTTGACCTCAGGATTCTCACTCAGCGACTGGCGGAGCTGCGACAGATCCCGTGCACCCTCGCGGAGAAGCCGCTCTTCGGTATCGAGCCGGCCGCCGAGCACTCCGGGAGCAGGCGCCTGTCCGGGATCGGGGCGGAAGCCTCCGCGGTTCATCGCGGTGTAGCCGTCGTTCCAGCCGCGCTCACCGCCGCCACGGGTGTCCTGGAATCCGCGGTCGCCGCCATTCCCGCCGCGCCCGCCAGCCTGCTGGCCACCCTGCTGCTGCCCGCCTTGCTGTCCTTGGCCCTGTTGTTGACCCTGGCCCTGCTGTCCCTGCTGTCCTTGCTGACCCTGCTGTCCTTGGCCTTGCTGCTGTCCTTGCCCTTGCTGGCCTTGTTGTCCCTGCTGGCCCTGGCCATCGCGGCCGAGTTGCGCGGACTGCCGGTCCTGTCCCTGTCCCTGCTGGCCTTGCCCTTGCTGCTGCCCTTGCCCCTGCTGTCCACGCTGGCCCTGGCGTGCGCGCGTGAGCGCTTCCATCTGCTGGCGGAGCCGCTCGACGCGGTTCAACGCGCTTTCGAGGCCCTGGTCCCCGGGCTTCTGCCCGGTCTGGCCTTCTTTGCCGCCGGCCGCGGCTTGGGCTTCCTTGACCTGCTCGCGCATCCGCTCCATCGCCTGCGTGACCGGAGCTTCGCGCATCCACGCGTATTGCCCGTACCCGCGCCGGATCGCTTCCGCGCTGTACTTCATGCGCAGCCCGACTTCGCTCTGCTGCATCTCACCAAGCGCCTCGCGGAGCTTGGACGACGCCGTGCGGTTGGTCGACTGCAGATCGCGGATCGCATCCTGCATCTCGCGCTCTAGCTTCTTCAGCTCCTCGACCATCTTGTCGCGATCAGCCGCCACCTGCTGTTGCTGCTCCCGCGAGGGCTGGGGTCCGTTCTGATTGCCGTACATTTGCCGGAGCTGGCGGGAAAGATCCTGCTGCTTGTCGGCCAGCCGGTTGGCATCCTCGGCCACGCGGTTCATGCGATCGGTGGTCTGCTCGCCGCGCAACCCGCGCAACGCCCGCTGGGCTTCCTGCATCCTCTCCGCGGCCTTCTGGCTCTCGGACTGGCGCATGTCTTCGGTCGCCTGGCGCAGCCGCTCGATGGCCTGCTGGACTCGCGGATCCATCGCCCCGCGCTGCATGCCGTTTTGGGCGGACTGCTGTCCCTGTTGCCCCTGCTGTCCTTGCTGCCCCTGCTGCCCTTGCTGGCCTTGCTGCCCTTGCTGCCCTTGCTGCCCTTGCTGGCCTTGCTGCCCCTGCTGTCCTTGCTGTCCTTGCTGTCCCTGTTGCGCCTGCTGGGACTGCTGTCCCTGCTGACCGCGCTGCATCTGCTCCATCTGCCGCTTGAGCTGCTCGGCCTCGCGCCGCAACATCTCCTGCTGCCACTTCTGCTGCGCCGTCTGCTGTCCGTTGCGCTGTTGTTGGGCGAGTTCCTGCTGCCGGCGCGCGAGCTGTTCGAGCTTCTGCAGCGCCTCATCCACTTCGCGGTTCTTCTGTTCCTGCGCCGACTGCTGTTGCTGACCGGTCTCGTACTGGTTTTTCTCTGTATCGAGCTCGAGGTCGAACAGATTCTCGAGGTCGCGCGCCGCACCGCCGCCTCCACCACCGCCGCCTCCGCGCTGTCCGAACGCCACCTGGATATCCCGGAACGTCGCTTCGGCGCGCAACAGGTGCTGGAGCGCTTTCTGCTCATGCGGCATCGCTTCCTTCCACTTACGTTCCTTAAGCTCACCCGCCGCCTTGTCCATCGCCTCCGCCGCCGTGTTCATCTCCTTGGTGAAGCTCATGAACTGCGCATTCTGCTGCGACAGCTCGCGCGCCTGCATGCGCTTGGCAAGCGATTTGGCCTGGTCGCGGAGCTTGGCCTGGACCTCGGACAAAAACCGCGCCGCTTCTCCAGTCTCGGCCGCCGATGCCCGCCTGTCGCGCTGCTGGTTCCAGGTTGCCGAAATGATCTCCTTTTGCCGCCGCGAGATCTGGTTCTGGTCCTCCTCTCCTCCACCGCCTCCACCGCCGCCACCGGACTGTTGCGATTGCCGGTACTCCTTCTCAAATGGCTGCGCCTCAATGAAGAACATGTCGGTCCGGATCTGGGTCCGCGCGTCCTTGGCGGTCGCGTAGAAGCTCACCAGGTCGCCCGGCGCCATGTTGTAGTCCTCAAGTGCCAGCACATGCGACGCGTTGACATCCATCACGCCACGCTGCTTGAGCAGCGGTACGGTCTTTTCCTCACCGCCATTCACCGAGTAGTGCAGGTTGACCTCGTGCAGTCCGAAGTCATCCTCGGCCGACACCGCGATCGACACTTCTTCAATCGGACTCGCCTTATAGTCGCGGCCCGGCTTGCTGATCTTCAGCGTCGGCGGATTCTCTTTGCGCGCCTCGATAAAGTAGTCGTCGCTCAGCCGCACAATCTGCCCGTTGTCAGCCCCGGCGATATGGTAGAGCCCGTCCTTCTCGATCCGGATCTTCCCGGTGACCACGTTGCCTGAGCCCTTGGTGAGCGGAGTCTCCTTGCCATCCACCATGAGCCGCCCGTTCTCGAGCGGACGGTCCATCTCGATTTCGAGCAGTGCCTCGGAGCCTTCCACCGCGCGCAGGTCGCCGCCCTTCTCATCCACCACCGGCTTGGATCCCATCCACCCCGGATAGTTGTACGTCACGCGGATCTTCTTGACGCCCGGCAAATCCACCGCACGCAGATTGTAGTGCTTGGACTGGACGCCGTTGGCCTCCGCGAAATACTCGACGCTCTCCGGCAGGCCCGCGAACAGGAACTCGAACCCCGTGCCGTTCATCCGCGGCTGCATCCGCACCGTCTCCCACTTGGTCGCCGAATGATAGCGCGCCCACAGGGTCACCTTTTCCGGTGTCATGCCCACCACTTCCGCCGTGATCAACTGGTCGCCCTTGCGCCGTACCGCCGCATCGCCCGGCTGGACTTTCACTTCATAGAACGGCTGGACTCCCGCCTTTGACGGACCTGCCCAGAGCAGGGAAGCTCCATGGCCCCAGAATCCCGGACCCGCGGTGATCAGCCACAGCAGGACCATCAATGCACCGCCGCCCGCCGCCGCCGCTCCGGCCACGCGTCCCCACGGATACACCTGCGCGGGCTCGGCACTCCGCGCTACTTCAAGCGTGTCCGCCGCCAGGAGATGCACGAACGGATCCGCGGGCGCCGCTTCCGCCCGGTGCGCGACTGTCAACAGCCGTTCCTCGAACTGCGGGAAAGTCTGCTCGCCCCGCGCCGCCGCAACTTTGCGGGTCAGCCGCCGCAAGGGAAGCCAGATCGCCAGCGCGATGGTCCCAAACAGGGTCAGCCACAGGGCCACGCGCGCGAGCGTCATCGAGCCGTCGGAGAAGGCGAACGCATTGGTGATCATCACCAGAATCACGGTGGCCGCCAGCGCCGCAAAGAGCAGGATCGCGGCTCCGCGCGCGGCGGCGCCGATTTTCAGTTGCCGCTCCAGGCGGGCGATATAGGCGTTCAGTTGGTCCAACGCGTTCATTGAGCCTCCTTCTACTATCCCTCTTCCCTTTGTACACCTAAATACTTGGCCGCGAGGACCGACTCGGCCACCGCGGACAGCAACAGGAAAAACATAAAGTACCACCAAAGCGGCCACGGTTTCCGCTCTTCAGCCGCGCGCCCTCCGCTATTGCCTCCCGCGGCGCCCGAAGAACTGCCCGTCCACAGGTCGAGATTCTCTTTGGGGACAGGCGCCAGATCCGATTCGCGGCGGTCCGGATTCGCAGCGATCAACTCATGCCGGCCATTGGCCCGCCGCACCTCGAAGTAGCCTTCGCGCGGCAACTGGTAGTTCTGCGCCGAAGTGGACTCGGCAAGCGAGAGCGGATGTTGGCCGTCGGGATCAATCACGTCCACCGATACCGACCTCTCGCGGGCCGTGCGCAAGTCGACGAACGCACCCACGAGAACCGACGGGGCGCGCTCCTCGATGCCCGACAGATAGCGTGAAGTCTGTTCCACAAAAGGCACGAACAGCGGCGTGCGGGGAAAGTCGTTGCCCAGGTTGTCAAACGTCGACGTGAACACCAGCACGCGGCCCTCGCCGATCCGCTTCTCCATGAGCAGAGGCGTGGAGTCGCTCAACCGCCCGGCCACCCGGGACTGTCCTGGCTTCACGTCCACCACGTAGTAGAACTTCACGCCCTCCCAGCGGGCAGCCCGGAACACCGACGGATGCGTCGCATCCATCTGGCCCACGGTGGAGAACATCGCTCCCGCGCGCGAGAAGTATTTGCCCTCATTCACCGCTTCGCCGAACAGCGGGACCGACTGGCGCCGCGCGAGATTCGGGCCCGCCGCGATCCACACCGCGCCGCCGGCCCGCACGTACTTGGCGAGCGATTCCTCAAGCTGCGGCGGAACGCCCATCACATCCGACAGCACCGTAAACGCATAGTTCGACGGCGTCAGATTCGCGGCCTGCTCCACCGGCATCGCCTCAAGCGCGAAGCCCGATTCTGCCGACGCCGCCAGCGCCGACCGGAAAAACAGCGGCGACTTGGTATCGCGCGCCTCGTGCAGGAACAGCACGCGCCGCGGGTCGGACCGCTCAACGGCGAACAACGACCGGTCGTCTTGCGGGAACGCATCCGCGCTGTCGATCCGGATCTCGCACCTCGCCGCGCCGTAGGGGATGTCGAGTCCCGTGAACTCAGCGGCCGCCCGGCCGTTCGCCGGCACATCCACGGACTTGTTGGCCGCCGCGCGTCCGTTGACGTTGAGCGTGACCGTGCGCTTCGCCGCCGGGGTGTCGAAGCCGGCGACGGTGGCCTGGATCCGGACTTTTTTGGTGTCCCACACGGAAGAGGGCGCCGTGACTGTTTGGACGGTCCAGTTGGGAGTTGGTTTCTCCCCAGCTACCGCATGGACCATTAATTTCACCGATCCCGGCAACTGGAGGTCGCTGAAGTTTGATGGAAGCGCGGACTTTTGCGCGTCGGTGTAGAGGTGCACCTCAAGTGGCTCGGGCGATGCCTGCGCGAGCGAACGCAGGGCGCGGGTCAACTCACCATACGATGCCTGCGAATCCGATCCCTTGATGCTCCCGGCGGCCGCTTTCAGCTCACCCGGATCCTGGATGGACTCGGTCAGCATCCGCAGATTCGACCCCAGAGCGCCCACTTGCATCCGATCGGCAGGCCGCCGCGAATCGATCAGCGCCAGCGCCTCGCGCTTGGCATCGGCCAGCCGGTTGCCCGCACGCATGCTGAAAGACTCATCGACCACCGCCAGAATCCTCCTCGATCCGGCGTCGGCTCCCGCCTGCCGGTTGATGAACGGATTCGCGAAGGCCAGCGCCAGCAGGGCAACCAGTGCGATCCGGAGCGCGAGCAGCAGCAGGTAACGCAACCGCCGGTGTTTGATCGAGCTCTGCGTCCGCTTCTCGAAGAACATGAGGGAGGCGAAGGGCAGCGGCGTACTCTTGTGCTGCCGCAGCAGGTGGAGGTAGATGGGCAGTCCCACGGCCAGGAGACCGCCAAGGAACCACGGGGAAAGCAGACCCACGCGCTAGAGCCTCCCCAACCGGATGCTGAGATATTCGTGCAGCGCCCCATCCAGGGGCTTGTCGGTCGCCATCAGGTAATAGTCCATCCCAGCCCCTTTGGCCTTCTGGCGCAACGCCTCGCAGTGGGCCGTGATCTTTGACCGGTACTCGCGCTGCGCGTAGTCGGGCGTGACCTCGAGGCTGTCCTGGGTCTCGAGATCCACCAGGATCACCGGATCCTTGATCTTCGGGTCGAGCTCGCGCGGATCGAGCACATGGAACAGCACGACGTCATTGCCGCGGAACCGCAACGGTTCGATCGACCGGATCACGGTTTCCGGCTCCTCGTAAAAGTCCGAGAAGACCACCACCACGCCGCGCCGCCGCAGGAACTCCATCAGGTGCTGGAATGGCTTGGAATAGTTGGTCCGCAGGCGGGGCTCGGCTTGCTCGATTCCGTGGAGCAGGCGGTGGAACTGGCCCTGGCGCGTGGATGGAGGCACGTAGTTCCGCACTTCGTCATCAAACACGACCAGACCGGCGGCGTCGCGTTGTGCGTTGGCCAGATAGAACAATGACGCTGCGGCGAAACGGGCGTAGTCGATCTTGCTGAGCTTGCCTGAAGCGAAACTCATCGAATTCGACGCGTCAACGAGGACGCTCAACTGGGAGTTCGTCTCCCCCCGGTAGCGCTTGAGGTACAAGCGCTCGGAGCGCGCATAGACGCTCCAGTCGACGTGGCGCAGGTCGTCGCCCGGCGTGTAAGAGCGGTACTCGGCGAACTCCTGCGAGAATCCGAAGTCGGGGGATCTGTGCAGTCCGGCGACAAAGCCGTCCACCACGGTTTTCGCAATCAGGTCGAGCCTCGCGACCTGGGCTAGCACAAGCGGGTCGAGAAAGCGCTGCAGCACCCGGTTAGCCCTTCGGCGGCGGCATTTCGTCGAGCAGCTTCTTCAGCAGGTCGTCGGAGCTCATCTTCTCCGATTCCGCCTGGAAGTTGAGCAGCACGCGGTGGCGCAGCACTGGAACCGCTAGAGCGCGGACATCCTCGTAGGACACATGGTAGCGGTGCCGGGCGAGCGCGCGCGCCTTGGCCGCCAGAGCGAGGAACTGCGCGGCCCGGACACTGCCGCCGTAGTTCACGTACTTCTTGATGACCGCCGGCGCTCCGGGAAGCGACGAGCGCGTGGCCCGAACGATGTCCACGGCGTGGCGGGCGACCGGCTCCGCGATCGGCACCATGCGGACCAGTTGCTGGAAGCTCAGGATCTCCTCGGCGCTGGTCACAACCTCCACCTTGGCTTCGTGCGTGGTCGTGGTGAGACCGAGGACATTCACTTCCTCGTCTGCCGAAAGGTAGTCAAGCACGGTGTTGAACAGGAACCGGTCGAGCTGGGCTTCAGGCAGCGGGTAGGTGCCTTCGAGCTCGATCGGGTTCTGCGTCGCCAGAACGAAGAACGGGTTCGGCAGCTTGTAGATGTTCCCGCGGACCGTGCAGGAGCGCTCCTGCATCGCCTCAAGCAGCGCCGACTGCGTTTTGGGCGGCGTGCGGTTGACTTCGTCCGCCAGCAGTACGTTGCCGAATACCGGACCGGGGACGAAGGTCCAGCGCCGGTGTCCCGTGGTTGGATCCTCTTCGATGATGTCGGTGCCGGTGATGTCGGACGGCATCAGGTCGGGCGTGAACTGGATTCTCTTGAACTCGAGGCCCAGGGTCTGGGCGATCGTGCGGACCATCAGGGTCTTTGCTGTTCCGGGAAGTCCGGTAATGAGGCAATGTCCGCCCACCCACAGAGCGATCATGATCTGCTCGATCACTTCGTCCTGGCCCACGATCACGCGGCGGACCTGTTCGAGGATCCGTTCCTGCGCTGCCTGGAAGCGCTCGATGCGTGTGCGGAGTTCAGTGGAATCGAGTGTGGTATCGCCTAAAGTCGAAGGCATGTACTAGGGTTTCTCTTTCTTTTGAGCTTCAAGCTCCAACAGGAGTTTCTGCGCGGGGCGGTAGTTCGGGGCCGCCTCCAGCGCTTCGAGCAGGGAATCTTCAGCCTTGGCGCGGTCCCCCATGGCGAGATGGGTCCGGGCGACGTTGTGGTGCGCGGATGCCCGGTCGAGCGGGCTCATGGCCAGCACCGCGCTGTACTCACGCAACGCGCCGGAGTAGTCCTTGAGGTTGAACAACAGGTCGCCGAAGCGGCGGTGAAGCGGCTCGTCGTTCACGGGATAGACATAGTTGATCCGCGCCAGTGTTGCAGCCGCCCCGCGCGGGTCGCCCAGCTCCTCTTGCATTTGCGACAGCCGCTTGAGCGCTTTTGGATCGCGCCCGCCCATTTTGGCGTACTTGAGCAGCTCGGCCGCCGCCGACTTCTTGTCCTTCTTAGCCTCATAGGCGTCGGCGAGCAGTTCGTAGGCGTTGGCGGCCTCGATGTAGTCCGGATACAGGTCCCGCGCCTCAACCGCCAGCTTCACCGCCTCGTCGAGCTTGTTCTCGCGCTTGAGTTGAGTCGCCTGCTTGATCTTCTTGGTCCAGTCGCCGAATCCGTCGACGGTCTTTTTCGTGTGGCCGTCGAGCCAGGCCAGGAACTGCTTGTCGAACTCCTCCGGCTTGAGCTTCAGGTGCAGCTCGATCACCTCGGGCGTCGTCTTGCGCGCACCGAACGAGTGCATCATAGCCAGCAGTGTGTCGTAGCCCCACTTCTCGTTGATGTAGTCGCAGATCTTGCCAGCCTGGAAGTAGGACACCACCACCTGCGCTTCATATTTCGGCCGGATGAACCCGCGGTCCAGTTCCGCTACCGGCAGCAGCTTTTTGTCGCGTAGGGCCGCGAGGATGCTCGGAGTCAGGCGGTCGCCCCACTCAGGATTCGTAGCCGTCTCCTCGTGAACTGCCAGTCCCTCGGTGAACCAGCGCGGAACCCGGTGCTTGGTCGCCACCAGGACAAACACGTGGCTCATCTCGTGCCACAGCGTCGACGCCCAATGGAAGCTCCCCGGCGGGCGGCCGGACGGCGAGTCCATTGCCACCACGTCACCGAAGGTGACGCCCAGGATCCCGACGCCGGGCATTCCCATCGTGCGTACCGCGAAATCCTCGTGATCCGGGTAGACCTCCAACTGGACCGGACGCGGGAGCTTCATCTTGTACTTCTTCTCGAACGTCCGTATGCACTTGCGCAGCTCCTCTTCCATGTACACACGGAGCAGGGCAGCCTCCTTCTTGTGCAGCTTCACAACCGTCGTGTCGGTTTTGAAGGTGAGGAAGTTCCTGAGGCTGTCGAGGAGCTTGAGCGAGTTCGTCGTCGACGCTTCCCGGAACCCGCGGTCATGCGCGTCGTTGAGCAGGCGCAGCGCCTCTTGATCCTGGCCGGTTCGCATTAACTGGATGCCGAGCTGCGACTGCGCGTGCAGGTTCTCGGGATCCAGCTTGATCGCCTGCCGGAAATGCGCGATCGCCTCGTCGTAGCGGCGGTTGAGCACCAGGTGGTGCCCGATCAGGAGATGCGCCTCGCCGTAGCCGGGGTTTACCTGGTAGATGCGCTTGAGCCATTCCTCGGCGGGCCGGTCCGCGATGATCTCGACGGCGGCGCGGATTGCCAGCGCGTCGAGCGCCTCCGGGCTGATCTTGATCGCCGCGTCAGCCTCCTCGACCGCCTTCTTCGTGTTGCTGTCCTCTAGCGCCATGCTGGCGATCAGCTCGTGCGCCTCGATGTTCTTCGGATCGGCCTCGAGCGCCTTGCGGGCAAGCTCTTCGGCTTTGGCTTCAAACGACCCCGAGGCGGCCAGCGCCAATCCCATCAGCGCTCCGGCGTGGTCCTTCTTGATCTCCAGTGCTTCCGAGAAAAGGTCCGCCGCGTCCTTGGTGTTGCGGTTGAACGGCTCGACGAGCATCCGTCCCCACCGCACGCGGATATCCGGGTTCTTTGGCTGCTGCTGCACCGCCAGCCGGAACTGATCGTTCGCGGCCTTGTAGGCCCGCAGCCCGTAGTGGCCCTCGGCGCGCATGAAGGGATCCCCGGACCGCGTGAGCTGCAGAAAGCAGGCCCGCGCCTCGGGCTTCTTGCCGTGCTTTTCGAGCGACCGGCACTGGTCCGGATTCGCGGCCAGCCCCGCCGCGGTGATGAGGACTGCGAAGAACAGGCGCACCTACTTGTCGATCTCCTCCTGGAGCTTTGCCAGGCCCAGCAGCAGCGACGCGAGCTTCTTCCGGTACTCAGCCGTGGGCATCGCTGCTTTGTCGCGCTTGAGCGCGTCGATCTCGACTTCCAGTGCTTCCTTCTTTGCGAGCAGTTCGCGTTTGGCCGGATCCGCCGCGGCCTTCTGCGCGGCCCCGATCCGGACCACCGCGATCCGCGCTGCCAGCATTCCCTGGTCGTTATCCTTGCCTGGAGTGCGGGTTGCCTCGCCGTTCCCGGTGTCTTCGAGCATCGGATGCTCGGTGGCCAGGCGTTTGGCGGTCTCGTAGAAGTTGGTGGTCTTCTGGTCCGCGAAGCGGTAGGCTTCGAGCGCCGAGATCGCCTCGTTCTTGTCCGTGTCGGCATTCGGATCGCGAAGCGCCTCCACCCAGTAGCGCGCGAACACGGTGGCGTTCTTCTCGGTGCCGGACTTGGTGGCCGTGATCACCGCCCGGTTGGCCCGCTGCAGCGCGTGCAGCGATCCGCCCGAGGCGCTGGTGGCGTTCACCACCAGTTGCTTGCCGGCCTGGATCCGGTCGCACATCGCGGCCAGCTCGATGGCCGTGACGTCGGGTCCCTTCAGATTGAACTTGTAGTCGGACCCGTCAAAGCTCCCGTGGCCGATCAGCAGCAGCGCGAATTGATCGTCCGGCTTGGCTTCCTTGGCGACCGCCGCCAACGCGCCCGAAAGCTTCTCTCGGGTTGCATCCGGGCCGGACAACGTATGGATCCGGTTGTCGCCGCCGGATCCCCGCAGGATCTTGTCGGCCTCCTTGGCCAGGGATGTGAACCGCTGCTCGTACTCGGCCTCGCCGCCGAGTCCGGCGACGGTGACGAAGTGCGCGGCACCCTGGGCCAGCGCGGGCAGCAACGCGAGCGCAACCGTGTTCTTCAATCGGCCCATGTCTAGACGATACCCCATCGCCGGCGCAGCAGCCATTCGCTTCCGCGCAGCGCCAGTATTAATAGGAACACGGCAGGCATGTTCCAAAGGTCGCGCGTTTCGCGAATACTGATCCCGGCGTCGGAATAGGTGATCTCTTCGGGAAGCTTCGAAGCCTCCGACGGCTTCCAGTAGCGTCCGCCGGTCTGCTCAGCAAGCCGGGTCAGCAGTTCGACGTTCTGGCCCGTCTGGAAGTTCTCCGCCACTCCGTCCTGCCGCTGGAACGCAACAGCGTCGCGCCCCACTTCCTCTTCGCCCCGCTTGGCCGTGATCTCGGCAATGTAGGACCCCGGCTTTTCGGCAGTCCACTCGGCGTGGAAGACTCCAGGATTCACTGGATCGGGCTGCATTTCAACGATTGCGCCGGATGCTTCGGGTCCAAGGATTTTCGCCTCTACGCGCGCGTCGGACGCGGGCAGGTAGTTCTTGTCGCGCACATCCACCGACAGCTTCACCTGTCCGTCGTCGAGCAGCATCGGCTTGGGAGTCGAAGCCAGCAGCCGTCCCGGTGTGTCGCCCACGATCCACCTCAGGAGCTGCGCCCAGAACATCTCGTGCGACTGGTCCGACTTGTCTTGCAGCATCTGCCAGCGCCAGGATCCGCCAGTGGCGAAGATGGCGGTTCGTCCCCGGCCGTAGTTCTGGACCACCAGCAGCGGTTGCGCTCCCTTGCCGCCTGGATTAAACGTGGCGAGCACCGCGGCGCCCGGCTTGGGAGTTCCGGGATCCTGGTAATCCGCCAGGTAGGGCAGCTTCTTCCAGCGCTCGGCGTTCTTGCCTGGATCCTCTTCGAGCCGTGTGATCAGGCTCTGCGCGCCCATCGGTGTCAGCTCGACATTGGCGGGCTCACGCACGAAGGTTCCACGGCGGTCGGGGAGCACCGTGGGCATCAATTCGGCGAGAGCCGACTTGCCCCAGCCCCCGTCGGCCAATCCGGTCCGGCCGCCGAGCCAGAGCAGCCCGCCGCCACGCCGGTCGACGAAGACTTTGAGCAGCTCGATCTGCTTGGTGCTGAAGTAGCCGGCCTCGACCGTGCCGATCACGACGCCCTGGTAGTCCATCAACTCCTCGACCGTGTCGGGGAAGCCCTCTTCAAGCTCCTTCGCGTTGCCGACTCCCTGGCGCAGGATCTTGTTCTGGGTCGTCCGCAGCATCGACACCACCGTGACGTTCTTGTCCTCTTCGAGCGCGCGGCGGATGAACTTGTACTCCCAGCGCGGCTCGCCCTCAATGTAAAGGACGCGCGGCTTGCGGTTCTCGACGTTGAGCAGCCGGGCGGTCTGGTTGTTCTTGAGGTTCTGCTCGTCCTGCGCCGGCTCGAATCCGGCCTGCAGGGCTTTGGCACCCGCGTTTCCCGCGCTGAATACCAGGTTCTCCTGGAGCCGCACACCTTCACCGCCGATCGTGATGTCGCGCGATGCCAGCACCTTGCCGCCTTCGCGCAGCACGAGCTTCATCCGGCGTCCCGTCATCCCGCGCTGGGTGAAGTTAACGCGTGCGGCGAGCTTTGAGTCCGCCAGTGCCTTCACCGGAATTTGGACATCCACGACTTCGAGGTCGCGGTCGGGATGTTCCTTGCCATATCCGACCGTGTGGACCGGGACGCGCCTGTTGCGCAATGCTGTGATCGTCTCGAGATCGACGCCGCCCGCGTTGTCGGCACCGTCCGACAGCAGGACAATGGCGCCCAACGGCAGGCCTGAGGCCTCGGCCACCACGCGCTTCATGCCTTCGGCGATATGCGTGGCGCTGGTCTTGGGCGTCAGCCCGTCCACCTTCTGGATCCGTTCGATCGTGTCGCTGACGCGGTAGATCCGCGTCTGGAACTTCTTCTGCAGCCCGGCGAGGACTCCGCCGTCGAGCGTCGCCTTGGCCCGGTCGAACCGCGTGCCGCCTTCGTCGGCAATCGCCATGCTGGTGGAGTCGTCGACGAGCACTGCCACCACGTTCTGTTGCGGCTTGAGCGTCGAAACGAGCAAGGCAGGCTGCCACAGCAGCGTGAGGACCACGGCGAGCATGGTCGACTGCAGCACCCACAGCACCACGGGACGCCACCCGGATCGCACGGTCTCTGCGGCGTCGCGCAGCCGGGCGCGGATCAGCCACGCCAGCCCGGCCGCACCCGCCACGATCAACGCGGCCAGGAGCCACTTCGGCCATCCGGCCAGGAGAACGATTTCGCCCTTGGAGAAAACGGTACGCGGATATTGGAATAGGAATTCGAACACAGGGCCCCCACCTAGTGTGTCATCGAATAAACGATGTAGTTTACCCCGATCCGGTATGCCACGGAAGCCAGGTTCTCCGGGTATTGTGGCAGGTCGGCCCATTCCCAGGCGTCGCCGAGATCCATGTTGTGGCAGATGGCGACCACCACGCGGTGCTTGTCGTCGAAAATGGCCCGCCAGCGCGGCTCGACGCCGTCCTTCTCGTAGTGGCGGCCGCTGTAGAACATCTGGATCCCAGGGACCTGGGGCCGCTCCTTGAGATCGTAGATGACGTGGAAGATCGGGTCACCGTCCTCGAGGTCAACGATGGTCTTGTCCGGGAACACCTTTTGGATGCCCTGCAGGAACGCGTCCCACTCATAGGTTCCATGGAAGTCGTCGGTCATCATGAAGCCGCCGCGGTCCAGGTACTCGCGCATGCGCCGGGCCTGGCGCTCGTCGAGGTCCCAGTGGCCGACTTCGGTCGCGTAGATCCACGGGTAGTTGAACAGCTCGTCGGAATCGATATCGACCACCTGCTCGACGCTACGCGTGTGCAGGCGTGTCAGCCGCCGGACGCCTTGGACGAACTGGCGGTCCGCTTTGGGATAGTCGGTGGCCCAGCTTCCGCCCCGGTAGTACCCGCGGTAGCCGCCATAACGCAGCCGCGCGAACTGGTACTCGGTCTTCTCTCCAGCGTCGGCCGGCGTTGGCGCCGGGTTGTCCTCTTCGTCGAAGAAGGAGCGGCGTCCGCGTTGGGCAAGCAGAGCGGTTCCACACACCAACAGCAGGACCAACAGGATGCCGGAAGCGCGCCGCATGGAGTCTCCTTAGATTAAGATGCCTTTACGATACCACACGCCTAATCAAGAAGACGTAATATCCAAACTACTGGGTATCCCCTTGACTCAGCCGACCCCAACCTGTAGATTTGGACTGTGGAGGACTACCCGCGAACCATCCAGGAGTTCGAGGAGCGGTTTTCGACCGAGG
>VFZX01000007.1 GCA_016871015.1 Acidobacteriota bacterium | reverse complement strand
TTCAGGCCACTTTCTCACCCATTACCCGCGCCCGCCTCCTCCTCCATTTCATGACGCTCAAGCCGAGATGCTACCACGCCTTCGCTACAATATGACGGTGACCGGTCACGACATCCGACAGAAATTCCTCGACTTCTTCGCCGCGCGCGATCACCGCATCGTCCGCTCTTCTTCCCTGGTTCCCGCCAACGACCCGACCCTGCTGTTCACCAACGCAGGCATGAACCAGTTCAAGGACCTCTTCCTCGGCCTCGAAAAGCGCGACTACTCGCGCGCCACCACCTCTCAGAAGTGCGTCCGGGCGGGCGGCAAGCACAACGACCTCGAAAATGTCGGATTTACCCGCCGCCATCATACTTTCTTCGAAATGCTCGGTAACTTCTCCTTTGGGGATTACTTCAAGGCCGAAGCCATCGAGTTCGCCTGGGATCTCGTCACCAGGGAGTACGGCATGGCCAAGGACCGCCTCTATGTCACCGTCTTCCGTGAGGATGATGACGCCGAACAGCTCTGGCAGAAAGTCGCCGGGGTCCCCAAGAGCCGCATCTTCCGCCTCGACGAGAAGGACAACTTCTGGCAGATGGGCGAGACCGGCCCGTGCGGTCCGTGTTCCGAGATCCACTTCGACCTCGGCCCGGATGCCGCGGAGCCGGGCCGCGAGCAGGAGGAGTTTCCGCTCGACGGAGGCGGCCGCTTCGTTGAGATCTGGAACCTCGTGTTCATGCAATTTGACCGCTCCGCGGACGGCGTCTTCACTCCGCTCCCGCGTCCGTCGATCGACACCGGCATGGGCCTCGAGCGCGTGGCGGCGATCCTGCAGGGCAAGCGCAGCAACTACGACTCCGATCTGCTCGCCGCGATCTGTGACAAGGCGGCTGAACTGATCGGCGTGACACCGGGAGAAAATCCCAAGCATGACGCGGCGCTCCGCATCGCGGCCGACCATGCCCGGGCCGCGGCATTCCTGATCCACGACGGCGTGGTTCCGTCGAACGAGGGACGCGGCTACGTACTGCGTAAGATCATGCGGCGGGCCATGCGCCATGCACGCCGGGCGGGCAGCGCCGGGCCCTTCCTGTACAAGCTGACCGGATTCGTCGCAGAGTGGATGAAGCCTGCATATCCCGAACTGCTCGAATCGGTCCAACGGGTGGCCCGCGTCGTCAAAGACGAAGAGAACCGTTACGCGACCACGTTCCAGGTCGCCGAGCGGGTCTTCCACGACGAGGTCAAGTCGGCCCAGCACGGCGTTATCCCGGGGACTGCAGCGTTCAAGCTTTACGACACCTATGGACTCGCGCTCGACGAGCAGGAGGAGATGGCGCGGGAATTCGGGCTCGCGGTCGACACCGCGGGATTCCAGTCCGAGATGGAGGGCCAGCGCACCCGGGCCAGGGCATCGTGGAAAGGCGCGGAAAAGGCGCACGTCGATCCGGTCTACCAGAGGCTGATCGAATCCGGCCGGACGGAGTTTCTCGGTTACACCCAGTTGTCGGCGGACGCGAAGGTGAAGGCATACCTTCCCGGGAAGAGCGAGATCGTGCTCGACCGGACTCCGTTCTATGCGGAGACCGGCGGCCAGACCGGCGACCAAGGTTGGATTTTCCAGAATGGGACAAAGATCGCGCGTGTCGTGGACACCTACTATGGAGTGGCTGGGCTGGCGGTCCACAAGATTGAGCCACTCGGCGCGGTGGAGGCAGGAATGGAGGTACACGCGGAGGTCGACACCGCCCGGCGCGACGCGACGCGGCGGAATCACACCGCCACTCACCTGCTCCACGCGGCTCTCAGGCAGGTACTTGGCAAACACGTGAAGCAGGCGGGCAGCGTGGTCGATCCTGGAAGGCTCCGGTTCGACTTCTCGCATTACACGGGCGTCGACCCGGATGAGTTCGCCGAGATCGAGCGGATTGCCAACGATCAGATTTTGCTCAACAATTCCGTCAACACCGAAGTGATGGATCTCGACGCCGCGGTGGCGACCGGCGCCATGGCGTTGTTCGGGGAGAAGTACGCCGAGAAGGTCCGGGTCGTGTCGGTGACGGACTATTCGCGGGAGCTCTGTGGCGGCACACACGTTGCGCGGACCGGCGACATCGGCCTGTGCAAGATCGTGTATGAGGGCTCGATTTCCGCGGGCGTGCGGCGGATCGAAGCGGTTACGGGCGACGGTGCACTACGGCGCTTCCAGGACTCCAGTGCGGCGCTGCAGCGGCTGGCCGGATTGATGAAGACCGGCGAACCGGAGTTGATCGATCATATCGAGAAGCTGCTCGGGCAGCAGCGGAGCCTGGAGCGGCAGATCGAGCAGATGAAGGAGAAACTGGCGCAGGCGCAGGTGGGTGCGCTCGAAGCCAAAGTCCGGACGGTGAAGAACATTAAGGTGCTGTCCGCGGTGGCTGACGGGCTCGACCGGGCACAGATGCGCGCCGTAGCCGACTCGCTCCGGAACAAGTGGAAGAGTTGCGTGATTGTGCTGGCTTCGGGCGAGGAGGGTAACATTGGTATCGTATCAGCGGTGACCAAGGACCTTACCGCGAAAGTCCACGCGGGCAAGCTCGCCGGGGCCGTCGCGCAGGCGGTAGGCGGTAAGGGCGGCGGACGGCCGGATATGGCTGAAGCCGGCGGCAAGGATCTGGGAGCCCTGGGCGGCGCGATCGAGTCGGTGTACGGGTCGGTGGAGTCGATGCTTTGAATTCAGCCAGCGCCGTGATTGTGGGCGCCGGTCCCACGGGGCTTGCGTGCGGAATCGAGTTGAAGCGGCTCGGAGTGGACGCGGTCCTGCTCGACAAGGGCTGCGTGGTAAATTCGTTGTATCATTACCCGACGAACCTGGTATTCTTCACGACTCCGGAATTACTGGAGATCGGTGGAATTCCGATGACGGCGATGGGCGAGAAGCCCGTGCGCGCCGAGGCGCTCAAATACTACCGCCGGGTGGCGGACCACTACCAGTTGCAGATCGAGCAATACACCGAGGTCCTGCGGGTCACCGGCGAGGATGGCGCGTTCGAGGTCCATGCGCGGAACCGGGTGGGCGCGGAAGGCGTGTGGCGGGCGCGGAAGGTGATCTTCGCCACGGGCTATTACGACAAGCCGAACCTGCTCGGCGTCCCGGGCGAGGATCTGCCCAAAGTGATCCACTACTACAAGGAGCCGCATCCTTACTACGGACACGATGTCGCCGTGATCGGCGGCAAGAACTCGGCGGCGCTTGCGGCGCTCGAGTTGTGGTGGACCGGCGCACGCGTGACCCTGATCCACCGGCGGGGCTCGCTGTCGGGCAACATCAAGTACTGGATCCGGCCGAACATCGAGAACCGCCTAAAGAACGGCGAGATCACCGGGTACCTGAACTCACGGGTCAGCTCTATCAGGCCCGAATCGATCGTGATCGAGACCCCGTCCGGCGTCAAGGAGATCAAGAACGACTTCGTGTTCGCGATGACGGGATACAGGCCGGACACCGAGTTCCTCGGTGCGCACGGCATCACGTTCGATCAGGAGACGCAGCGGCCATTCACGGATCCTGAGACGCTTGAAAGTGCGCGGCGGGGGATCTATCTCGCCGGAGTCCTGGTGGCGGGCATGCATACCAACGAGATCTTCATTGAGAACGGCCGGTTTCACGGCAAGACGATCGCCACTGCGATCGCGAAGGAGTTATCATGATTGCGCAGTACATTGACGCCAACCGCCAGCGGTTCCTGGATGAACTGCTGGAACTGATCCGGATTCCAAGCATCAGCACGCTTCCTGAGCACAAGCCCGATGTCGACCGTGCGGCGGCGATGGTCGCTTCGCGGCTGTCCGAGGCCGGACTCGAAAACACCGAGATCATTCCGACGGGCCGGCATCCGCTGGTCTACGCGGATTGGCTGCACGCGCCCGGCAAGCCGGTGGTGCTTTGCTACGGCCACTACGACGTCCAACCCGCCGATCCGCTTGAGCTCTGGACCACGCCCCCGTTTGACCCACAGATCCGCGATGGCAACATCCATGCCCGCGGCGCTTGCGATGACAAGGGACAGATGTACATGCACGTCAAGGCCATGGAGACGCTGCTCCGCGTGCATGGCAGGCTGCCGGTCAACGTGAAGTTCCTGATCGAGGGCGAAGAAGAAGTTGGCGGCGTGTCGATCGCCAAGTACGTTCCGGCGAACCGGGAAAAGCTCAAGGCCGACGTGGCACTGGTATCGGACACCGCGCTCTATGCCGAAGGCCTGCCGACGCTTTGTGTTGGATTGCGGGGGCTCATTTATCTCGAAGTGGCCGCGCGTGGCCCCTCCCGCGATCTGCACTCTGGCCTCTACGGCGGCGCGGCGCCGAACGCGGTGTTCGGACTGGTCCAACTGCTGGCCAAGGCCAAGGATGAAGAAGGGCGGATCTTGATCCCCGGAGTGTACGAGGGAGTGGCCGAGCCGGATCCGGCGGAGATCGGGAGTTGGAGGCGCCTGCCGTTTGATGAGGCGGCGTTCCTGTCCGATGAGGTGGGATCGGCGCGGCTGACCGGCGAGCCGGACCGCATGGTGCTCGAGCGGGTCTGGTCGCGGCCGACGTTTGAAGTGCATGGCGTAGGGGGCGGATTCACTGGCGCGGGATCGAAGACCGTGATCCCGGCCGAGGCGCTTGCCAAGGTCAGCTTCCGGCTGGTACCCGACCAGGATCCGGACCACGTGATCGCCGCGTTCCGCCGGTGGGTCGAGCGGGAGACGCCGCCTGGGATCCAGACGGAGGTGCGGGTGCTGAGCGCGAGTCCGGCGATCGTCGTCAATCCGGATCATGCGGCAATTCGTGCCGCGGCGTCGGCGTTCAACGAGGTGATGGGGTCGGAGTGCGTCTACATCCGGTCTGGTGGATCGGTGCCGATCGTCGGCGACTTCGCCAAGCACCTTGGGATGCCAACCGTAATGATGGGATTCGGACTCCCGGACGACCGTCTGCATTCGCCCAACGAGAAGTTCAAACTTGAAAACTACTACACTGGCATACAGACCGCCGCCCGATTCCTGGAGCTCTACGGCGGATCAGCCTGATCCCGGTTCATGGACAATTCCCCCTCGGTAGGCATCGTACGTTCGGCTGGACTGATGTCTGCCGCGGTGATGCTCAGCCGCGTCGCCGGGCTTGTCCGCGAGACCATCATCGCGCAGACCTTTGGCGCCTCGGCCGCCACTGACGCCTTCAATCTCGCATACCGCCTCCCAAACCTCACACGCGACTTGTTCGCCGAGGGCGCGCTGTCGTCTGCCTTCGTTCCAACTTTTACGGAGCGAATGGCGACGAAGGGCAAAGAGGACGCGGCGCGGCTGGTCAACTTGGTTGGCACGGCGGTGATTCTGTTCGTCGGCATATTGTGCGTGATGGGAGTGCTGCTCGCTCCGTGGCTGGTGGGGTTGTTCGGTTCGGGATTCCGCCAGGTTCCAGGCAAGTTCGAAATGGCCGTCCACCTGACACGCGTCATGTTCCCGTTCCTGCTGCTGGTGGCGCTGGCGGCGCAGACGATGGGCGTGCTGAACTCGTGCGGACAATTCGGTGTGCCCGCGCTCGCGTCATTTTTCTTCAACGTGGGTTCGGTGGCCTCTGGTCTGCTGATCGCGTTTGTCATCGGACCGCGGATCGGGATGGAGCCCATTGAAGGGATGGCGTGGGGAGTCGTCATCGGAGGCGCGGTGCAGTTTCTGTGGCAGGTGCCGAGCCTGTACAAACAGGGATTCCGGTTCCGGCTCGAATGGGACTGGAGGGACCCGGGCCTGCGCCACATCGTCGCGATGATGGGCCCGGCAATCCTGGGCGGCGCCGCGGTCCAGATCAATGTGCTGGTGAACAGCCACTTCGCCTCATTCATCCAGGATCCGGTGCGCGGCGCCAACGGTCCGGTGACGTGGCTGGGCTGTGCTTTCCGGTTCATGCAGTTGCCGCTTGGGCTGTTCGGCGTGGCGGTGGCGGCGGCAACGCTTCCGTCGATTACCAGGAGCCTGGCTTCGGGCAACCACGATGAGTTCCGGCGGACGCTGTCGAAATCGCTGGGCGTGGTTTTCCTGATGACCCTGCCGAGCTCGATCGGACTGGTGGTGTTGGCGCGCGAGATGATCGCCGCAACGTATCAGGGCGGAGCGTTCACCAGCTATGACACGCAGCAGACTGCGCTCGCTCTGGTCTGCTACACAGTGGGCCTGGCGGGATACGCGGCCTCCAAGGTGCTCAACCCCGCGTTCTACGCGCTCAAGGATTCACGGACGCCGATGGTGGTGAGCCTCACCTCGATCGCCGTGAACTTCGCGGCGGCGAGCCTCTTGCTGAACTACACGCGGCTGGGACACGCCGGTCTGGCGCTGACCACTTCAACGGTGGCGCTGACCAGTTTTCTGATCCAGTTTTGGATCCTGCGCAACCGGATCGGCGGCGTGTACGGGTGGGAGTTGGCCTCGACCGTGGCACGTGTGGCTCTGGCGGCGCTGGGGATGGGTGCGGTGGTGTCAGCAGTGTCGATCGGCATGGAAGCCTGGCTGGGATCGGGAAAGATGGCCGCGGTGGCAAGCCTTGCGGCCTGTGTCCCGGTGGGCGCACTGGTGTTTTTCGGTGTGTGCCGGCTGCTGCGAGTCGAAGAGGTGGAACTCGCGGCTTCCGGCATCCCCGGCCCTTTCCGGCGCGTCCTGGGGCTCTCGCATGCTAGAATCCCATAGCGGATGTTGCCCGACATTGAATTGCTGGTGAGCCTGGAAGGGCTGGATCTCAGAGCGGCAGAACATAAGAAACAGCTCGACGAAATTCCCAAGGAGTTCGTCAAGGTCCGGGATGGGCTTGCGACCCATAAGCGCAGGCTGGACAGCGACCGCGCGACACTTGGCAAAGCCAAAACTGATCGCAAGCTGCTCGACACCGAAATCGCGGCGCTGGTGCAAAAGATCGAGAAGCTCAAGGACCAGATGACGGGCGCCAAGACCAATGAGCAGTACCACGCCTTCCAAAAGGAGATCGGGTACTGCCAGGAGCAGATCCGGAAGGTTGAGGACCGGGTCCTGGAGTTGATGTCCTTACTGGAGGGGCTCGACAGCGCTGTCAGTAATTCCGAGGGGCGCCTGAAGGAGGAGGAGGCCGAGATCGAGCGTTTCCGGGCAGAGGCGAAGCAGCAGATCGCGCAGCACCAAAAACATCTCGCCGAGATCGAGCGGCAGCGGACCGAGGTCAGCACGAAATTGACGAGACCGGGAGCAGCGATCTACGCAAAGCTGTCGAGGCGCTATCCGGGGTCGATGGTGTCGGACGCGACCAAGGGCCAGTGCACTGCCTGCCAATTGGTACTTCGGCCGCAACTGTTTCAGGATCTGCGCAAGCGTGACAAGATGCTGATGTGTGAGAATTGCGGCAGGCTGCTCCACTACAATCCAGCCACCGAGTTCGATCCGCAAACTGGTTCGTCCGGAAGCCGCGTCGACATGACGTGAAAAAAAAGCAAAACCGCCGCGCTTGTGGCACGGCGGTTGATCCGTAACGCCCGGGCAGACTAACCCTGGTTGGCGGAGTTCGACATCGACACCGAGATCTTCGAAAAGACCTTGCTAATGTTGGTGGAGACGCCGGGCATAATTGCGCCAGCGGCCACGGCGACGAAGCCGGCCATCAACGCGTATTCAATCAGGTCCTGTCCGCGGGTGTCCTTCCAAATCCGCATCTGCAACAGGATGTCTTTAGCTCTTTGCATTTCTCTCTCATTCTCCTCAAGTGGTCTAGGCTGGGTGCCTCTTTCTCTATTCAACATCGGAGACCGCCGGGTTTAAATTCGGTGTTTCCCCATAGTCCTGGGTGGAAATGCCTGATGCCGGATGCAGGGAGCTGAGGAGAGCCGCGGTCTCGCCGTGCCCGTTGTATTCGGCCCAGCCGCGAGGTGTCGAGTGGTAGATCTTGTCCTGAATATCGAGCCGCGCGCCGCGTTCTACCAGCAGGCGGACCACGCCGCTATGGCCCGCAAGCGCCGCGTGGTGGAGGGGCGTGGCATGGGCGTGGAAACCGGCTGGGTTGTACCGGTCCGGATCCTCACCGGCGTCGAGCAGGAGCCGTGTCACTTCCAGTTGTCCAAGCTGAGCGGCGAGGGCGAGCGCACAGTGGCGGCTGTGGCTCGACGCGGACGGCAGCAGGCGCGCGGTGTCCTCCAGAAGTCCGAGTCCTGCGGCGGCTGCCACGTCGTTGACCTGCGCGCCGTGGTGGACCAGCGCCCGCGCTGTATCGGCGTATCCGAAAGCCAGGGCCGTCAACAGCGGGGATCCGGACTGTTCAGAACCGGTGGACTCAACCGAGGCGCCGTAGTCCACCAGAATCTTCAGCAACGGAATCTGAAGTCCGGCGCCGGCGGGATGAGAGCTCGATACGAGCAGGCTCATGGTGGCATACTCGCCACCGTACAGGCTGGCCAGCGCGTCCGGTTCCGCTCCCGCTTCGAGCAGGATTCGCGCGATGGCGACGGCGTTGGCGGGCGTCCGCTGCCGGTGGTTCTCGACGCCGTTGGCGGCGAGATAGTGCATTAGCGTTGCCCGGTGGACCGGCGGGTCGAAATGCGTGACCCTCGTGGAGCGCTCGCGGACCAACGCCGGGTGGGCATGCAGCATCGCGGCGAGTTCGTCTGCCTGGCCATTGACCACTGCTTCGACCGCCGCTTCGAACCGGTGCACTGGAGATCCGGGCTGGCTGGCTTCGGCTGCATGCGCGGTGAGCGCCTCCCAATCCAAGAAGTTGTAGCCGCGGGCCGTGGCCAACTGTGCGTCGGCGAGGGTGAGCGCCGCGTCCCGGATTTCAGAATCCGGCAGACGCTTTGGAAGCCAGCGATACACGTCGTCGAGAAAGCGCGGGTGGTGGGTATGGAACGCGCGCACGGCCCAGTCCTGGCCGGATTGATGCGCGCCAAGCAGCTCCCGCGCTTGAGCCGCGTAGGCGTCAACAGGCGAGTCGAAGGCGAGCGGCGTGAGATCCACTCAAGCCGCTGGCTGGAGCGTGTTCAGCGTGACAGGCCGGCCACCCTCGTAGGCTGCGATCTGCGCCTCGTGCTTGCGGATATAGCCGAGCTCGTCGATTCCCTCGAGCAAACAGGTCTTCGAGAAGCTGTCGACGGCGAACTCGAACGAGGCTCCATCGGGGAGTGTGACGGATTGCGAGGCGAGGTCGACGGTGATGCTCGTGCGGTCATTCGCGGCAAGCGCGAACAGGCGGGCGTGCATGTCTTTGGAGACCACGATGGGCAGCAGTCCGTTCTTCAACGAGTTGTTCTTGAAGATGTCGGCGAACGAGGTGCTGATCACGGCGCGGAATCCGAACTGGGTCAACGCCCAGGGTGCATGCTCGCGCGAGGATCCACAGCCGAAGTTGTCGCCCGCGAGCAGCACGGCGGCGTCCTTGGCTCTGGGCTGGTTGAGAATGAACCCGGGATTCTCGCTGCCATCGGCCAGGTAACGCCAATCGCAGAAGAGCTGCTTGCCGAGCCCGTCCTTGGTGGTGGTCTTCAGGAACCGGGCCGGGATGATCTGGTCCGTGTCGACATTGTCCACCGGCAGGGGAACGATGCGGGATTCAAAGGCGGCGAATTGGCTCACAGGATGCTCCTCACGTCGGCCACCGCGCCCGCGACGGCGCTGGCGGCGGCTGTCATCGGACTGGCGAGGAAGGTGCGTCCGCCCTTGCCCTGCCGTCCTTCGAAGTTGCGATTCGAGGTTGACACCGAATACTCACCAGGCTGAAGCTGGTCGCCGTTCATGGCGATGCACATCGAGCAGCCAGCTTCGCGCCATTCGGCGCCGGCCTCGCGGAAGATCTTGTCGAGCCCCTCGGCTTCAGCCTGCCGCTTGATGGGCTGCGAGCCGGGGACCACCAGCATCCGCACTTTCGGGTTCACCTTGCGTCCACGCAACACGGAGGCCGCGGCCCGCAAGTCGGTCATGCGCGAGTTGGTGCAGCTTCCGACGAACACCACGTTGACCGGCTGTCCGGCGAGCGGCCTGCCGGGCTGGAGATCCATGTAGCGGAGCGCTTTGGCGAGCGAGTCCCGTTCCAGCGGATCCGCGAGGCCCGAAGGATCGGGGATTACCCCGCTCACCGGGATGCCCATGCCAGGATTGGTGCCGAAGGTGATCATCGGCTGGAGGTCGTTGGCGTCGAGCGTCAGCGAGAGATCGTAGGCCGCGCCATCGTCCGTGGGCAGCGCCTTCCACCGGGCGAGCGCGGCGTCCCAGTCCGCTCCCCGTGGCGCATACGGACGGCCGGAGATGTATTGGTGAGTCTTGTCGTCGGGCGCGATCAGACCGGCGCGCGCACCGCCTTCGATCGCCATGTTGCAGACCGTCATCCGCTCTTCCATCGACAGGGCACTGATGGCTGAACCGCGGAACTCGAAGACGCAGCCCGTGCCGCCACCGATGCCGATCCGGGCGATTACGGCGAGAATGATGTCCTTGGCCGAGACGCCCGGCTTCAACTGGCCGTCGACGCGGATTTCGTAGGTCTTGGACTTGCGCTGCAGCAGGCACTGTGTCGCCAGCACGTGCTCGACTTCGCTGGTGCCGATGCCGAAGGCCAGCGCACCGAATGCACCGTGGGTGGCGGTGTGGGAATCGCCGCAGACGACCGTCATGCCGGGCTGCGTGAGTCCGTTCTCAGGTCCGATGACGTGGACGATCCCTTGGCGGTCATTCTGGAATCCGTAACAGGGAATTCCGAACTCGTCGCAGTTGGCCTCGAGTTGGGCTACCTGCTTGGCGGCAATTTGGTCGACGATGGGCAGGTGCCGGGGAGTGGTGGGAGTCGAGTGGTCGGTAGTGGCAAAGGTGAGGTCGGGGCGGCGGACTTTGAGTCCGCGGGCGCGGAGTCCGGAGAAGGCCTGGGGTGAGGTGACTTCGTGGACCAGGTGCAAGTCAATGTAGAGCAGCGCGGGCGCGCCCGGTGCTTCGGAGACGACGTGGGAGTCCCAGATCTTCTCGACGATGGTACGTGGTGTGGACATTATCCGATTGCCTCGCAGACCGCCTCGCCCACCTGTGTCGTGGTGGCGGGAGTTCCCTTGGGGCGCAGGTCGGCTGTGACCTGGCCGCTGTTGAGCACCGCTTCAACGGCGCTGTTGACGGCGGCGGCTTCCTCCTTGAGCCCGAAGCTGTATTCGAGCATCGCCGCCACCGATCCGATGGCGCCAAGCGGATTGGCCTTGTTCTGGCCCGCGATGTCCGGTGCTGATCCGTGCACGGGCTCGTACAAGCCAACCCAGAATCCGTTGGGCTTGCGTGCACCGATCGACGCGGACGGCAGCATCCCGATGGAACCCGCGAGCACGGCGCCTTCATCCGACAGGATGTCGCCGAACATGTTCTCCATCACGACGATGTCGAACTGTTTCGGGTTGAGAACCAACTGCATCGCGCAGTTGTCGACCAGCAGGTGGTTCAGCTCGACATCCGGGTAGTCCTTGGCCACCTCGACGGCGACCCGGCGCCAGAGCTGAGACGTTTCGAGCACGTTCGACTTGTCGACACTGGTGACCTTGCGGCGGCGGTTGCGCGCCAGCTCGAATGACATGCGGGTGACGCGGTCGATTTCGGCCCAGGAGTAGGTCATCGTGTTCGTTCCACGGGACGCGGCGCCTTCTCCGGTGATGCCGCGCGGAGTGCCGTAATAGATACCGCCGGTGAGCTCGCGCACGATGATCATGTCGACGCCGTCGACCAGGTGGTTCTTGAGCGGCGAGCTGTCGAGCAGGGCAGGGTAGGAGCGCACGGGACGTAGATTGGCATACACGCCCATCGTTTTGCGGATTCCCAGGAGTCCGCGCTCAGGGCGCTTTTCAGGCGGCCAGTTGTCGAACTCGGGGAGTCCGACGGCGCCCATCAGCGTGGCGTCGGCTTCGAGGCACAAGCGCTCGGTTTCAGCAGGGAAAGGGCCGCCGGTGGTGTGAATGGCGATCCCGCCAAGCAGCCCTTCAGTGATGTTCGCCTTGTGGTTGAACTTCCGGCAGACGTGGTTCAGAACGCGGATCGCTTCGCCAGCGACCTCGACGCCGATGCCGTCACCGGGCAGAGAGAGAACGGAGAATTCCATGTTTATGTCGGATTGTGTGGGATGGTGTCGTGTTGTGGGTCAGTCCGCGGCAGCCGAGGTGGGGGAGGCAACGGAGCGGATGATGGCTTCGATCTCCTCGTTCCGCACGCCTTTCTTGCGGTCGGCCAGGGCGGTGAACTGAACATAGACCTGGTCGAGTTGGGGCTTGGTGAGCGTGTATCCGAGGTCCTCGCACCGCTGGTTTAAGGCGTGGCGGCCTGAGTGTTTGCCCAGCACCAGGCGCCCCTCAGGGACACCGACGCTGGCAGGCTCTATGATCTCATACGTCGCGCGGTGCTTGAGGTATCCATCCTGGTGGATGCCGGCTTCATGGGCAAATGCGTTCTCGCCCACGATCGCCTTGTTCGGCTGGGGCCCAAAAGTGATGATTTTCGACAGCAGTTGGCTGGCCGGATAGAGCTGCCGCAGATCGAGTCCAGTCTCGAACGGAAGCTGATCCTTGCGGACGGCGAAGGCCGCCGCAACTTCCTCAAGCGAACAGTTTCCAGCCCGTTCGCCGATCCCGTTGATCGTGCACTCGATCTGGCGGGCTCCGGCTTGGACCGCGGCGATCGAGTTTGCGACCGCCAGGCCGAGGTCGTCATGGCAGTGGACACTGAGGATCGCGCGGTCTCCAAACGAGCGCACCATGCGGCCGATGAGCGCTCCGTATTCGTGCGGTACGGACCATCCGACGGTATCCGGCAGGTTCACGGTCGTGGCGCCGGCATCGACCACGGCGACGCTGATCTTTTCGAGGTAGTCCGTGTCGGTGCGGGTGGCGTCCTCGGCGGAAAACTCAACATCCTCGCAGTAATTCTTGGCCAGCGACACAGCAGCAACTGCTTCATCTAGAACCTGTTGCTGGGATTTTTTCAACTTGTAGGTGAGATGAATAGCGCTGGTGGCGATGAAGGTGTGGATCCGGGCCCGGCGTGCGCCTTTCAGCGCGTCCGCGGCGCGGTCGATGTCAAGCCGGGTGGCCCGGCACAACGCCGCGACTTTCATCTCAGGGTGCTCACGGGCAACTGCGCGCACGGCCTCGAAATCGCCTTCGGAAGCGATCGGAAAACCGGCTTCCATGATGTCGACGCCGAGTTCGACGAGCTTGCGCGCCATGAGCAGCTTCTCAGGAACTGTCATGCTGCAGCCCGGTGACTGTTCGCCATCGCGCAGCGTAGTGTCGAAAATGTATACGCGGTCGGACATCGGTGGAACCTCCTAGGTTGATTCTCGCCCAGAAGTAGAGATTTCGCAAATTTATACTTTTTACATTGAGTATTATTCAAGACAATAGGATAGCCACCGGTTATACTGTTGGGATGAAGCTGAGCGCCGTGATTGCCGGTATCGGACTAGCCCTTTCCGCATGGGCGGAATCGGTCGCTGGAATTGAATGGGCGAGGCCGCAGGGCTGGCAGGATGACCCAAAGCCGATGCGTGCCGCCAACTACCTGATTACGAAGCAGCCCGGAGAGCCGGAGGACGGGGAGTGCGGGTTTTACTACTTCGGCCCGGGCCAGGGCGGCTCGATCGAAGCCAACATCAAGCGGTGGATTGGACAGTTCGAGCCGGGCGTGGCGCCTCCCACTCCCAAGAAGCAGCAAATCAACGGCCTGCCAGTAACCACGATCGATCACTCGGGCGTCTTCCTGGGTGGGCCTCCGATGGGTCCGCGGGTGAAAAAGCCGGGCTACCGGATGATCGCCGCGATTGTTGAAGCGCCGGAAGGCACCGTGTTCATCAAGCTCACAGGGCCACAGAAGACGATCGGGCTGGCGCAGCCGGCATTCGATCAATTGCTCAAGTCGGTTCGCAAGAAGTAGGGGCACATGAAAAAATCGATGCTCTTGGTGGCGTGCGCCGCGTTCGCCGCGGATTGGCCGCAATGGCGGGGTCCGAACCGGGATGGCAAATCGGCGGAGACCGGCTTGCTGAAGCAGTGGCCGGCGGAGGGTCCAAAGAAGGTCTGGACTGCAACCGGTCTCGGCCAGGGCTACTCGTCGATGACGGTTGCCGGCGGGCGGATCTTCACTCAGGGACAAAGCGGCAACCAGTTCGTCGTGGCTCTGGACGAGAAGACGGGGAAGGAGCTTTGGCGGTTCGACAACGGCGGTGGATTCTCCGAGCGCCGGGGCGACGGTCCGCGCAGCATGCCGACAGTGGAAGGAAACCGGCTCTGGGCGTTCTCGGCGGCGGGGAACCTGGCGAGTCTCGATGCCGCCACCGGCAAGAAGTTGTGGCAAGTGGATGTGACCAAGGAGTTCGGTGGCAGCGTTCCTCACTGGGGCTATAGCGAGTCACCGCTGATTGACGGCGACAGGCTGATCGTCGCCCCAGGAGGCAGCGGAGCATCGGTGGTGGCGCTCAACAAGAACACCGGCAAGGTGATTTGGAAGACGCAGAGTGATCCGGCTCACTACTCGTCGGCGATCGTGGTGCAGGTGGGCGGTGTCCGTCAGATCATGACGATGACAGCACGCGCGGCGCTTGGACTGCGGGCGGACAACGGCGAACTGTTGTGGCGGTATTCGAAGATCATCAACCGGACGGCCAATGTCGCGACGCCGGTTTATCACAACGGCCAGGTTTTCTATTCGAGCGACTATGGCACCGGATGCGCGTTGCTCAAGGTGGATGGCAGTGGAGCGAACGAAGTCTACTTCAATCAGGAAATGAAGAACCATCACGCAAGCTCGATCCTGTTAGGCGAGCACCTGTACGGTTTTTCGAGCGCGGTGCTCACGTCGATGAAGTGGGCGTCGGGCGAAGTCGCGTGGAAGGACCGCTCCGTTGGGAAGGGATCGTTGATCTGGGCCGAGGGGATGCTGTACCTGTTTGGCGAGAATGGAACCGCGGCGCTGGTGGAACCTTCGCCCGAGGGCTATCGCGAGAAATCGCGCTTCTCGATCGAGAAGGGTGAGCGTCCCGCCTGGTCATACCCGGTGGTTGCGAACGGGAGGCTGTACCTGCGGGATCAGGATAACCTCCACGCCTACGACATCAAGAGGTAGCGCGCCGTCAAGCCATCCCGGCGGCCCTCAACATCGACCGGAACGTCTCCAGGTCGTGCTTGCATAGCCGCACGAACTCGTCCTTACTGATGGACATCTTCGTCTTCCCGCTGTCGGCGCCGCCCAGCTCGTCATACTCCATGTGCAGTTGCAGCGGACCCTCGTACCCTTGCGCCTTGACCATCTTGAGGAACTCCGCAAAGTTCACCATCCCCTGTCCGAGCGCACACCAACGGGCCGCCCATTTTCCCTTCGCGCTTTTTTCCCAGCGGAAATCCTTGAACGCGATGCCACGCAGCATCGGCGCCATCACCCGCGTCGTGTTGATCCAGCCGCCGAGGCCGCCTTCAACCGTTGCGTGGCCGATGTCCAGATTGACACCCACGGCTGAATTGTCCAGGTCGCGCAAGGTCAGCCAGATGTCCCACATCGACGCACCGAACTGTCCGGCGCCGGAGTGCGTGTGATACATCGCGCAAACCCCGTACTGCTTGTTCAACGCCGCGAGATCCTGAGACATTGCCCGGAACTCGTCGATCTGTTGCGGCACGGGTTTAGCCGTGTCATAGCGGAATCCGCCCCAACGGTAGCGCTTGATGCCAAGCTTTGACAGGGTCCGCACCACCTGCTCGGCGTGCGGCGTCTTCACGTTCACGATTCCGGCGGTGACCATCGGTGTGGCGAGTCCAGCGGCGTGCGCAACCTCGACGGCCTTCGGCAGATCATCTGCGGCGCGCTCCGGCAGCACGTGTCCACCGGCGCGGACCGTGTAGTCGATCGCGTCGTACCCGATCGACGCGGCCAACTGGCACGCCTCCGGAACGCTCAACCATTGGAAGTGCTTGGAAAACGCGCACACCGGGAGCTTGGTATCGGGGAGCTTCGCGGCGGCGAAAGCGGGAGCGGCAGCGGCGCCGGTCTGAACAAAGGTGCGGCGGGTCATGAATCGATTCTACGCCAGATTGCGAAGGCTGCAAGTCCGGCGGTAAGTGTTAGCAGTCCGTAGCCGGCGTAGAGCCAGCCCGAGGTGGCGAACACGTAGCACCAACCCACGAATGCCACAATGGCCGGCACAGGATAGAGCCACATGCGGAAGGGCCGCTCGATGTCAGAACGGTGCGTACGGATCCAGTAGACAGCGCCGATCTGCGCGACGAACTGCACCAGGATGCGGGCCGCCATCAGCGCGGGGAGCACGGCGTCCAGGGGCAGGACGCTCGCGGCCACCGCCAGTCCGCTGATCACCAGCAGCGAGACCGTAGGAAAGCGCCCAACGGGATGCAGCTTGGCGAACGGCCGGAAAAAATAGCCGTCGAGCGCCGCGGCGTAGGGAATGCGGCTCGAACCCAGCGTGAGTGCGAAGCAGGACGCCAGGCTCGTCCACAGGATCAGCACAGTGATGGCCGAAGCGGCCCAAGGCCCGGCCGCCCGTTCCATGAACTCGGCCGCGATGAACTTCGATTGCATCGCTTCGCGCCACGGCACCACCCCCATGATCGTCAGGTTCATGATCGAGTAGATCGCTGCCACGGCAGCCACCGAGATCAGGATCGCGCGGGGAATGTTGCGTTCCGGCTGCCGGACTTCTCCCGCCACCAGGCAGACGTCGTAGTAGCCGAGAAAGTCGTACATCGCGATCAGCATCGCGCCGCCCAGCCCGAGGAAGAATCCGCGCGACAGCTCAAACGCGTTCGAGGGAAAGTCGAACGCAAGTGTTGGATTGAACTTCGCGAGTCCGGTGCCGGTCATCGCTATCACCGTCACCAGCATCCCCGCCCAGAGCACCAGCGTGACACGGCCCACCGAGCGGATCTGCCGGAACAGCAGGAACGTCACCAGCGCCGCGGCGCCAGCGGCGACCAGCCGCCCCTCCCAAACGCTCATCGACCGCCAGAAGTAAGAGACGTACTGCGCGAATCCGATGTAGCCCGAGGCGATCTCCAACGGTCCGCTGAAGATGAACTGCCAGACGAACAGGAACGGCAGCAGCCGCCCCACGCGCGTCTTGGCAAACGCCTCACGCAAGTACAGGTACGTGCCGCCGGCCCCTGGCATTGCCGCCGAGAGTTCCGCCCACACCAGCCCGTCGCACACGGCCAGCACCGTTCCCAGCGCCCATCCGATCATGCACTGGGGTCCATTCATCGAAGCGATGATCAGCGGAATGGTGAGGAACGGACCAATCCCCACCATGTTGCTCATGTTGAGCGCGGTGGCTTCGAGGAGACCGAGTCCGCGGACCAGGCTCTGCTTGGCGGCGGACAAGCCTCAGGTCCGCGGCTTTTCTGTCGTGGCGGGATCGCCGGTGTCGAACTTCGGTCCTTTTTCGTCCCAGTCCTCGGCGCGGAACATGCGCCCGGCGCCTTTAGTCCCGTCAATCTCCTTGACGGTGAATGTGACTTTCGAGCCCTGTACGCGGCCCCAGACATGGTGGTAGAAGCGGCCCTCTTTCATCCCATGACCCTGCTCAAGAGCCCGCTGCATGGTTCCTCCGGAGCTGCCGACTTCCATGTAGGCGATGCCGTCCCGGACAATGCGCACGAACTGGTGTCCGTGGCCGCTGATGATGTGCTGCACGCCGTACTGCTTGGCGATCTTGTGAAGCGGGAACTCGGTGTTGCCGAGCATCAACAGAGGAATCCAGTAGGGTTTGTGGAACAGTACGAACTTCGGATTTTTGTCTTTGTGCTGTTCGAGATCCTTCTTGAGAAATTCGAGCTGCTCTTCACTCAGGTCGCTGGTCCGGCTGTTGTCGAGAATCGTGAAATGCGCATCCTCCCAGTTGAAGCTGTAGAAGCTGGGACGCTTGGTTTCCTTCTCGTAAACAGCACGCGAGGTGTCGGAGAAGACGTCGTGGTTGCCAGGCGTGAAATAGAGGGGATAGTGGCTGTAGCGTTCCCAGATGGGCCGCAGCTCAAGCCACTCGTTTTGCGCGGTCTCGTCCCTGCCGCCCTGGATTGTGTCTCCGACGTTGACAATGAAGTCCGGATGGAGCATGTCGACTTCGCGCCATACGCGGCCGAAGATCTCCGGCTGGGCTCCGCCGGTGCGGTCGCCGATGATGGAAAATCTGAAATCGTTTTTCGGCTCGGTGACAGCGCGCGTGGCGATGACGCCTCCGAACAAAAGGACTACCAGCATGCCGACCAAGCGGCGGTTGTTCCGATCAGAACGCATGCAGACATTCTGACACGGTCCGTCGTCGGCTACAATCATGCTGATGTGGAAGTTTGTGCTGCCCCTGCTGGCGGCAGCCGGGTGCCTGGCTCAGGATCGGCCCATCGCCTTTACCGGCGCCCGTCTGATTCCTGTCAGCGGACCTGAAATCGCCAATGGGACCGTGGTGGTCGAGGGCGGCAAGATCACCGCGGCAGGCGCCACGCCGGCTGTCCGCATTCCGGCAAATGCCGAGCGGCGCGACGTTTCCGGGAAGGTGATCCTGCCTGGCCTGGTGGACACCCATAGCCACATCGGGGGCGTCGACGGCGGCGACTCGAGCGCTTCGATTCATCCCGACGCGCGGGCGCTCGATTCGATCAATGTCCGCGACACGCGTTTCAAGAAGGCACTCTCCGGTGGGATCACGACCGTCAACATCATGCCCGGCTCCGGACTCCTGAACAGCGGTCAGACTCTGTACGTGAAGCTGCGCGACGGAAAAGTGATCGACGACCTGATGATCCGCGACGCATCCGGGAACATCGCCGGGGGCATGAAAATGGCTAACGGAACCAATCCGCGCGGAGCTCCCCCGCGCCCGGGTACGCGCGCCAAGGCGGCGGCGCTGGTCCGGGAGCAACTGATCAAGGCCCGCGAATACAAGGACAAGGCCGCGCGCGCCGAGGCGGACAAGAAGCCCCCGCGCGACCTGCGCATGGAAGGGCTCGTCGACGTGCTCGACGGGAAGCGGACCGTGCACTTCCACACGCACCGCCATGACGACATCCTCACTGCGCTGCGAATTCAAAAGGAGTTCGGGTTCAAGATGGTCCTCCAGCACGTCAGCGACGGATGGGCGGTGGCCAGTGAGATCGCCGCCGCGAAGGTCCCGTGCTCGATCATCCTGCTGGACTCGCCGGGCGGCAAGATCGAGGCCAAGGACGTGCAGTGGGCGACCGGAGCAGTCCTCGACCGGGCCGGTGTCCTGGTCGGATTCCACACCGACGACGGCGTCACCGACTCACGGCTCTTTTTGCGTTCGGCCGCTCTCGCCGTACGTGCCGGAATGCCCCGGGAGCGTGCGATCCACGGCCTGACCATGGCGGGCGCCATCATGCTGGAGCTCGACCGCCGCGTCGGTTCGCTGGAGCCAGGCAAGGATGCAGACCTGGTGATCCTGTCCGGTGATCCCTTGAGCGTCTACACACATGTCCTCGAGACCTGGGTGGAGGGAAAGAAGGTGTTTGACCGCGCCGATCCGAAGGACAAGCTGCATCAGACCGGTGGCTGGGGTGCTGGATCGGGTGACTCCGCTGTGCATGTGGATGAAGACTCGGAGGGCCAATGATACGGTATACACTGGCAATGCTCGCGCCATTGGCAGCGCTGGCACAGTTGGCTGTCCGGGGCGATTTGGTCCACACCATGGCCGGGCCTCCGATCCGAAACGGCGTGGTGTTGATCCGCGACGGAAAGATCGAGCGCGTTGGCCCCGCCGCGCAAGTCGCGCTTCCGACCGGATACAGCACGCTCAACGCCGCGGTGGTGACGCCTGGCTTGATCGACGCGCATACCGTTGCGGGTTTCACGGGCTACCTCAATCAACCGCACGACCAGGAACAACTCGACCGGACCACTGCGATTCAACCTGAGCTGCGCGCGGTGGATGGGTACAACCCGCGCGAGCACCTGGTCGAGTTCCTTCGCGATCTGGGTATGACGACGCTGCACACGGGCCACGGCCCCGGCGCACTGATCTCCGGTCAGACCATGATCGTCAAGACCGCGGCCAGGGGCACTGGACAGGGAGTTCT
Organism: Acidobacteriota bacterium; assembly: GCA_016871015.1. Classification (GTDB taxonomy): domain Bacteria; phylum Acidobacteriota; class Terriglobia; order Bryobacterales; family Bryobacteraceae; genus SYLY01. The sequence goes on along the minus strand of VFZX01000007.1, from coordinate 34,561 downwards.
GGTCCCGGAGGCGATGATCGCGGTCACGTTAGGTGACGGCGCCAAGGCGGAGCCGGGCAAGTCCCCGGGGACGCGGGCGAAGGCCGTCGCGTTGTTGCGTGCCGAGCTGGTGAAGGCGCAAGAATATGTGCGCGACACCAGGAAGGACAAGGAGCGCAATCTCCGCCTGGAAGCGCTGGGACGCGTGATCGCGCGCGAGAAGCCCCTGTTGGTCACGGCGCATCGCGCGCACGACATTATCACCGCTATCCGGATCGCGCGGGAGTTTAACATCCGGATCGTGCTCGACGGCGCCGCTGAGGTCCACCAGGTGCTTGACGCGGTGAAGGCGTCCGGATTTCCGGTGATTGTTCATCCCACGATGCAGCGCACGTCCGGCGAGGCTGAGAATCTGAGCCGCGAAACGGCTGCTATGCTGGCCAAAGTGGGGATCCCCTTCGCGATGCAGAGCGGATTTGAGAGTTACGTACCAAAAACGCGGGTCGTGTTGTTCGAAGCCGGAGTGGCGGCGGCCAATGGGCTGGGCAGTGAACCAGCGTTGCGGGCGCTGACGATTGGCGCTGCGCGGATGCTTGGGATCGACGCGCGGGTCGGCACTCTGGAGCCGGGCAAGGACGCGGACCTGGCGCTGTTCGACGGCGATCCGCTTGAATACACCAGCCACGTGACCGGTGTCGTGATTGACGGCGAGGTCGTTAGCCGGAGGTCCATGTAATGATCCCGGAGAAGGCGATTGAGAAAGTTCAAGAGGCTCTGGCGCGGAGGGATTACCGGAGCGCGGTGGACCAAGCCAAGGAACTCCATCGCAACTGGGGCACTGAGAGCACCGAGCGGCTATTGGTTCAGGCATACGGCGAGCGGATTCGCGACCTTCGCGTGCGTGGACTGACGCAAGAGGCGGACACGTTGCGCGAGCTGGTTCGCAACCGCTATCCGGGCTCGGCGTTCCGCTTGGATGCTTCTCCGCCGAAGGTCCTCGGCTGGGCCGCGGTCCTGGCGGACCCAGGCCTTTCCGCTGAAGACCGGGACCGGATCCACGGCCGGATCGTCAGTGAGGTCACCGATCCGCGCGCGTTGGCCGCCGTGCTGCCGGAGGGACACCCCCTGCGCCAGGTGGCTGAATCGGTGTGGAGCGCCTTTGAGCGGGCCACATCGCAACGTACTGAGGACTCCGATGTCCTGCTGCCCGACATTTCCCGCCGCAGCCCGTTTGCGCCGTGGAAGAGTCTGATCCGCGCGATCTCGGCCTTTTACCGGAAAGACGACGAGACCGCGGCGCAGCATCTGGCAGCGATCCCGGCGAACGCTGCGGTGGAGCCCCTGGCAGCGGTCCTGAGTAGCACGATGAAGGACGATGAGCCCGGTCCCAAGGGCAGAACCCTGTCGCTTCGGAACCTCATTTCGCCGAGGCCGGGATCGGAAAACCTGGCCAGCTTGCTGAAGTCCGTGGACAAGGCCCTCCGCGAAGACGCCGAGTCGAAGCTGATGAAGGCCGTGGCCGCGGCGGTAAAGGAATGCGAGATCAGCGCGCCAACCCTGCTGGAACGGCTTCGCGCGCACATTCTTGCCAAGACTACTGTCCGCCCGGTTGACACCAGGAACTTGATGCGCGCGATGGGCGTCACGGACCTCATACCCAACGCCTACCTGACGCGGCTAACGGCGCGGGCGGCCGAGCTGATCCAGCACCACGAACGCGCGGCCCGCGAATGGCAGCGCTTCCGCAAAGCCGCGGTCGCCGAAGGCTGGATCAAGCCGGGCCGCGAAGAAGCGGTGATCCTGATTCACGCAGCCACTGTGCAGGCGCGCATGTTTGAGGACTACGCCCAGGATGCGCACGGCGTCTTTGGGGCTGCCTGCGAGTTGGATCCTTCGGCTGGGAACTTCAGCGCTTGGGTCAAGGCGCTGTCCGAACGGTTTCCTAAGGCCGCCGAGGAGGCGGCAACGGAGTGGCGCCGGGTCCGGCCCACCGACATTGAGCCGGTGCTGTTCCGCCTGCAGCAGTTCGAGACCCGCAACGCGCTCCAGAAGGCCGAAAAGGAGCTCGCCACAGCCGAAGCCTTGGCGCCGATGAATCCCGGCGTGCGCAACGCGCGGCTGCGGCTGCTGATCAAGATCCTCCACCGCCACCTGAACACGCGGAACCGCCGCCTCGCCGACCGGGACTTGGCCGACTTCGAGGCCGCGACGCAATTCAGGATGGCCGACCTGCCTGCGCTGCTACCCGCCCTGACGCATGAGGTCCGCCTCGTTTTCGACGGCAGCGTGGACGCCCGTGAGCCGCGCGGCCAGATCGCGGCGCTGCTCGGCGAGCCCGCCGCTGCTCTGTTGCTTTACGCCGTTGGAACGGTGTTCCGGCCCGCCTCCCATCTACCGCCGCCGGATACGTTTCCGCCGGAACAACGGCAGCGGATCCCGGAGGCGATGATCCGTGTCTACCTGATCATGCGCGCCATCAGCGCCGTTCTTCCCGTTCCGGAGCCCTGGGCGAAGGAACTGAGCGGCATCCTGCGATCCGGCGCCCTTCGTGACGCCATGCAACTCAGGCAGCTCGGAGAACTCGCCTTGCGGGGTGCGCAGCCCGAATTGACCTATGCGATCTCCGCGGCCGGACTTGCATTGGGTGGCCCCACGGAGGGGCGCTTCCTTTACCTGCGCTCCCGCGCCGTTCCTCCGCACCAGCAGCACCGGCGTGCCTGCGTTGTCGCGGCCTCGCTGTCCCTTGCGCGGCAGGTGCAGGATGCCGAGACGATCAACGACTGTCTTCGCATGTCGGAGGGCTCGTTTGGAACCCGCCAGTTGTCACAAGCCCTTTTTGACATTGTGCGGAAACAGGAGCGCGAGGCGACGCAGTATCCCAACAGCCGGCAAACTGGTCCCGACTACCGCAAGCACGACCCGAGCTGGTCAGACTTCCGGTCCTTCGATTCCTCCTCCGGGGCCGGCCGGCCGGACCAGGCGTTTGCGGCTCTGCTTGAGGAACTGGCGGAAGCGCTCGAAAGCGGCGAGCCGCCCGAAGAGTTTACACGCCGTGTTTTTGGCAGGGGCGGCGGACGGGGGAGGAGGAGATAGCGATGGCAATGAGTCCATGGGAGGTTCTGGGAGTTGAGCAGAACGCCTCAGAACAGGAGATCCGCGCGGCGTACCTGCGCATGGTGAAGCGCTTCCCTCCGGATTCCTCGCCCACCGAGTTCGAACAAGTGCGGGATGCCTACGACGGTCTGCGGGATTCGAAGGCCCGCGTGCTGCGTTTGATGGAGGCTGATCCGATGGATCCGTTACCGAATTTGCTCACAACGGCTGAGCGGACGCGCACGTTTGTTGGACCCGAACCGTGGATCCAGGCAATCGAGGAGGGCCGGCGTGGCAAGTGAGGCCCCGGAGCGCGACCAGATCCTCGCGCGGTTCGGACGGTGGCTTGATGAGGCGCTTGCGTCCGAGCCATTGCCTCCGGGGATCGCGCCGGAACTGCTTTCGGACAACAGTGCGGGCGGCACGCCGAATCCAACGGACGCGTTCGCCATGTGGTCGGCCATCACCGCCCTCACGCAGGAGACCAGGCTTCAGGGGCGGGGATTCAAGGACCTCACTGATGCTGTTAGCGCGCAGCCGGGACGGGTGGCGGAAGAGATCCGCGCGTCGTATCGCGAGCGCGAGCGTGAGCTGGCGCGCGAGGCCGAGCGAAAGTGCCGGCGCGAGGTCCTCGACGGACTGCTGGATCTGCGGGAAAGTCTCGAGCGCGGGTTGAGGGTGGCTTCCACTCCGGCACCGGTGGCGCCGCGGCCCTGGTACGCGCGCTGGTCCGGCGCAGCGCCTCAGCCCGATCCACAGGCGGAAGCAACGCGTGCCGCGCTCCTCAAGGGCTACGAGCTGACGCTGCAGCGGCTGGACCGGATGCTGTTCGAGTGGAATGTCCAGCCTGTGGACGCCCTCGGGGAGCAGTTCGACCCACAGTGGATGAACGCGGTCGATATCGAGGAGTCCACATTGGAAGAAGATGGAACCGTGCTCGAAGTCTACCGGACGGGATTTGAGTGGAACGGCGCCGTGTTCCGCACCGCCCAGGTGCGCGTAGCCAGAGCGCCCGCACGGGTCGCGCATCAAGGAGAAGCGATATGAGTGAGCTCATTGTCGGGATCGATCTTGGAACCACCAACTCAGAGGTCGCGGCGTTTGTTGGTGGCGAGGTGCGGGTGCTGGGTCCAGGTGAGAGGAAGATCCTGCCGTCGGTGGTCGGGATCTCACCTTCGGGAGAACTCCTGGTGGGTGAATCGGCGCGGAACCAGCATCGGGTTTATCCGGAGCGGACGGTGCGCAGTATCAAGCGCCGGATGGGAACCGCCGAGAAGGTCGATCTGGGGGACAAGCAGTTCAGTCCCTCGGAGATCTCGTCGCTGATCCTTCGGGAACTGGTCGAGTGGGCTCACAAAAGCCTCGGCCAGCGGCCGGAAAAGGCCGTGATCACCGTGCCGGCATACTTTTCCGACGCACAGCGCAATGCCACCCGTGAAGCCGGAGCACTGGCCGGACTCGATGTGGTGCGCATCCTCAACGAGCCCACCGCGGCCAGCCTTGCCTATGGCTATGGCGAAGGCAAGCGCCACACCGCGATGGTCTACGACTTGGGCGGCGGAACGTTCGACGTCTCGATCGTGACCATGGAGGGCGACATTACCGAGGTCCTGGCGAGTCACGGAAACAACCACCTCGGCGGCGACGATTTCGATGACCTGCTGGCGGGACGCCTGGCCCAGGAATTCGAGCAACGCCACGGAGTATTCGTCACCAAGTATCCGTCGGCCAAGGCACGCCTGTGGTGGGCGGCTGAGGAGGCCAAGAAACGGCTGAGCTTTGAACCCTACGTCAAGATCCGCGAGGAGGCGCTGGTGATGGACGGCGGCAAGCCGCTCCACCTCGAAGTCGAGATCTCGCGCGAGGAGTACGAGCAGATGATCCAGCCGCTGGTCGAAACCACCTTCGACAGCGTGTCCAAGGCGTTGCGCGATTCCGGCAAGAGCCCGGGCGACCTGGACGCGATTCTGCTTGTCGGCGGATCCACGCGCACCCCGCTGGTCTCGAGCCTCCTCCGGCGCCATTGCGACCTCGAGCCGCGGCAGGATGTTCATCCCGACCTGTGCGTGGCGCTCGGCGCTGGTGTGATGGCTTCGCGCCTGAGTGGCCAACATGTCGACCGCGTGCTGGTGGACGTCTCTCCGTATTCCTTCGGCGTCGCCTATCTGGGCGACCGCGGAGGCTTTCCTTATCCGCACTGCTACAAGCCAATCGTGCAGCGCAATACGCCGCTTCCGCTCACCCGGACTGAGCGGTTCTATACGACGCACCCGGAGCAGACCACGGTCGAGGTCCGCGTGTTCCAGGGCGAAGATGAAGACGCGCTCAAGAACGTCCCGGTGGGCGACTTCCGGATCTCGGGGCTGGCTGAGTCCAAAGGGGAGGATCTGAATGAGGTCCTCTGCCGGATGCGGCTGGATCTGGACGGAATCCTGGAAGTGACGGCGATCGAGAAGCAGACGGGGAAAAGTAAGCAAATCACCATCGCGAAGGCACTTGAAGCCAAAAGCGAAAAAGAGATCGCTGAGGCGCGCAGCCGCCTGCAGGAGATCTATGGGTCCCGCATGGAAGAGGACGAAGAGGGTCTGTGGGACATCGAGCAAGTGGCTACGGAGGAAGTCAGCCCGGAAAGGGCTCCGTCGCTGCCATCCGACCTGGCAGGTGAAGCCGACCAGCTCCTCAGCAAGGCGAGAACGTTGCTGGGTTCGATGCATCCCGATGACCGCGAGGAGACCATCGATCTGATCGAGCGCATCACCAACGCGATGCGCGAAGGCGACGTCGAGGAGTACAAGAGCGCCGCGCACAGCCTAAGCGAGTTGATCTTCTTCGTCGGAGGCAAGGAGTGAAGTGTCCGGTTTGCGGCGCGCGGTTCCGCGGCCAGATTCAGTGCTCGCGCTGCGGTGCATCGCTTGAGCCGTTGATGCGGGTGGCAGTGGCGGCGCACACGCTGCGGGAATCCGCCCGGTCCGCACTGGCAAGGGGCGACTACGCGGAGGCACACGATCTCTCGACGCGTGCTCAAGGATTGCATTCCACTCCAGCGGGTGAGGCAATCGCCCGCGTCGCCGCATGTTTGCAGCACGCGCCGTGATGCGGCTAAATTGAGAGCATGTCTCGCCTGACCGCCGCGGCGTTGTTGCCGGTAGTGGCCGGCCTCGCTCAGGAGTGCGCCTCCGTGCCCACGTACTCCTCCTGCGACTTCGTATTTGAAGCTGCGGCCGCCGACCTCACCGCGCATCCCAATCCCTACCTCAGTGCCACGTTGCACGCCGAATTCCGCTCGCCCAAGCACCGGACGCAATTGATTCACGGCTTTTGGGACGGCGGCAACAAATTCGTGATCCGGTTCGCGCCTGCCGATGCGGGCGCCTGGGATTTCCGTGTCACCTCGAACCTCCCTTCGATCAACGGCAAGCAGGTCCAGTTCAACGCCCCGGATTCCGGATCGCCCGGATTCCTGCGTCCAGCCAATCAGCACGCGTGGCAGTACACCGAGAACCGCCTGGCGCACCTTTGGATGGGCGACACGAGTTACCGGTTTCCTTGGATCGACCGCGGCGTGTTCGACCAGATGGTGGAGGCGCGCGCCAAACAGCGCTTCAACCATATCCGCGGATTGCTGCTCCACCAGGATCCCAAGTACCGCGTTGGATTCAACGGTCCCGACCAGCCGAACTTCGACCACTTCCGCGAGGTCGACAGCCGGATCGTGGCCATGAACCGCAAGGGGATCTTCGCCGACCTGGTGCTGGCGGGCGATGAGAACCATTTGGCACAGGTGTTCCCGGCGCGGCAGCAGCGGGAACGCTACATCAAATTCGTCGCATCGCGCTATTCCCCGATGATGATCACCTGGCAGGGAGTTCAGGAATTTGAGGAGTACGAGGACGGCCGCGGGTTGCTGCTCGAACTCGCCGGGTACCTCGAAAAGTACGATAGCTACAAGCATCCGCGTTCGACGCACACTGTGGCGACGTCCGCTCCGCTGCTGGGCGACAAGTGGATGACTCACGCCATCTACCAAACCTCTTCCTGGGCGTTGGGCGCGGTGGAACGCCAGATCCTGCGCGTGCCACTGGTGAACAGCGAGTTCGCCTACGAGGATTCGGGGGCGGGGAAGTCGCATCCCCACCATGTCGGCAGCGACGAGTTCCGCAAGACGCTGTGGAACATCTCGATGAACGGCATGTATCCAACGTTCGGCAACACGGGCACGTACGGCGGGCGAAGGTTCGAGGTGGAGGCCAAATACCTGGATTCCCCAGGCGCCAAGGCCATGACCAACTGGTACGGCTTCTTCGAGGAGACGCGCTTCTGGGAGTTGGAGCCCTTTTTCGAAGTGGACGGAGGCCGTGGGCTGGCGCTCGGCGGAGTCGAGTACATCGTCTATCTCGAGAAGCCGGGCCCGGTGGAACTCGTGGTGGAGAAGAAAAAGTACGAGGTCTACTGGTTCCGGCCGTCAGACGGCGAGGTGATCAACGAGAAGAAGGATTTCAAGGGTGAACGCTTCACCGGCCAGCCCCCTGACAACTCGAGCGACTGGGTGCTGCACCTGTCCCGCGACGGACGTAAACGCGGAATGCTCAAGTCCTGGAGGTTCGAATCGAGGCCGGTCTTCAAGCAGGATGTGGAGCGGACGCCGGCCAAGATCCCGTTTGCGATCGAGTCCCCATCCGCCGACACGCTGGCCGCCGGCAAGCCCACGCCGTTTGGCGTGAAGCTGACGCGCGAGACCAGAGCCGCCAAATCCATGCAGTACGTGTGGACCGTGGAGGCGACCAACGATACGCGCGGTTACCGCGTGATCGGCACCGCGCCATCTGGCACGTTCACGATCCCCAAGCGGCTCACCGGAACGTATCCGGCAGTGGTCAACCTGCGGCTCTACGGCATCAACGGCAACGGAAAGGTGTACGCGCTCGACCGCGTGATCCGGGTCGAGTAGTGGCGCGGATCCTCGCCATTGACACGGCCACGGAGTACGCCAGTGTGTGCCTGCTTGGCGGAGATGCGATTTTCTCGGAAACGATTCTCTATTCCGAAGACGGCCACGCACACAAGCTGTTCGGCCTGATCGGGGAGATGGCGCCCTCGGGCTTGTCCGGGATGGACTGCTTCGCGGCGGGAGCGGGTCCGGGCTCGTTCACCGGCGTCCGCGTGGCCCTGTCCGCGGTCAAGGGACTTGCGGAAGCACTCGGCCGTCCCGCTGTAGCCGTGTCGAACCTGGCGGCGATTGCGGCCTACGGGACTGCCAGCCTGCGCGCCGCCGTGATCGATGCGCGGCGCGGTGAAGTCTATGGTGGCGTGTACACCGCCGGGGGCACGCTGGTGGGCGCCGAATTCGTGGGGCCGCTTACTGCCTGGCTCGCCACTCTGCCCGGAGGGGATTTTGAGTTCGTGACGCAGGACCCCGGTGTGCTCGCCTCCGTCCGCCTCGCCGCGCCGGTGGTGATCGCACCGCGCGGACTTGCACCCGCTGTCGCCCGCATCGCCGCACGCCAACTTGCCGCCGGCCTGGCAGTGGACCCCTCCCTGCTGGACGCCAATTACGTCCGGCGCTCCGATGCCGAGCTCAAGTGGAGGGAGCCGATCAGCATAGAATAGTTGAGTGGTTACCGTTGCCAAACCCGACGCCGCGATCGAGCGGCTGAACCTGGTCCGCTCCGAAATCGGAAAAGTGATCGTCGGCCAACAGGATGTGGTCGATGGAGTTCTAATTTGCCTGCTCGCTGGCGGACATGTGCTGCTCGAGGGTGTCCCCGGACTCGGAAAGACGACGCTGCTCCGGACGCTGGCGCGCGTCCTGCATCTGAAGTATTCGCGCATCCAGTTCACGCCGGACCTGATGCCTGCCGACATCGTCGGCAGCATGATCATTGATTCCGACGACCGCGGCGCGAAGAACCTGCGCTTCCAGCCCGGCCCCATCTTTGCCCACCTGGTGTTGGCCGACGAGATCAACCGCGCCACGCCCAAGACGCAGTCGGCCCTCCTCGAAGCGATGCAGGAGCGGACCGTCACCAGCGGAACCGTCACCCACCAACTGGAAGCTCCCTTCCTGGTGATGGCGACTCAGAACCCGATCGAGATGGAAGGCACCTATCCACTGCCGGAAGCGCAATTGGACCGGTTCCTCATGAAGATCGTGGTCGAGTACCCGACGCGCGAAGAACTGAGCGTGATTGTCGACCGCACCATCCAGCGCGACGAGGCATCGCTCGACGCCAAAGCAGACCGGCAGGGAATCCTCGACCTGCGGTCCGTGTGCCGCGAAGTGCTGGTGGCGCCGCATGTTCAGGATTACGCGATCGACCTCGTGATGGCGACTCAACCGAACTCTTCACATGCTCACGAGCTGTCCCGTAAGTACATCCGCTTCGGGAGCTCGCCACGTGGTGCGCAGGCTCTGGTCGAATGCGGGCGCGTCCACGCGATGATGAACGGACGGTTCCATCTCAGCACCGATGACCTCCGGAAGGTGGCGGTGTCGGTGCTGCGCCACCGCGTGATCCTCAACTTCGACGCACACGCCGACGGCCAGACCGCCGACGCGATCCTCGCCGAAATCCTGTCAACGCTCTCCAAGCGCGATTCCGGCCGCACCCGCATGTGAGTCCAGAGCGAGCATGCAAACCGAGATTCGCGATTTTCTGAGGACAACCGCCGTCTTCCGGGACGTGCCGCTGGACCAGCTTGGCGACATCGCCACGCTGTTCCATGTCGAGCGGCATCCGGCCGGCGCGGTCGTGCTTAAGCAGGACGCCACGAGCCCTGCGGTGTACTTCATCCGCAGTGGCCGCATGGCGGTTCGCATCAATCGCGGCGAGGTGCGGGAGACGGTGGCACATCTGCAACCGCCCGAGATTTTTGGTGAGCTGTCGCTCATCACCGGCCGGGCGGCGATCGCTGATGTCGAGGTCGAGCTCGATGCGGAGTTGCTGGTCCTGCCGCGCGATTCGGTAAACCTGCTCCCCGAGCGGCGTGACGCGATCCTGCGCGGCCTGCTGCAAGTCACTGCCGAGCGCCTGCAGCGTACGGTGATCGGCAAGGCGAAGGCGGCGGATCTCCCGGTGGTCCTGCTGCACAACGGACCGCATTTTGAGGCTCCGCGCGCGTTTGCCCGCTGCCTGGCGGCTTCGCTTGGCGGAGAGACCGGCCGCCAGACGCTGCTGGTCGAACTGGGCGCAGAGGGCGGAGAAGCAGTCCAGCGGACCGATGGATACACGAGCCAGTGCTGCTGGCCGGTCCGCACCCCTGACGCCGACATGCGGGCTCGTCTCGCCGCGCAGCTCACCGAATGGCGCCGCGCGCACGACATCATCGTGCTGAATCCCTGCGGGCAGCACGCCGCGGCGATTGGCCCGGCCATCGCAGGGCTCACAAACTTCCAGGGCTATCTTCTCGGCCCCGGGGATCCGGTCCCGCTGACGCCTGCCACCGGCAGCGCCGCTGCCCCGAGCTACTTCGTGGTCCAGAGCGCAGCGCGCCCTTCGCTACCGGAATTGGATGGCCACAACCAGTTGTTGCAGGACGCGGCCGGCGCTGAGGAGCGCGGGGTCTCGCCGCGGTTCAAGCGCACGGTGGACTCGATCGCCCGCCACATCGGCCGGATCCAGGTGGGAGTTGCTTTAGGGGGCGGCGCGGCCTGGGGCTGGGCGCACATCGGCGTCCTGTCGGTGATCGAAAAAGCCGGGCTCCCGGTCGATCTGCTCTCCGGATGTTCGATGGGCAGCGTGATCGGCGCGTTGCGGTCCACCGGCATGTCGATCGACGAAATGACCAGCATCGCCGACTACTGGCGCACGCGCACGCGGCGGTTCATCGAGTGGCGGTTGTGGAAGATGTGCCTGGTGAATGAAAAGGTGGCGTTGAAGGTCTTTGAAAGCTACTTTGGCGGCCGTGCCGTGAATGAAGCAGATACGCCGTACTGGGCCAATGCGGTCGACATTACCAAAGGCAAGGAGTACGCGATCAAGGACGGGACGCTGGTCCAGTGCATCCGCGCGTCGATCGCTCTGCCAGGCTTGCTTCCGCCGCTCGGACGCGACAAGGCGACGCTGGTCGACGCTGGCATCATGGATCCGGTGCCGGTAAAGCTGATCCGCGCGATGGGCGCGGACTTTGCCGTGGCCGTCAACGCGATGTCACCGATCGACGAAGCTCCCGTCCGGCGCCGGTATCCGTTCAACGCCTTCGACGTGATGATGCGCTGCATGTTCGTGATGGGCCATGAAATCGGACAGGCGCGGGCGGAGTCCGCCGCTGACATCGTCATGGCGCCGCTGATGAGCGGCATCACGATGCTCGAGTTTGACCAGGCGCCCGAGATCATCGCCCGCGGCAAACGGACCGCCGAGGCGCAGATCGACACGATCGTGGCGCGCTACAACCGCCTGAAGAACGAGCTTCACGGAGGAGGCAAGCAAGCGGGTACCATCTGAAGATGCGGCCCGCTCTCGTCGCCCTTCTCAGCCTTCCCTGCATCGCGCAGTTCCCGCCCGGATTCGTGGACCCCAAACCGGTGCTCGAAGCGGCGCGACGTGCGATCGGCGCTGATCAGCTCCGGTGCGTGACGGTGTCCGGGACCGCCTATACGGGCGCGGTGGGCCAGCAGCGGGAACTTGCCTGGAACGTCGACTGGCCGAAAGGCGAGCCGCTGACCAACTACACGCGCACCATGAACTGGGAGACCGGTGCGATGCGCGAGGAGTTCGACCGCGGACCAGGCTTGAATCCCGCTTCATGGAAGTACGGTCTGGGGTGGAGGGGTGGGACTCCATTGCAGCGCAACAGGCGCCAGCAGTTCTTCGTTTCCGGAAAGTTCGGCTGGTCGGTGGACGGTCCGGGATCGCCTCCCGTTCCCGCGCATCCCGATGATGCCGAGCGCTGGCAAGTCGACCTCTGGCTCAATCCCCATGGATTCCTCAAGGCTGCCGCGTTGCCGGGAGCGAATCCACGTGCCGTGTGGCGGTGGGAGCTCGGCGTCCGGCCGCGATGGGCCGACGACTGTGCCCGAGAAGGTGACGGTGGTGTCCATCCGGATGCTCGGCAAGTACCGTGTCGACGCCACCATCAACCGCCAGAACCTAATCCAGCGGGTTCACACCTGGGTGCCGGATCCAGTCCTCGGTGACATGAACTACGAGCACGAGTTCGCCAATGAGAATTACGCGGACTTGGGCGGCGGCATCCGCTTCCCGACGGTTTGGCACCACCATGAGGGCTGGGACGACAACTTCGGCGCGCTCAATATTAGCGCGGGACACAACGCCTTCGGCGGTCCGCTAAAGGATATTCGGGCCAATGCGTGTCCTGAGGTGGCAGTCCCGGCTGCCGTCCGGGCGGCGGAGTTCCCCGTGGTGGTGGCTTCGGAACGGCTTGCCCCAGGTGTGTACCTGGTGGGCGGCGGCACGCACAACAGCGTCGCGGTCGAGTTCGACAAGTTCATTGCCGTGGTGGAAGCTCCGCTCGACGAGAAGCGCAGCCTTGCCGTGATCGAGGAGGTGGTGCGCCTGATTCCGGACAAGCCGATCCGCTACGTGGTCAACACGCACCAGCACTTCGACCATGCCGGCGGCCTCCGCACATACATGCACATCGGCGCCACGATCATCACGCATTTCAAGAATTTCGAATTCTACAACCGTGACGTGCTCAACTACGCGCCGCGGACACTGGCTCCGGACATGGTGTCGCTTTGGCCGCCGACGGAATTGACTGAGGGCTATCAGTACGAACTGGTGCGCGAGAACTACACGCTGACGAGCGGATCGCGCACGATGCACATCAGCTACGTGCATCCGCTGGCTCATGTGGAAGGAATGCTGATGGCCTACGTGCCAGGGGAAAAGATCGCGATCGAAGCGGACCTGCCCGCCGAAACCCTGCGCGCACAGGTCCAGCGGATGGGGTGGGACGTCAAGACCGTCGTCCCGATTCACGGAAAGCCGCGGAGCTTTTAGACGGGCTGGCACATCGCGCGACGGTTTAGAACGACAGCTTCAATCCGAACTGAATGATCCGCATCGGATTTCGCAGACTGCGAACCTCGCCCATCCGGACGCCATCTGGAGTCAGCGAGTTGATCGCGGCGAAGCCGATGCCGTTCGGATTCCCGAAGTACGGCGTATTGGTCGCGTTGAAGAACTCCGACCGGAACTGGAGGCGATAGCTTTCCGCGAAGTCGAAGTTCTTGAACAATCCGAAGTCCAGGTTGCGTTGCCCGGGTGAAGTGAGGATGTTGTAGCCCGCGTTGCCGAAACGGCAGCGGTCCTGCCGCGCGGGGATATTGCAGGTGACGCGTTGGAATGCCTGAGTGTCGAACCAAAGATCGCGCGTAGGCTTGTCCAACCGCCCGTCGGCGATTCGGTCCGGGCGAATGACCGCGGCGCCTGTGTTCAGATCATTGCCTTGTCCGACGGTGAACGGGAAGCCGGTGCGCAGGGAAAGGATGCCGTTCGATTGCCATCCGCCGAGAACATGTTTCAGGAATCCCGGCAAACTCTTGCTCGGCATTTCCCAGACCCAGTGAGCGACGAAGTTGTGGGTCTGGTCGAACCGGTAGCGGCCGCGGCCATCCCGCCTGTCGATCCTGGGGCGCTGGAAGCCGCCCTCTTCGTTGCCCCCGGCTTCGCCATCGCCATGGGACTTGCTGAATACGTAGGAGACGCCGGTGGCGAGTCCCCGCGCAAAACGCTTCTCCAGCTTGGCCTGCAGCCCGTGATGGAAAGAATTGCCGGTGGCCTCCAGGTAGCGGATGTTCGCCAAGGCCTGCACGCCCAGTTGCGGCGTGGCCGGATCGTAGAAGAATGGGAACGGCCTCCGCGCTTGAACGTTCGTGTTGGGGGACGGGTCCGCGTCGTTGTACGGAGTCATGCTGTTGCCCACGAACGATCCCTTGCTGCCGACGTATCCGATCGTTGTGGCGGCGCCCCACGGAAGCTCGCGTTGAATGTCGAAGCTCCATTTCCAGATGTCGCCGTCATTGAGGTCCGGGCGCACATGCAGCACGGACACTGGCCGCGATACGGCCTGTCCGCCGCCCGCCGACAGGAACGGGTCGTTCAACGTAATCGGCGTCGAAGCGGGGCGGATCCGCCGCAGCGGCACGTCGTATGACCTGCTGTCCGCTCCCACGACGGGAGTGGTCCGTACGGCATCGGTCACTTGTTGAAAGAGCAGGCTGCCGGATTTCGGAGGATTCAGATTGAGGATCGTGAACGCGTTCCAATGCATCAGGTTCGAGAACCATCCCGCTCCGGTTCGAATGACCCACTTGTCCGTGGGCCGGAACGCGATGCCCAAACGAGGCATGAAGAACCGGATGTCCTGCTGCCAAAGCTTCACGGCGCCACGGCTGTCGACGGATTCGGGACCCATCGTGGGAATCAACTGGCCCGTGGCTGGATTGCGGTGCTCGACGCCGCGTCCTTCTCCCGGGAAGTTCAGCGTGCGCCACAGCCCCTTCGAATCGCGCGGATTGCCGCTGTAGTCGAAGCGGAGGCCGAAGTTCAACGTCAGCCGCGGATGAATCTTGAAGTCGTCGTTGATGTAGGTTCCCCAGCGTGTGGAGACGGGAATCGTCAGCGGCAAGCCCTCCGCCGTCTCTGTGGTGGATGGAACCCCAAGCATGAACGAAGCGAAGTTGAGCCCGGATTCATTGGCGCTCCAGTTGACTCGACCGGTGGGCAGGTTGGCGCCGGCGTCGTTCATCTTGATGCGGTTGAGCTCGAATCCGAGCTTCACGGTGTGGCGGCCCCGGCTCCAGGAGAGATGGTCGCCGAATTCGAACCGGTCAGGATTGTTGAACTCGCGCCGGTCATCGATGTTGAACAGGGAGAGATTCGGGTATCCGTGCTCATCCTTGGTCAGTGGGCGATTGCCGTCGCTGGCGACCCGGAACTGGCCGATTCCGAGCCCGTCCATTGAGAAGCTCGTCGAGCCCGCCCGGGGGCTCTGAACGCCAAAGTCGAAGAACTGGAAGCCGAAACGGAATTCGTTGACCATGGTCGGCCTGAGCACGTGAACCCACTGTGTCGCGAGGTTGATGGTGCGTGTATCGGTGACGTGGTCGAAGTTTGGATTCACTCGCGGCGATGTTTGAGAGCTCTCGTTCCAGGCGAGACGCCCGAAGATGCGGTCCCTCTCGTTGAAATGGTGATCGATGCGCCCGAAGATCTGGTCGACGCTCAACGGGTTCGCCAGGGGCCGGCGGAAGTTGATGTCGAGCGGATCGGCGGTCTGGAACTGAGCGCGTGGAACGATCGGAAGGATATTCCGGACAACGCCTTGATGCAGTCTCGCCGCGGGGATCACGTTACTCGGGAACGGATCACCGGTGAACGGGTCGAAGACCACGATAGGCTGCCGGAACAGCCGGCCCGTGGCGGGATTGAGGGTTCCAGTGAGGACTTCGCCGAAATCGCCAGTCCGCATCCGCTCGGTAAGATAGGTCGCCTCGCCGATGCCGGTGGTGAGCTCGCGGCGAGCTTCCCAATTCGCTGACCAGAACGTCTTATTCTTCACGATCGGTCCGCTGGCGACGAAGCCGAACTGGTTCAGCCGCCGGGCGTCCTTGCGCGCACGTGGACGTCCGGGGGGATTCTGGAAGTTGAGGAAGTAGTTCTCGGCGTCGAACTTGTCGTTGCGCAGGAACTCGAAGAGCGTTCCATGCAGGGCGTTCGTTCCGCTCTTCATCGTGATGTTCACCACGGCTCCTCCGCCGAAGCCATATTCAGCCGAAAAGCTGCTGGTCTGGATCTTGAACTCCTCAACAGCCTCGATCGAGGGCACGAAGGGTGTGATAGCGCGGCGCGGGTCAGCGGCGTTCGTGCCGTCGATGCTGACCACCTGATGCAACTCGCGAACTCCGTTCGCGCTCACCGAGAACGCTCCGTTCGGGATGTAGCCACCCTCGCCATTGTTGAGTCCGGAGCGATTGCCGAACTGCACGCCTGGGGTGAGGACGGCGAGTTGAACGATGTTGCGTCCGTTCAAGGGCAGCTCGACGATCCTCTTGTTCTCCACAACCGTGCCCACGATCGCGTTCTCCGTGTTCAGCGTCACCGCGCTTGCCGCGACGTTTACCGTTTCCGTGACCGCGCCGACTTCGAGCGAGAAGTCCTGCCGCACTTGCGCGGCGGTTTCGACTCGAAGGCCGTTCACCACCTGCGCGCGGAATCCGCTGTGTTCGCACCTCACCTGATAGCTGCCCACTTCGACCAGTTGGAAGCCATACAGTCCGGCTTCGTTCGATTGCTGGGTCCGCTCGACGCCTGTATTCACGTTGCGGATCGTCACCCGGGCTCCCTGGACGGCGGCGCCGCTCGAGTCAGCCACCTGTCCTTGAACCGTTTGCGTGACCGATTGTGCGCGCACTTCGAACGTGACAGTGGGGAGCAGACTCGCGGCCAGGGCCGCGCACCACCTCACCCGCGAGACCAACGCGCTTCGAGACGTCACCTTAACCTCCAGTGGAGAAGAGATGAGAATATCAATATCACACTGGGACGCTGGGCACAATGAAGCCCTCGAGTATATACTGGAGCGCATGAACCTCCGAATCACGCGAAGAACCGCCGCTTGCGCCGCGATTGCGGGCGCCTTCACGCGAATGCCCTCGTTCGCCAAACCGCGCCGGCCGGTCCGGATGCACCCCGGCACGCAGGGCGTGCCTCTCGAGCAGGAGTCTCTCGAATACCTGAAGCGGCATGCCGTCGATCACATCGCGGGGTGGCCATTGAAGTGGACCGAAGCGACGATGGTGGATGACCTCTCCAGAGCTCGGGATCTCTGCGAAAAGTTCGGGATTCGGCTCGACGTCGCGGAGCAGCCTCGCATCCATCAGCCGCCGGCGAGCGCCATCGCACTCGGCAGGAGCCCGGAACGGGATCGCGAGATCGACTACATCCACAAAGTGATCGTCGCGTGCTCCAAGGCGGGTATTCCAAGCTTCAAGTACATCCTCCGGATCCTATTCAACGTGAGAACGGGCACGACCCCGGGCCGCGGAGGCGCACGATACAGCACCTGGAGATGGAAGGACGTCACCGATGCGGATCAACTGACCGAGGCCGGCCGGGTCGACGCGGACGCCTACTGGGAACGAATCACATATTTTCTGGACCGTGTGATTCCCGTTTGCAACGAATACAAGATCCGCGCGCAAGGCCACCCCCACGACCCTGGCGTACCCAAGTCCGGCTATCGCGGAGTCGACCGGGTGCTCGGCACTGTCGAAGGGCTGAAACGCTTCGTGTCGATCCAGGAGAGCCCCTATCACGGCCTGAATTTGTGCGTGGGCACGGTTGCCGAGATGCTGTCCGAGCCGGCTCGCGAGATCCACGGCGTGATCCGCTACTTCGGCCAACGGAAGAAGATCTTCAACGTCCACTTCCGCAATATCGTGGGCAAACGCGATGACTTCTACGAGGTCTATCCGGACAACGGCGACATGAACATGATCGAGGTCGCGCGGACGCTGTGGGAGGTGGACTATCCGTACATGTTGATGCCGGACCACATGCCCACTCATCCCGGCGATCCGGACCTAAGGCAGGCGTTCGCCTTCGGATACGGCTACATCAAGGCCGTGATTCAAGCGCTCGAAACGCTCGGATGACCGCCGGGGTCAGCGGAAGTTCGAATATGGTCCGGTGTGCAGCCAGTCCGCCGACACGAGCCCATCGAGGTCCCATACCACCTTGCCTTGGCGCAGGGTGAGCGCGGCGCGGAGCGACTTGCCGCCGGACAAGCGGGTATGTCCGGCGTCCAGGAATCCGCGGCGCTCGCTTTCGACCGCAATCAGGGCGAGATCCGCCGGACCGCCTTCGCGCAACGTTCCGAGATCAGGTCGCCGAAGCGCGCGGGCGGGGCCCGCCGTCACCCGTTCGAGCGCGTCGTTGACAGTGACGCCAAGATTGACGAGCTTGGAGAGCGTAGTCATCATGCTGGCTTCGGGCAACCGCGCGGATCCGACGGTCAGGTTCGTCGAGACCGTATCGGGAAGAAAGCCTTGGCCGATCGCGGGACCCGCGATCCGAAACCACAAGTCGCCGCTGTCGAACAGGACGCCTCGGCCGCGAGCGCTGGCCAATTCTGGCCGGAGCTTCCGCTTGTCATCGACGGCGGACGCATCCGGCGCGAAAACCTGGGTCTGGATCTCACCCTGTTTCAAACTCGCGGCGCTGGGCGCTCCGGTCAACAGTGGCTTCCCGATGGCGGCAGCGAGCGTTCTGGCGCGCGGCAGATCCTCCGCCTTCGGGGCCCAGATTCCCGCGATGATGTCGCGATGCTTCGCCGCCGTGGCGGCCACCGAATCCACGGACGCATCTTGGTCCGAGCGGAGCCAACACAGGATACGGGTATGAGCCGCCACGCGCATTCGTGAATAGGATTCGTCGAGATTCGAGGCCGTGGCGCTTCCCGAGTCGACAACCGTGGTGACGCCGCTCCGCGTCGCGTGATGGCCGGCGTGGACGCCGCCGGACAGAAGCGTGTCGCAGTGGACGCGAAGATCGATGAGGCCGGGTGTGACCAGGTACTCTCCGGCGTCGATCGTCAGTCTCGAACGCGAGGCGGGGAGGGATGGAGCGATCTTTGCGATTCGAGGTCCGGTGATGCCTATGTCGAACCGGCCCCGGCGGCGGGAAGCCGGATCGAAGACCTCGCCGTGCTTGATGAGCAAGTCGAAGATCGTCTCTTGGGCCGCCGCGGAAGCAGCGCCGATCAACTTCAGTGCGGACCGGCGCGTCACGGCGTCACCCCATAATCGCCGGCCTTTCTCCAATCCGGGAACGCAAGACCGTCGCGATCAAAGACGACGCGGCCGGCGCGTACCGTCAACACGCACTCGATCTTCTGGTGGCCCATCCTCTTCTTGGCGAGCGCGTCAAGGAAGGCGAAGACTCCCGTGCGAGTGGCGAGCACCGCGATGTCGGCTTCCTTGCCTTCCCCGAGTGTTCCGAGCGCCGGAAACTGCCCGATCGCCTTGGCCGGATTCACCGTCGACCGGGCGATCGCATCCGGAAGCGTCATGCCCAACAGCATCATCTTCGAGATGCAGTTCGGCATATCCGATTTCGAACCGAGGATGCTCAGCTTGTGGAGGTCGGTGCTGATCGTGTCTGGCGGGAATCCCTGCTCCATCGCCTTCGATGCGACCGGCCAAAGGAAGCTTCCGGCGCCGTGACCCATGTCGAAGAGGACTCCCCGGCGGCGCGCCTCGAACATCCACGGCTGCACTTTGCCCGTGAACCGGTCGACCACTTCCACCTGCCGGTCATTGTATAGGTGGGTGTGCATGTCCCCGGGACGAAGGATCTCGAGCAGCTTCTCGCGAGTAGTGCGTTGCATCTTCGTCAGGATGTGGTTATCGAGAATGACGGGCGTGTTCGAGAGCCGTCCAGCCTCCACCGAGCGCCGGACAGACTCCCATCCCGGCAGCCCGAAATGCGCGTTCTTGATGCCCACGATGAGACCCGGGTACTGCTTGATCTTGTTCGCGGTGGCGGCCGGATCCATGTCTTCGAGGTTGTCCTCCGCGGCGGGGCCCACCATGCCCGCGCCGACGATATTCAGGAACACCAGGATTCGCGTCACGGAGCGGTCAATGACCGTTTCCTTGAAGTCCTCGAACGTCCTCCATCCCGCGCCGCCGCAATCAACCGCCGTGGTGACCCCCGCCGGCAACGCGGTGTCGTCCTGCGAAAGCGCCAACTCCGTTCCATAGGCGTGCGCGTGAAGATCGATGAGTCCGGGGACTACGTAAAGGCCAGCGGCATCCACGACGCGCTTTGCCGAGACCGCCGGGATCGAAGTGGCAACGCGCGCGATTCGCGTGCCCCTGACCGCGACATCCTGGATGGCGTCCAGGGAGTTCGCGGGATCGATCACGCGTCCGCCGCGAATCAGCAGGTCGTATTCTGGCGGGGATTGCGCGGCGGCAAGCGCCACCACGAGCAGACAGGAGACCGTATGTCGCATCGGCACGGCGAAAATCTTATCACACCGTGAGCCGCGCGAAATGCTGATGCGGGTGGAGCCTCGCTAGTAGGCTGGCAGGCTAGGGCTCCTCGATCCCCAACCGCTCCATCTGCCGCGATAGCTCGCCCCGCAGTGCTTCCGGTGTCGACTCGACCCACGCCCGGACAACCGTGTTCGTCCCCACGCGGCTCTTGCCTTCCTCCTCCGCCATCCCCTCGGCGATGTCCCGGATCTTTCCGCTGATCTGCTCGCGCACTGGCAGCGGCGTCGTCATCAGGATCTGATGCAGCAGGTCCTCGGCTGCTTCGTTCCAATCCATAAGGACGCTATGATAGCAGGGAGTGGCCCTGATCCTCGAAACAAATCTGCCCGATGTTGTTTTGGTGTCGCGCGGCAAGGTCCGTGACATCTATGCAGCCGGAGACGATCTGGTCATCGTCGCCACCGACCGGATCTCGGCGTTCGACTACATCCTTGCGACCGGAATTCCGGACAAAGGCCGCGTGCTCACGCAGTTGTCCATCTTCTGGTTCGATTTCCTCAAGGACCTTGTTCCGAACCATTTCATCACCAGCGATGTGAGCCAGTACCCGGATCCGTTTCCCCTGTATCACGATCAACTGGAGGGGCGCTCGATGCTGGTGAAGCGCGCCCGGATGATTGACGTCGAATGCGTTGCGCGCGGCTACCTGTCGGGCTCGGGTTGGAAGGAGTACCGCCAGACTGGCGCTGTCTGCGGAATCCCGCTGCCGGCCGGACTCATCGAAAGCGCACACTTGCCGGACCCCATCTTCACACCCGCCACCAAGGCTCAGTCCGGGCACGACGAGAACATCCCGTTCGAACGAGCGGCGGAGCTGGTGGGCGCGGACCTCGCGGCACGCCTCCGCGATTTGACCCTGGCCATCTATGCGCGCGCATCGAGCTATGCCGCCTCCCGCGGCATCATTCTCGCCGACACGAAGTTCGAGTTCGGATTCCACGGCGGAGAGTTGATCCTAGCCGACGAAGTCCTCACGCCGGATTCCTCGAGATTCTGGCCCGCCGCCGGCTACTCGCCCGGTGGCGCCCAACCCTCCTACGACAAGCAGTACGTGCGCGACTACCTCGAGTCCATTCGCTGGAATAAACAGCCACCCGCGCCCGCGCTACCTGATGACGTGGCTGCACAAACCAGCGGGAAGTACCGCGAGGCGTACCATCTGCTGACCGGAAAGACGTTATGAACTGGCTTGACATCCTGCTTGCGATCATCCTGTGTTCCAGCGCTTTCGCCGGGCTCCGGCGCGGACTGGCCCGCACCGTCATTGGCTTTGTTTCAAGCATCGTGGCGGTAGTCGCTTCGATCTGGCTGTACGGGGCGGCGGGCAGCGTTTTCACCGACTACGTAAGCCATCGCGCGGTGGCCAACGTCATCGGATTCATCGCCGTGTTCGTGGCCTGCCTGGTGGTGGGCTCACTGCTTGGCTGGCTGATTGCGCGGACCCTCAAGAAGGCCGGACTCGGCTGGCTCGATGGACTGTTTGGCGCCGGTGTCGGGCTATTGCGCGGGACCATCGTGTCGGTCGCTATCGTCCTCATGGTGAGTGCGTTCACGCGGAATCCGCCGCCGCCCGCCGTGGCGCAGAGCCAGATCGCCCCCTACGTGATGGGAGCGGCGAACGTGATGGCGCAGATGGCGCCCGCGGAGTTGCGCCAGGGATTCGACAAGACATATGAGAAGGTCAAGAAGCTTTGGTACGGTTTGAAAACGGATTCCGTCTAGGCCGGGTCCGCTTGGCGATTTTCGATCTCGACGGCACACTGATCGATTCCCAGCAGGACTTGGTGAATTCGGTCAACGCCGTCCGCGAACATCTGGATCTGGCGCCCCTCGACCCCGCGCTGATCGCGTCCTACGTGGGAAACGGCGCGCCGGTGCTGATCCAGCGCACGCTCGGCGAGCACGCCACGGAGCACAACGTCCAGCGCGGGCTCGAGTATTTTCTGCGCTACTACTGGGAACACATGCTCGACCACACCCGCCTTTACCCGGGCGTGCAGCCCGCGCTGGACGCCCTGCTCGCCTCAGGTGTTCGCATGGCGGTGCTGACCAACAAGCCTGTCCGGTTCAGCCAGAGCATCATTGATGGACTGGGATTGGGCGGCCATTTTCAGCGCGTCTATGGCGGCAACAGCTTCCCGGAGAAGAAACCGCACCCGGTGGGCATCGAGACTCTGCTCGGCGAGTTCAGCGTGGACCGCGCGGAGTCGATCATGGTCGGTGACAGCTCGGTGGACATTCGCACCGCACGCAACGCGGGCATTGCGGCCTGCGGTGTCACGTTCGGATTCCAGCCGGAGACCTTCGCCGGCCATCCACCGGATCTGGTGGTCGACAACCTGACCGAACTCTCAGACCTCATCGCCGCGGCGCTATAGGCCCATCCGCTCGAGTTTCCGGTACAGCGTCTTCCGCTCGATTCCCAGGATCCGCGCCGCGCGGGACTTGTTGTTATTCGTCGCCGACAGCACTTTACGGATCTGCTCGGCTTCGGCGTCCGCCAGCGTCTCCGTGGCGTGATCGCGCGGCTCCATCGCCTGGATCGCCTCACGGACCGCCGCTGCGTCGATCCGCCCGCCCGGAGCCAGGATCGCCAGCCGCTCGACCAAGTGCTGCAACTGCCGGACATTGCCCGGCCAAGTGTAGCTGTCGAGTTCCTTCTCGCCGGACTCGGTGAGACGCGCCGTCAAGTTGTAGCGTTCGTTGTAGCGCTTCAGGAAAAAGTGCGCGAGCAGGCGGACATCCCCGGTGCGCTCGCGCAGCGGCGGCAGGTCGAGAGTCACCACGTTGAGCCGGAACCAAAGATCCTCGCGGAACTTGCCCTCTTCGACCATCTTCGCGATGTCCCGGTTGGTGGCGGCAACGATCCGGACATCGACCTTGATCTGCTTGCTCGAACCTACGGGACGCACCGTGCGCTCCTCCAGGAAACGCAGCAGCCGCGTCTGGAACGCAGCGTCAATCTCACCGATCTCGTCCAGGAACACCGTACCGCGATTGGCAGCTTCGATGAGCCCGCTGCGGTCGCGGTCGGCTCCCGTGTAGGCGCCGCGCACGGCGCCGAACAGCTCGCTCTCCAGCAGCGATGGAGCGATGGCCGCACAGTCAACCGGCTGGTAGGGCATCGAGGCGCGCGGACTCGACTTGTGGATCATGCGCGCCACGATCTCCTTGCCTGTTCCGGTCTCGCCCTCAATCAGCACCGTGGCGCCGGTTTGGGCGACGCGCACGAGTTTCTTGTACAGGTCCACCATCGCCGGAGAGCTGCCGATCAACTCGGTTTCCGGGAGGTCGTCGATGTCGGTCTCCTCGTCGCCCGGGTCGGCGGGCTCCAGTGATTTCTCCGCGCGCTTCACCGTCTCCAACAACAGGTCGAGCTCGAAAGGTTTGGCGAGGTAGTCGAACGCGCCGATGGCGGTGGCTTTCATGACGGTCTCCATCGACGCGCGGCCGGTCATGAGAATGACAGCGCAACCGGGATTGCCACGGCGGGCGGCTTCGAGTACGTCAAGGCCGGAGCGCTCATCGAGGTAGATGTCGGATACGACGATGGGGTAGTGTCCCGAGTCCAGGCGCGCCAGTGCCTCGCGCGTGGTCGAGACCGCGTCCACCTTGTACCCCTCCAGTTCGAGAAACGTAACCAACGTGCCGCGGAGGCCGGTATCGTCCTCCACAACCAGCAGAGACTTCACCCCATTATGCTACCATCCGGGCTACAACTCCCCCGACCGCAAGAACTCGTGGTTCACCGGCGCAGCCACGCTCTTGCCGCTGCGGGCGATCAGTGTGATGCGCCCGGCTTCGAACTCCACCCGCTCAACGATATCGAATCCTTCCGGCACACGGGCCGCGCCCTGAATGTAGTTGATCACCGTGGGCCGGGCGCCGTCCATCGTGCGGAACGTGGGGATCCCCAGCCGCGAAACCGGATTGTCCTCGTAGGACTGGTCGAAGTACCAGCAGACATCTTCGAGCCCGAGGCAGCGGTTCCGGCCGCTCCATGGCGATTGATGCCGGCCGCGGTTCTCGAGCCAAAACACCGTTCCCGGCAGCATCGCGGGATCTTTGAGGGAGAACCACACGTATCCTTCGCGCTGGTTCACCGCGGACATCCACGCAGGCTGCGGACCCGGTTTCTTATAGACCGCCATCAGGTCGACGTAGCCGGTGCGTGCGGGCAGAGCCGTCATGTCCGCGTCGGACGCCGCATCCTTGAACCGGAGCGGGACCTTCGACAGCCGGTCGATCCGCGCGCCGATCGCGAACGACTGATACTCGCCCTTGGTGGTGTCGGCAAACGCTGCCGGATGCGTGGTCCCGTAGTCAAACGCGCTGGAGGCCAGGCGAAACGACCCTTCCTGGTCCGGTAGTCTCAACGTCGCGTGGTGGCCAGGCGTTGTGGGTCCGGCGAAGCCCTCGATCCGGTGCTGCGAATAGACGATGTTGTGGCCATCCACCAGCATCAGGCGCTTGGCGACGCGCCCCGCGCGGACCTTGGTGTCAATTGCCGTGTGCAGCGCCGTCACCGCGCCTTTCTTGCCCGATTCCACAAGCCGCCACTGCATGCAGGCGGTCTCGCCGTGCGGTGGATGCTCGCGTCCATCGCGTTCCTTGCCGCCACCGAACGGCATGCAGAAGAAGTCTCCGCGCAAGGGCACCAGTACCGGCACATCCACCTTGATCCGTTCATCCTGCCAGGGCGAAATATGATAGGGCTGAAACGCGCCTGCGTCTCCACGATGGAACCGGACCGGCGCCATGTGCCCGCCGAGCACCGTGAGCGCAAGTTCCACCTGATCGTTGCTGATCACCCACGACGGCTGTGAATGGACCCGCCGCACCGAACCCGCGGCACGCGCCGTCATCACTGTCGCGGCGCCCAAGACTGCCTGCCGCCGCGTCATCAGCTCTCCACCGCGCCCGCGGCCAGCTCCATGAACGTGTTGACTTCAGTGGCCCCGCCTCCCTGCCGCTGGATCATGAACACGCCCACGAGTTCCTTCTTTGGATCAATCCAGCCGCCGGTCCCGTACGCTCCACCGTGTCCATAGCTGCCGATCGACTGGCCGGTGAGCGTGCCCCCGGGGCCGCGGACCACCTGCCACGTGAGTCCCCAGCCCACATCGGCATTGCCGCGTGGCGCGATCGATCCGGTGTGGACCTGCGTCATCACTTCGACCACCGACTTCGACAGCACGCGCTTGCCGTTCAGCGTGCCGCCGTTGAGGTTCATCTGGTGGAACGCGGCCATGTCGCGCGCGGTGGAAAACAGCCCGCCCGAGGCGCGCGTGTACCGGTAGTTGCGCCGCTCGCGGTCGATCGCCGCTGGCGTGAGCTTTCCGTCCTTCTGCTCATAGATGACGGCGATCCGGTCGAGTTTGTCGGGCGTGGGATAGAAGAACGTGTCCTTCATGCCGAGGGGCTCGAAGATGCGCGAGGCGGTGAATTTGTCGAACGGCTGGTCGGCCAGTACTTCGACGATCCGGCCGAGCGTGTCGATCCCAGTGTTGCTGTAGAGGTACTGGGTGCCGGGCTGGAATTCGAGCGGCTGTTGCGAGGCGATCAGGACCACTTCGGCGAGCGTGCGGTTGCCTTTCTCCCTCACGTCACTGAGTCCGGCCGGATATTCGCCGGACATTCCCGAGGTGTGCGTCATCAGGTCGCGGATGGTGATCACGCGAGACGGCTTGACCAGGGTACGCGAGTGCTGGCCGGACTTCGAGGCCACCCAGAGTCCCCGGAATTCGGGCAGGTGTTTCTCCACCGGATCGCTGAAGGCGAGCTTGCCTTCTTCGGCAAGCAGCGCCACCGCCACTCCGGTCACGGGCTTGGTCATCGACGCGATCTGGAAGAGCGTGTCGGCCTGCATCGGCTTCTTGTTTTCGATGTCGCGCCAGCCCACTGCATCGAGCGCGGCGACCTCGCCCCGGCGCTGGACCAGGGTCACCACTCCCGGCACCTGGCTGCGGTCCACAAACGACTTCATGCGCTCGGGGATGAGACGGAGGCGCGCCGGGTCCATGCCATGTTTGGCGGGCGCGGTGAAAGCGGGCGCGGCGAGGAGAAGGCTGGAAAAGGATCGGCGGGTCATGATCGAAGGCATTATGGCACAATCCCCGGTTGGACATTGCGCGCGCGGTAGGAGACGATAGGGGCATGCCGAAGAAGTTCGACCCGAGCCGGGTGAAGGAGTTGGAGCGGCGCTTGGTGAGCGGTAAGGATTTCGCCGATGTCATGACGTATTTCTTCGACCATTTCGCTGACAATCGGGCGTTCTCACTGCCGGCCCGGAAGATCGAGCCGCCGGAGGACTTGAAGCTATTCGGAAAGGCTCATCGGGAATCGTGTTGACAACCTGCAAGAAGCAATCCGGTGCTTCAGCGACGCCTTGGAAGTCTTGACGGCCGGATCCTGGTGCTGGCCGCGGTAGCTCCGGAACCGGTCACGCTCGTGCTCCGGCACCGGCCTCGTCATGCCGAAGGCTCGAGCATTGGCCCCCTCTCTCGAGCCTGGGTATTCCTGCTCAGTACCGGCCGCGGTAGCCGGGGTAGCCACCGCGCGATCCCCGTTCGCAGAAGCCTCGCAGGTCCCGCATCCGCTCGCCGATCACTCCGCGCGCCCGGGGGTGCAACTGCTGCGCCGCAGCCAGATGGCTCATATCCTCAATCGCCCGGTTGATCAGATGCTCGTCAAACCGTCCGCGATAGGCGCGGTCCTCGAACTCACGCAATGCGCCGATCGCCTTCCGGAAGTGGTCCCGCTCATGATGGTCGACGCGGGCGCGGGAATAGATTGTCTCGAGGTCACGGATGGCGAGGCGTACCGGATCGTTGCCGCGCGAAGAGGCTCCGTATCCGTATCCGCCGCCTCCACCGCCGCGGTAGCCGGGGCCGGGGTTGGAGTCGTGGGCTGTCGCAAGGGCAGTCCAAATTATTGTCATCAGGATCGTTGTTCTCATTTGGATCTCGGCCTTTCTGCTCCTTCCGACGCCCGCAAGTCCGACACGGGTACAATTAAGAACTGGAATTAATCTTGCGGCTTTTGGTCCTGGTGTGCGTGTTTTCAGCGGTCCTTCATGCGGAAGGCGTTCCAAACGTAAACGGCTGGTTCAACTACTTTGGCGAGTATGGACTCGGCAACGGCTGGTCCTGGTGGACCGAGTTCCAGGCCAGACGCAATGAAGCGATCGCTGAACCGCAGCAGTATCTCGTCCGGACTTCGCTTCTCAAACAGATCCGGCCCGGGCTCAAGGCCGGCGCCGGATACGGGTTCATCCGCACCTACCGCTATGGCAAAGCGCCGGTCGCGGCGGACTTCGACGAGAACCGCTTATATCAGGACCTGCTGTGGGACCAGACGCGCGGCGTCACCCGCCTGTCGCACCGCTTCCGTTGGGAAGAGCGCTGGATCGGCCCGACGCACCGCTACCAGCACCGCTTCCGTTACCGCCTCATGATCCGGCGTCCGATCGCCGGGTCGAAGCACTGGTACTGGACCGCCGGCGACGAGATCATGTTCAACATCGCGCCGAACAAGCCCCCAAAGGCGTTTGATCAAAACCGGCTGATGGCCCTCCTGGGACACAGCTTCACAAGTGGCTGGCGCGTCGAGGCCGG
This sequence comes from Acidobacteriota bacterium, assembly GCA_016871015.1. GTDB lineage: Bacteria > Acidobacteriota > Terriglobia > Bryobacterales > Bryobacteraceae > SYLY01. Next base: position 6,844 of record VFZX01000007.1, on the reverse strand, counting down.
CTTCATGGAGCACACGCTGCAGCAGCGCAATGGCCGGGTCCTCGAACACAACCACACGCTCATGTTCCAGGTCTTTGCGCCACCCTGGAAGCTACGGAAGTAGGTTGCGGGCGATCCGCTCGAGGTCGGCCACGCCTTCCACATCCCGGTCAAGCTCTGGCAGCGCCGCCAGCGGAACGCGCAGTTCGGCCCGCAGCGCCTCAAAGCCCGCCTGCTGGGCGGATCGCTCGTCGCGGTACCACTCGATCAACTCACCTGCCAGGCCCGTTCCACCCCCCGCGCCCGGATCATAAGGCCACATCCGGTTCACATAGAACGCCTCGGCGCGGAACTTCCGTCCGGCGAGCGCCTCGGTGAAGAAGCGGGCGTCACGGACCGCCTTCTGCGGCGCGGTGACCACGCGGAAGCCCGTTACCGCCGGATCGCGCAGCATCGCCACAGTCTTGCGCGCCCGCTCGCCGTAGCCCTCGGCGATCGATACAAACAGCGAATAGAAGTCGAGCACATCACTCACCAGCCGCGCTCCGAGAATGGACTCCACCTTGCGGTAGATTTCCATCGTCGCCCGGCCCACCGACAGCATCCCGGTCGCCTCGACGAACTTGTAGGTCCGGCCGATCAGCTTCACCCACGATGAATCGGCGAGATTGGCGAACGCCACCGGCTTGTCCAGGAACTCGAGTGCGTGCCGCGAAGGCGCGGTGTCGACGATGATCTCCTCAAAGCCCCGCAACCGCAACTGGTCGATCCGCTCCACCGCCATCAGCTCCTGCATTCCGGCAAGGGAATCGGCGATGGCCGCATAGATTGGATGGGCCAGGATCCGCGGCTGCAGCTCCGGATCTCCATAACGGCGGACCGCCTCGTCGAGTGTCGCACGGACATCGAGCATCGCGGCCCACAGTTCCCCTGGCGCCGCTGGATCCAGCCGGACCTGCTGTTCTTCGGGCGCTCCGGTCAGCCCCAAGGCAGTGCGCAGCCGCCGCGCCGGATCAATGGTCAGCACCAGACACCGGTGTCCGGCCCTCGCCCGGGCCAGTCCCGTGGCGGCGGCGACTGATGTCTTACCGACACCGCCCGTCCCCACGAACACTGTAATTTTCATACTGGAAGCCCGTCCAGTTGCGCGCCTAATGATTCGAGCAGGTCGATATCGCTGCTGGTGTGCCGGATCCGTGTGACCGCCGTCACCAGCGTACCTGTGGCCGATTCGACTTGCCCGGCGCGCTCCCGTTCCAGCCGCGCCCGGCCCAGGGCGAACCGCAACGCCGGATTCGCCGCATCCTCCTCGATTGCGGCCACCTGGCCCTCGGTCGCATTGAGCACCGGCGACGCCATGTTCAGCAGGATCGTGGCGGGACGAAGCTGGTAGTTCTCCTGGAGCTCGGCGCACATCTCCGACATCTCTTGCAGCGCCATCTCTTCCGGCGTGCTCACCGGGAGGATGGTGATGCGGCCAGGACTCGAGAAGAAGCGTCCCACCTCAGCTCCCGCGGCGGCCAACGGACCGCTGAGGTACGCCTCGAAGCTGCGCGCCGCCCGCAGCGTGCCCAGGAAATGGCCCGTTGCCGGCGCGTCCCAGATCAGCAGATCGTAGCTCAACGGCTCGTCGCGCAGGCCCTGTTTCCGCTCGGCAAGCTGCTGAAGGCGCGACAGGAAATAGAACTCCTTGAGTCCGGGCGCCACCTCGACCAGACTCTGATAGATGCTGCTCGCGATGATCCGGTCGGCGAGCAGCGGCATGGTAAAACTGCGCCGGACCAGATCGGCCAGCAGCTCCTTGGAATCCAGGTGCACCACAAACAGGTTCTTCGCCGCCTCTGGGAGCCGCGCCGCAAGCCCCGTGAGCGATACGGCCAGCGCGAGTTCCGGCAACGGATGCGAAGTCACCACCACCGCGCGTCTTCCCCGGTTCGCCTGCCTCAGTCCGAGCGCCAGGGCAAGTGTTGTCTTTCCGACTCCGCCCTTTCCACAGAAGACCGCGATTCGCGACTGCACGCCTGCGGACTAGCCCTTAACCTCGAACTCCCGGCCCATGTACCAAATCTGATAACCGGATGCGGTCTTGCGCACGCGCAACACACGCCTTGCCCGCTTGGGGCGCGCGGCCACCGGAGCTGGTTTGGCAGCCTCAACGGCGCCAGCCGCAGCCGGAGGCGGCGCGGCCGGAGGGGGAAGCTTCTTGATGTACTCGCGGAGTGCATTGCCGGTGTCGTCGATCGACTTCTTGGCCATGCGGTCCACCATGAACCGCGGGACCATGCCGCCCGCGTCGAGATCCATCTCCGTGATCACCACCGTGCCCACTCCGTCAGCCGCATCCATCAGGCGGTAAGAACCCGAGTACCCCTTCAGATCGCTGCTCTTGAGCAGGCTGAATGTCAGGGAATGCGCCCCATCGGACTCAAACCGCAAGCCCATGGTCACCGTCTTCATCATGTTGACGGTGATGTCGGTGTCCACGCGATTGCCTTCGCGCGAGGCGATCACGGAGCCGGTGCAGTTGGGGAGCCACTGCTTGTACTTTTCGTAATCGGTCAAGACCTGGTAGACGTGGTACCGCGGCGCGGCAACGTTGATGACGGCCTTGATCATTGGGACTCCTTCATCACGTATTTTTTGCCATTCATCCAACAGACCAGACCGTCCTCGGTCTCCATGACTTCCAGGAGCTTCTCCCCATCCGGGCCTGACACCGAAACGTCGGCCGAATAAGCCGAGAGGTGGGCCGTGAAGGCCCGCACGGATCCCTTGCACCAGCCGAAAGCGCTTGGCAGCATCTTGACGTTCGGGCGGAGGCGAACCGCCAGACTAACCCGCGACTTTCCAGAGTCCTCGGGTTGTATGTCCCACTGCATCTTAGTAAACGGGCAGTCCCCCGCAATCGGACGCGTCAGCACCATTCGATTCCGGGTGTGAATGCCCTCCACCGTGAAGTGGGCGCCGCTCGTCAGGTCGAACTCGACAATTGCCAGATCGCCCTCCCGGGCCATCAGGTGGCCCTTGGCTATCAGCGGCATCCACTCGCCGTAGGTGTTGTAGTCGGTCAGCACGTCATACACCAGCTCCGCTGACGCCCCTACGGGCTCGGCGTGCTGCCGGTTGATCGTGAATTGGGGCATCGCTACCTTCCCCCGGCCGGAATGCCGTTCCGGTAGAGCATGGGCTCTCCGCTGCTCAGATCCAGGCGGCAGTCTTCGCCGGGATCAAGGGGCATGGGGCCGAAGCGGATGGGCCCGCCGCCCTCCGGCCGCAACACATCGAGCGTGAACTCGCCGGATTCGAGCGCCTGCAGCCGCAGCCCGGTCTTCGACCGGCTCGGCAGGATCACCGCCTTCACCTCGCCCAGCCGGATCTCTCCGATCGAATCCGCGGCCACGCCCTCCACCGGACACCCGATCACGGCAACCGAGAATTTGGTCAGAGCCTTCATCGTGTAAAGCCGGTCGAAGACGCTGAGCAGCGTTTTCTGGGCGCTCGCCTTGAAGCCTTCAGCCGGCGCGTTTCCGTTGGACTCCGCCTTCGGGGCGTCGGTTGTGCCCTCAGCGGCCGGCGGTGGGGCTGGGCTCGGCGGAGCGGCCCCGGCAGCCGGCGCCGGTGCATTTCCCTTTTGTCCGGTCGCGGCGAGCAGGTCGTTCGCCGCCCTGAGCTTCTGCGCGAGATCGCGTGCGATGCCCACGGCAATTTCAGGGTACTTCTGCATCAGCTTGGTCATGCTGTCGCGCGTGAGCAAAATACACTCGGTCTCCTCGATCGAGCGGACAGTGGCCGAGCGGGGCTGATTGTCAATGACCGCCATCTCGGCGAAGGCGGATGTCTCCTTGGTCGGCAGCTCGTTCAATTTGAGCGGGGGCTGTCCGTTCGGCATTTCCTTTTCGACCCTCACGCGGCCGCGCGTGATCACGTACAGACCGAGGCCTGTCTCGCCTTGCTTGACGATGACCTCGCCCGCAGGATAGTTCCGGAGAATCGCTGCGTCGGCCAGCCGGTCCAGCGCTTTGCCGTCCAGGCCCTTAAAGTAATCGACTCTCTGGAGCAACTGTTTCATTTCCATACTCTAGATTCCTATTCCATTCAGGGTCTCACACTATCCCGAGCTGCGCGCAACAGACCAGAAGAGGCCTCCCGCCGCGGCGATTGCGATCCCCGCGCATGCCGCTGCCCAGGGCGCCGGCGCCATCGCCGCCCAGCGCACGGCCACCGCAAATACCACAAACAATACCACGGCGAGAATCCACTGGCGCACCACCTGGTTGCCTCCTGCCGGGTCCTCTTCGCCGCCTCTGGCGTCCACGCCGACCGCCAGTTCGTTCTCCCGGAATTCATCGGCGAACCGGCTCATCTGCCGGAACGTTTCGAAGACCAGAAGGCCCGAGCCTCCCACCCACTCTCCGATCGTCTGGCGGTCGAATAGATTCCCGAGCCTTTGGCGCGCCAGCCGTCCCAGCACCGCGGGCTGCGAGTCGGCGATCGCATCTGTGCCGGGGAGAATCTCCGAGTTCCAGTATCCAACTGCAATCAGGTTCCGGTGCATGCTGTCCAGGAACAACGGAGCCGATCCGTTCAGCCGGGCCAGCGCCCTCCAATTGCTCTCAAACACCGCGGCGCTCGGCGGAAACCGGTAGCGGCCTTTCAACTCGGGTGTCAGATGGGCCAGCTCATCGACGAGCTTCGATTCCAGTTGTCCGGCGGCATCACGGCCCCAGGCGAGCTTCAGCAGCGCCCGCGCCGCCACCGGCGAGTTGCCGGACAGCACCGCCGCGACATACCGCATCGCCGTCCGGACCTGCGGCGCGGGAACCGCGACCAAACGGTTTGCCCTCCGGACCACCAGCCTTCCGCCTGCGGAGACGATCTGATCGAGATCGAGTTCAGCGTCAATGACGTTCAACGTCAAGATCTGTTCCAGCACAAGTTCGGCCAACTGCCCGGCGGCCTGCTTCGAGCCCTGGGCGAGCAGCCGTGACACGGGCTCTCCTTCCACCCATTCCCAAGCCAGTACCTTGCCTCCGCACAACTCCGGCACCACCTTCGGGTAGCCGGCGGCCACCTTGCCCTCGAGCGAGGCAATGGCCTCGAGGTAGGCCCGCTCGCGAACCGGGTCGTTTCCGAGCGCCATCCATTCGCGGAACTGCGCCAGTAGCTGCCCGCTCCGCTCGGGCTCGATCGCGCCCGTGAACTCTTCGCGGACCCTCTTGTCAAACCCCGCCCAATCGCTCGTGCCAATCGGGTCCCGGGTTGCTTGAAGCACGACCGTCCGGCCGTTCCACTGGCCTTTGTAGGCACAGGTGGACGCGGTGCTCCAGCAGGGTGTCGCTTCCAGCGCCACACCTGCGGCCGCAAACGCAATAGCGGGAAGCGTATTTGCCCGGCGCGTGCGAAGCCCGGCCACCTGGCCGGCCCGCAACACGTCCGACCGGTAGGTAAGGAACACCGCAAACGCGCCGGACAGAGGATCTTCGCCGCTGAATAGACTAGTCAGATTTGCGCCGGCTCCTGGTCCGCCGCTTGGGTTTCGAGACGGCTCCGCCATCTAATTCTTCCGTTGGGGCGCTGATGGCCGGCTCCGGAGGATCCGTAGCCAGAGGGGTTAGGACTTCGGCGACAGGGCTTCTGCCGCCGCTTGGGGCTCCCCCGCGGCCGCCTTTGCCTGATCCGTCATCTTAGCCAGCGCCTCTACCATTGTTTCCGACGCTTTTCGCAGCATCTCTGTGCCAGCTTGCAACATCTCCTTGAGGTCCGTGGTGGAATCGCTGACCACCGTCATGGTCCGGTCCATGATGTCGCTGCCGGTCTTGGAGATCTTGTCGGCTGTCTCCTGATTCCCTTTTTCAAGCTTGCTGTTGATCGCCGCGGTCACGGCGTCGAGGGAATCCTTGAACTTCCACATGGCCGCCTTCGGCTCCATCGCCATTTTGGCGGAAGTCCGCATCTGTTCCATGCTGAACATGGCCATGGCGGCGGAGAATTTGACCATCGAATTGATGAGCTCTTGCATGATGTTAAACGCACCCTCCTGGTGAGGTTTGAATTGGGCCCAGGTCGCCCAACCCAGGCCCTACCATCTTGCCACAACTCGGGCCCCCGCGCTGAGCTTTTTCTTGGGGAATCCGTTACTGGCCCTCTAAGCCCGGAACAAGTGCCGGCGGAAAAATCCAAGCAGGATGTCCCAGGATGTGCACGCGGCAGCCGCGTTGAAGGCGGCGCCAGTGTCGTTCATGAACGCGTGCCGTGCCCCAGCCCACATGTGCATCTCGGCGGAAGCACGGGCCGCATTGATCGCTGTGAGCAGCGCCGGGATGTTGGCGTTGGTGCCCGGATCCACGTCACCCAGGAACACGCAAAGCGGAGCGACTCCGGTGATGTCGGGAATCGGCATTGGAGGAGCCCCGTAGAACGGAGCAGCCGCCGCGATGTCCTTGGAGTTGAACGCCAGCAGGTAGGTGTTGGCGCCGCCCGCGCAGAAGCCGGTCACGCCAATCCGGTCCGCACGGACGAACCCCTCCGACTTCAGGTAGTCGACCGACGATTGCAGGTCCTCAAGCCGCTCGGGGACAAGCGTCCGGCCATAGGCCTGGGTTAGCTGAGCTTCGGGTATCGATCGCGTGCCACCCTGGCGCGACAGCAGATCCACGCCCAAGCCGATGAATCCGGCCCGTGCGAACCGCCGCGTCATGTCGCGGTGGTGCGGCACCAGTCCGCGGTTCTCGTGAATGACAATCACCGCCGGAAGTGCCTCGGTCAGATCTTTCGGCTTGGCCAGGTGCGCAAAGAGCGTTCCAGCCTTGCCGGGATACTGAATGTCCTCCGCCACGATATCCGTTGCGTCCTCGGGTACGCGTAG
>VFZX01000006.1 GCA_016871015.1 Acidobacteriota bacterium | reverse complement strand
CATGCGGCTCACCTCTCGCCAGGGCATCCCCCAGCTTAACCGCTGTCCCCCGGTTACCCTTCGTTTGTGTCAACCGCCCACCGGCACACTTGTCAAGGATGTCTCCGGTTCGCACAGTTGAAGCGGACGTTGGAATGAGAGGAGTGCCGGTAGGTTTTCAGAACTTCGTTCTCACATGGACTCCTACAGTGCCGGGACACCGGTATCCGCGCGGGTGTTTCTGAGCATTGAGGGAACCGCCCATCGTTTTGCGGTCGAATGTCTTGCGGCAGAAAGTGCATCGATATGCGCCAGCATCCGGAACGCGAACACGCGCCGGGCCTGCTTCGTGGCCATCTCCAATCTTTCCCGCTGGCGCGAACAGCGCAATCTGACCCTCGAAGCCATCCAGCCCGTGCCCACGGTACTGGACAGTTCCCAGGTCGATACGAAACCGGCTGAACCCACAGATCCCATCCGCATCCGATAGTAACGAAATCAACAACTTCCGGACCCCCGCCATTCCCGCCCAAAACCATTCTCCTAAAATCAAAATATTTTTCATTTCCCCCAACCCCTTCATCCTTAACCACTTCCACCCCACTCACCCCACACCAACCGCCCTTTCCACCCCTCCACCCCCTTGACACTCGTGTATCGTCAAACCGTTGGCGGGCTACAGCCCCCTCCAGGACCTACACAATGTCATTTTCTTCAACATCTTCCGCTGCCGCGACCGGGCCAGTCATCATCTCACCGGACCCCACCCCAGGCCACCGGCCCGCCGACTCCACCGGCACCCACCCGGACCGCGAAGCCATCGGCCTCCCCCTCCTCACCACTCCCCTCCGCGATATCGCCGCGCACTATGGCGTCTCCAAATCCGCCCTCCAGCGCCACCGGGCCACCCAGCTCGGCGCCCTCGAGGCCTGACATGGAACTGTCCCTGTCCCACCACCTGGATCCGGTCGCGTTCACCAGCACCGTCCTCGGACTCCAACCGGACCCCGTCCAGGCCCGCATCCTCCGCGCACCGGACACGCGGATTCTCCTCAACTGCACGCGTCAATGGGGCAAATCCACCATCGTTGCCGCGCTCACCGTCCATCACCTTTGCTGCGCCCCCGCTGGATCGCTCGTCGTCATCGTCAGTCCCAGCCAACGCCAGTCGGCAGAAATGTTGCGGAAGATCGCCGGGTTCCTCCGCCGCGCCGGACTCTCGCCCAAGCCCGACGGTGCCAACCGCTACTCCCTACTGATGCTCAACCAGTCGCGCGCCGTCGCGCTCCCCGGCAAGGAGAACACCATCCGCGGATTCTCGGCACCGTCCCTGGTCGTGGTCGACGAAGCGGCCCTCGTGCCCGATGCCGTCTACAGCGCTGTCCGTCCGATGCTCGCCGCCTCAGCTACCGGACGCATGATTCTGCTCTCCACTCCGCGCGGACGCCGCGGCTTCTTCTATGACGAGTGGACCGGCGGGCAGCCCTGGCTGCGCATCTCCGTGCCTGCCACCGATTGCCAGCGCATCTCCAAACAGTTCCTGGACGAAGAGCGGAACAGCCTTGGCGACTGGTCCTTCCGCCAGGAATATCTCTGCGAATTCATGGACACGCGCTCCCAGCTCTTCTCGCCGGAGTTGCTCTCGCGCGCCCTCACCAACGAATTCAGCCACTGGAGCCTGTGATGCCGCTCTATTTCGGCGAACCCTCCAACAGGCGCTTCGTCACCGCCGGACTCGATCTCGGACACGCCAACGACTACTCCGCGCTGGCCGTCATCGAGCGCGGACAAGTCAAGTGGATCCTCCGGCAGGCCCTCCGCTTTCCGCTCGGAACTTCGTTCGGAAACATAACGGACCGTCTTCGTGCGATGGCCAGCGCTCCAGATATGCGCGGCCGGACCACGCTCATCGTCGACTCCACCGGTCTCGGCGCTCCTGTCGTCGAGATGCTCCGCGCCGCCAGGATCCCCGTCAACATGATTCCGGTCGTGCTCACCGGCGGCCAGACAGCGTCTTATGGGAACGGCGTGCATCACGTCCCCAAGCGCGATCTCATCTCCGCCCTCTACTTGATGTTCGACCAGGGACAGTTGATGATTCCGCGCAGCCTGCCGAACTACCGCGACCTGCGCGAGGAGCTGCTCCACTTCCACGCCAACATCTCCGGCCGCGGCCATACGAGCTATGGATCCTCGCGCGAACCGTGCACGACGACCTCGTCATCGCCATCGCGCTCGCCGCCTGGCATGTCCGCACAAAGGCAACGTGGGGCGCGCGCGGCGACGGCCCCGTAGCCTGATTCTTGAGCGGCGGGGCGGGACAAAAATTTGTCCCACTCCGTCCCACCAGATCTTTGAAAATCGAATTCCCGTGGAACCGCAACCTCCTCGAACACGGTCTGATGCGTGCGGAGATCATGAAATATCGACCTCGGCAAGAGACGCTACGCGATAATGTTGGAGGCAAAAAAGGAGCGCAAGTGAGAAAAAGCACTGGTGTTGAAATCATAGAGGGAAGCGGAAACATCTTCATCGACCTCGGTTTTTCTCCAACCGAAGCTCGAAACCTGCACATTCGCTCCGAGATGGTAACGGCGCTGAGGAACTTCATCCTGACCGAGGGGTTGACCAAAGCGGCCGCCGCGAAGCGCCTGGGAGCGAGCCAGGCACGCATATCGGATTTACTCCGCGGAAAATTGAGCCAATTCTCACTAGACGCATTGGTGAACATGCTGACCGATGCCGGTCTTGAGGTCGACATCCGCATCAAGCCGGCGAAGCGTGCGGCGTGACCAGGCGGGACATCTCAAGGATGTGATACGATCTTCGCCCGTGAAGAAGAACACGCTCATGCACGTCGGCGGCGACTATCACAGCGTCGCGGGAAACGGGATCACGTCGAAGGAAAACCTCGAATTCAACCTGCGGCACGGGGTGCGCCACATCACCGCCCAGGTCCGCAAACGGCCGGGCGTCGCGGGCTGGGATCCGGACGAACTCAAACGGATGCGCGATGACTGCGACCGCCATGGCGTGGTCTTCGAAGCCATCCGGATGGACTCGGACTACATCAAGCTCGCCAAGGGCGTCGAACGCGACCGCGAGATCGAGATCATCCAGAACAATCTCCGCAAGGCCCAGCAGGTGGGCGTCACCATCGTCACCTACCATTGGACTCTGATCCCGATCCGGCGCAACACAAAGACTCCGGGACGTGGCGGCGTCACCTACGCCGGTTTCCGCCTGGAGCCGGACTGGAAGTCGCTGCCCGTGGGGGACGCGGGCCGTGTGCCCGCCGAAGACTATTGGGAGCGGATTACCAACTTCCTGCAAAAGGTGATCCCGGCGGCCAAGGAGACCGGCGTGCGCATGGCCTGTCATCCCTACGATCCGCCGGGACTGCCATTCGGTTACCAGGGCGCCGACAACTGGGACTCGCCTGACGTGTTCGCAGCCATCAAGCGGTACGAAGCCGTGGTGGACAGTCCGTTCAACGGATTCCAGCTCTGCCTGGGCACCGTGGCCGAAGGCCTCAAAGATCCGCGCCGCGGCGTGCTGCCCATCACGCGGTACCTGGGCGGCAAGGGCAAGATCTACCAGATCCACATGCGCAACATCAAGGGCCGCCTGCATCATTTCGACGAGGTGTTCCCGGACGAGGGCGAGATGAACTTCCTCGAAGTGATGCGGATCCTGCGCGACACCGGTTTCGCTGGCTCGCTGTGTCCGGATCACATGCCGAAACATCCCGCGGATCCTGGCGGGCTCCAGGCGTTCGCGATGGGATACGGCTATATCCAAGCGCTGATCCAGGCCGTGAACAACGAAGTTCCATAGGCGCGGCGCAGTGCCCCGCCGCTACAATCGAGGGAATGGACCTGAGGCCGTACCGAGTTGAGGACCGGAGCGCCTGTCTCGAGGTGTTCGACACCAACATCCCGGATTTTTTCGCGCCTGCCGAAAAGGGGGTCTACGAAACCTACCTCGACGGGATTTCCACGCACACCGATCAGTATTTCGTCGCCGAGCATGACGGACGCATCGTGGGCGCGGGCGGCCGGGACGGGGCGCGGATCCGCTGGGTGATGGTCCATCGCGGCGTCCAGCGGATGGGCGTCGGCCGGCTGGTGGTGATGAAGCTGCTGCGCGACATCGGACGCGAGGGGCACGAGGTGTCGACACTTGCTACCGGAGCGCTCGTGTATCCGTTCTATGAGAAGCTGGGGTACCGGATCGTGGAAGTGATCAAGGACGGATTCGTGCCGGGCTACGACCGTGTGGAGATGGCCAAGAAACTCCAGGTCTGTGCGTAACCCACTGCTGGCGGCCGGCATTCTTGCGTTGTCCGCGTGCGGGCCGCCGGCGCCGCGGCAGGCCAGCTACGTAAAGCCCGTGGTGTGCGCGGGCTGCCATGCGGAAATCGCGAAGAGCTACGCGCGGACCGGCATGGCGCAGTCCTTTTTCCGCGCCACGGGAGAGCAGATGCGGCGCGAGAACTGGGCACGCGGCCGGTTGGATCACCCGCTGTCGGAGCGGTCCTATCAATATTCCAGCCGGGAGGGGCGCTACTTTCTCCGCCGCTGGCAGACGGACGGCGACGGCCGGGAAGTGAACGCGGTCGAGCGCGAGATCCACTATGTGATGGGATCCGGCAATCACGCGCGCAGCTACATCCACAGGACCGCGCAGGGACGCCTGGTGGAGATGCCAGTGGCGTGGTATCCGGAAAATGGCGGCTTCTTCGCCATGAGTCCGGGGTATGACCGGCCCGATCACCAGGACTTCCGCCGCAAGATCAGCACGGACTGCATGTTCTGCCACAACGCCTATCCGGCGGCGCTGGACATGCAGCCCGCGGCGGAACCGGAGTTCGCGGCGGAGCTGCCCGAAGGGATCGACTGCCAGCGGTGCCATGGTCCGGGGAGCGCGCACGTGGAGTCGGGCGGCCGGCGCGAGTCGATTGTGAATCCGGCGCGGCTGGGGCGGGAGCGCGGCATGGAAGTGTGCATGCAGTGCCACCTGGAGACCACCAGCTTCCCGCTTCCGAACTCGCTGATCCGGTTCGGCCGGGGGGCGTTTTCCTACCGGCCGGGCGAGCCGTTGGCGCAGTTCACGCTGCACTTTGACCATGCGCCGGGGACTGGCCGCGAGGGGAAGTTCGAGATTGTGAACTCGGTCTACCGGCTGCGGCAGTCGGCCTGTTTCGTGAAGAGCGGAACGATGCAGTGCACCACGTGCCACGATCCGCACCGGGTCCCGCGCGGAGTGGAAGCGGAGACCGCGTATGACCGCGCCTGCCGGCAGTGCCACGCCGCGCTGGCCAGGCATCCGGCGGAGTCCAAGTGCGCGGGCTGCCACATGCCGAAGCGGCGGACGGAAGATGTGGTCCACGCGGTGATGACTGACCACCGGATTATGCGGCGGGCGCCGGAGAATCCGCTGGCGCCCCGGCGGGAGCGCCATGAGACGCCGGGACGCGGGCACCTGGGCGAGGTGGCGGCCTACTATCCACGCGAGCCGGACGAGCTGCATCTCGCGGTGGCGCAAGTCGTGCAGCGCAGCAATCTGGCGGGCGGGATTCCCAGGCTCGAAGCGGTGATCGCGCGGCTGAAGCCTACGGATCCGCAGCCCTACTTCGCTCTGGCGCAGGCCCGGGCCGCGGCGGGGGACCGGTCCGGCGCAATCCGCGAGTATCGCGGCCTTCTGGACCGGCATCCGCGTTTCGTCCCGGCGCTCCGGAATCTGGGCGAACTGTTGAACGACGCGGGCGTGCTCGAGCGGGCGAGAGACGCAGCGCCGGAGGATCCCGCTGTGCTGCACTCACTCGGACAGTGCTACCGCGACCTCGGCCGGCTGGAGGAGGCGCGCACGGTCTTGCAGCGCGCCGTGGAGCGCGATCCTGATTATCCCGAGGCGCACAACGCGCTGGGCTGCGTGCTGATCGAAAAGGGCGATCTCGCGGGCGCCCGGCGCGCGCTCGAAGAAGCGATCCGGACGCGGCCGGACTTCGCCGATGCGCATTCCAATCTCGGGAGTGCGCTGTTACTGGCGGGGGATCTGCCTCGGGCCGGGGCGCATCACCGGAAGTCCGTTGCGCTGGCGCCCGGATCTCCACTGGCCAAGCACAGCTTCACCGCGCTGGGGAACCTGAGCGCGGCGAACGGTGGATGGACAGCGGCAGTCCGGTATTATCGCCAGGCACTGGTCCTCGATCCGGCGCTGGCGGCAGCGCATCTGGGACTTGGGGAAGCGCTGGCGGCAAGCGGCGACCGGGCGGGTGCGCGCCGCCACCTGGAGCAGGCGCTGGCCGGTGGAGACGCGCGCGTGAAGGAGGCAGCCGCGGAGTCGTTGAAGTCCATCGCATCGCCGGAGTGAGCGACGCCGCTATAATGACCGGTTGGAATCCGGGACGATCGCCTACCGCAAGTCGCGATTCGGCACGCGGCTCCCCGTCGGCCTGCGCTATACACGCGCGCACTACTGGCTGCTCGAGGCGGAGCCCGGATTATGGCGGGCAGGCTTCACCAAGTTCGCGACGCGCATGCTCGGCGACCTGGTCGACTTCGGATTCTCCCCATCGCCGGGGACCCGGGTGGAGCTCGGAGCCGTCATCGGATGGGTAGAGGGTTTCAAGGCTGTGACCGATGTGTACGCCGTGGCCGCGGGCGAGTTCATCCGTGTGAATCCGGCCACCGACCGCGATATCTCACTCATCGATTCCGATCCGTACGAGCGCGGCTGGCTCTACGAGATCCGCGGCAAGCCGGACCCGGGCGCGCTGGATGTGCAGGGCTACATTTCAGTGCTCGATGCAACGATCGACAAGATGCTCGCCAGCCGGCATGACGAACCGGAGGAGTGCGCCCGGTAGGATCACGCCCGGCGCCAAGCCTCCTCCCATGGAGTTCCAGCGAGCGGCTCTCCCTTGCCTTTCTTGTAGAGCCCTAAGCTCAACTCCTCCGGCGACAGCGTGGTCTCGCGGCTGATCGCGCGGGTGAACGCCTCGGCGTAGCTCTCGACGCCTGCACGCTCATCCTCAGGCAAGTTCGCCGGCCACCGGCCCTCATTGAGCACCACCGACCGAGGAGGACCATCCGGGACCGGAGGTTCGGGATACCGGCGGAAGGCGCCATTCTCAAACGACTCCTTCAGGCCTTGCCGGGTCTCCCAATCGAGCGCCTTTGTCCGGAACGCCGCCGTGGCTCCTGTTGCCGCGAGGTTGTTGCGCTCCTCGGGATCGGCTTCGAGGTCGTACAACTCCTCCCGGCCGCCCGCGGCCCACAAAACATACTTATGCGACTTCGTCCGCAGGCTCAACCACCGGCGCGCCCCTTGGCCGAAGTCGACCACATAGGACTCGCGCAGCTTCGCCAGTCCGCCGCCTGGCCGCCCAATGAGGCTCTCTCCAGTCAGAGCCGGATAATCGCCCGGATAGCTCAGCTTCAGGCCGTCCAACAGGGTGGGGAACAAGTCCGTGAGCCCCACCAGGTCATCGCACCCGCGTCCGGGCTGGGTCCGGCCCGGCCACCGCAGCAGGAGAGGGATGTGCGCCGACGGTTCATACGGCACGGACTTGTGCCCTAGCCCGTGGTCCCCAAGCATCTCGCCATGGTCGCTCGTGAAGATCACCACCGTGTTCCCGGCGATTCCCTGGCGTTCGATCTCGGCCAGGATCCTCCCCACGCCGTCATCGATATGAGAGATCTGGCCGTAATAGAGCGCTTTCATCCGGCGCAGCCGTGGCGGATCCAGGTGCGCGCCGTCCAGACGCGCACGCTCGCTCCAGGCCGGGAACGGCAGGCTCGCCAGCGGACGGTCCGTGTAATAAGGAAGCGGCATCTCTTCAGGCCGGTACATTCCGGCATAGGGATCGCACGGTGCAAACGGTGGATGTGGCGCGATCCAGGAGCTCCACAGGAAAAATGGCTGCGAGCCGCGGTAGCGCAGGTGCTCGCGGATAAAGGCGACGCTGCGGTCGGCAATCCAGGTGGACTGGGCATGCTCGGCCGCGATCCCCGAGGTCTGCGGCTGCAAGTAGAGGAGGTCGCGCAAGCCCTGCGGATGCCGGGTCCGCACGCCCCGCGACTTGAGGTACATGAGGTAGTCGTCGTCGATCCGCCGGTGGACCGCCTCCTCCATCCTTTCGTGCCGGTGGAGGCCGAAGTGGCGGCCCGAGAAATGCATCTTGCCGACCGCGTGCGTGCGGTAGCCCCCTTCCCGGAGGGCGTCCATCATCGTCGGGAAGCGCGCATCCGGCCCGGGGAGCTTGCTGTTCGCCGTCCACCGTGTCAGGCGGGAGCGGTGTCCGCTGATGAGCGACATCCGCGCGGCAATGCAGACCGGGGTGGGCGTGAAGGCGTTGGTGAAACGGACTCCGGAGGCGGCCAGAGCATCCAGGTGCGGTGTCCGGAGGTGCCGGTTGCCCATGCAACCGAGGGCGTCGAAGCGCAGTTCGTCCGTAAACAGCAGCAGGATGTTCGGGCGGTTCTGGGCCTGGGCCGCGCGGGGAAGCACGGCGGCTGCCGCCGGTCCTAAAAGGAGCTCACGCCGGTTGATCGACATCGGTGGTCTGGAAATTTATCATGAGCCGCGGCAGTGGCGCAATAGGCGGGAGCAGATCGGATAGACTCTCAATTGGTCTCCATGATCCGCACCACCCTGCTCTCTGCCCTGCTCGCCGCCAGCTTGTTCGCTCAGCGCGGCGGTCCACCCCCAAAAGTCGAGCTCTTGTGGCCCGCCGGAGCGCCGGGCACCGTGGGCGGCGAGGACGCTGACAAGCCGACTCTGTCGATTTACATACCGCGCGGCCGCAAAACCGCAACGGCGGTGGTGGTCTGTCCAGGTGGCGGCTACGGAGCCCTCGCCATCGATCACGAGGGCAGGCAGATCGCCGAATGGCTGAATTCGCTAGGGGTCACGGCATTCGTTCTCAAATACCGGCTCGGACCCCGGTACCGGCATCCGGTCCAGATCGGTGATGCGCAACGGGCCATCCGCACCGTCCGCGCCCGGGCGCAGGAGTCCGGCATCGATCCAGGCAAGATCGGGATCTGGGGATTCTCGGCCGGGGGCCATTTGGCGTCGACAGCGGCCACGCACTTTGACTCTGGCAATCCGGCGGCGGCTGATCCGGTCGACCGCGCCGGATCGCGCCCCGATTTCGCCGTGCTTTCCTATCCGGTGATTTCGTTCACCACGGACTATGTCCACAAGGGTTCACGCCGCAATCTTCTCGGCGACAATCCGGACCCGGACCTGGTCAAGCATCTTTCCAACGAGCTTCAGGTGACCAGCCAGACACCGCCGGTGTTTCTGTTCCACACCAATGAAGACACGGGGGTCCCGCCGGAGAACAGCGTGCTGTTTTACCTCGCGTTGCGCAAAGCGGGGGTACCCGCCGAGATGCACATTTACGAACGCGGTCCACACGGCGTCGGGCTCGGCTGGGCCGACCAGACGCTTAGCAGTTGGCCGGCCCGGCTGGCCGAATGGATGCGAAATCGCGGCCTTTTGGACAAATAGCGGAACTTTTCGGCCGCCACTTCGTCATAGTATCGACAGAAGGGATGTGCGATGAGGAGTTTCTCCTGGATGGCGTTGGCGGTCGGGATGGTGGTCCTATGGCGGCCCGGGTTGGCGCCGGTCGACCGGTGCGGGGCGCGCGTTGCCCCTGAGACGCCATGTCCGGAGCATGTGGAGGAGCCGGTGAAGGGTGGAGGGCGTTGAGCGAACCCTGGCTGAGCGGTCCCATTGAGGGCGTTGGCGCGCATGCCGCGCCGTTGTTTTACACGTTCGAGCAGACCCGCCAGGAGTTAGCGCGGCACCTCGAGGGTCTTACCCCGGACCAGATCTGGAGCCGCCCCCACGGCATGACGCCGGCCGGATTCCATGTCCGGCACATCGGCGGCGCGGTGGACCGCCTGAGCACCTATCTCAAGGGCGGGCAACTGAGTCCGGAGCAGCTTGACCGGTTGAAGCGGGAGCTCGAGCCGGGCGCTACGGTGGCGGAACTGCTTGCGGCCCTCGACGCTGATTTCGAAAAATGCCTGGATTACGCGCGGACCATCGATCCCGCGACTCTCGCCGATCCCCGGTACGTGGGACGGAAAATGCTGCCGACCACGGTTCAGGGACTTGTGGTCCACATCGCCGAGCACACCCAGCGCCATCTGGGCCAGGCGGTGACGACGGTGCTCCTGCTGCGCTCGATCGCGAAAGCGCGGCTACAATAGAAGGAGCATGAAGGCTCGCGTCACGGTCTCCCTCAAGAGAACTGTACTGGATCCTCAAGGACAAACGATTCGCTCCGCTCTGGTGAGCCGGGGCTATGGGCAGATTGAGGATGTCCGGCAGGATAAGGTGTTCGAGATCCGGCTCGCCGAGGGAACCGACGCCGCGGCCGCAAAGAAGCAACTGGAGGAAGTCGCGCGGGACATCCTGGCGAATCCGGTGATCGAAGACTACCGGGTCGAGTTGGAAGGCTAAAGGAGCTAGGGTGAACCACCGATGAATAGGATATGTGTGGAATTGTTGGCTACGTAGGAACCCGGAGCGCAGCTCCGATTATTCTGGACGGATTGCGGCGGCTGGAGTATCGCGGATACGATTCGGCCGGTCTGGCGGTGCTCGATGAGCAGAACATCCTGTCCGTCCGCCGGGCATCCGGCAAGCTGAGAAACCTCGAGGAGACCGTCCGCGAGACGCCGGTCGCGGGCTGCTTCGGCGTCGGACACACGCGTTGGGCCACGCACGGGCGTCCGACGGAGGAGAACGCGCATCCGCACCGCGGCCCCAAGGGCGACGTGGTGGTGGTCCACAACGGAATCGTCGAGAACTACTTGCAGCTCAAGCACAAGCTGGAGAGCGAAGGCCACCGGTTTGTGTCGGAGACCGACACCGAGATCATCGCGCACCTGATTGAGAAGTACCTGGACGGCAACCTCGAGGACGCGGTCCGGCGCGCGCTGCAGGAGATCCGTGGCGTCTTCGCGTTGGGCGTGCTCGCGCGCTCCGATCCAGGCAAGATTGTCGGCGTACGGTTTGGTCCACCCGCCGTCGTCGGACTTGGTGAACAGGAGTACTTCCTCGCCTCGGACGTTCCCGCGATTCTGCAGCACACCCGCGACATTATCTTCCTCGACGACGGCGACATGGCCGTCATCACAGCCGACGGCGTGCGGTTGACGAGCTTTGACGGCGGTCCGATCAAGCGCAATGTCTCCCACATTCTGTGGGATCCCATCATGGCGGAAAAGGGCGGCTACAAGCACTTCATGCTCAAGGAGATTTTTGAGCAGCCGCGCGCCATCCGCGACACGATGCTCGGCCGCGTGAGCCAGGAAACGGGCCGCATTTTCCTGGATGAGGTGAACCTGAGCGCGCGGGAGTTCGAGGAGTTCCGGCAGGTCAAGATCGTCGCCTGCGGCACGAGCTGGCACGCTGCGCTTGCTGGAAAGTTCATGATCGAGCGGCTGGCGCGCATTCCGGTGGAGGTGGACTACGGCAGCGAATACCGTTACCGCGATCCGATTATCGACTCGTCCGTGCTCACGGTGGTGATTTCGCAATCGGGTGAGACCGCGGACACGCTGGCCGCTCAGCGCGAATCCAAGCTCAAGGGCTCAAAGACGCTCGCCATTTGCAACGTCGTGGGATCCATGATCACGCGCGAGGCCGTGGGTACTTTGTTGACGCATGCGGGCCCGGAGATTGGCGTCGCCTCGACCAAGGCGTTCACCTGCCAGTTGACCAGCCTCTTGCTGCTCGCCATGCACCTGGGCCAGGTGCGGGAGCGGATGACTTCGGAGGCGATCGACGGCCTGGTGCAGGATCTGGTCCGGCTGCCGGGCAAGATGGAGGCCGTGCTGTCGAAGAACGCGCAGTACGAGGAACTTGCGCGCGCTCTGTTCAAGGCGAGCGATTTCCTGTTCCTCGGCCGCGGGATCCACTACCCGATCGCGCTCGAAGGGGCCCTGAAGCTCAAGGAGATCTCCTACATCCACGCCGAAGGTTATCCCGCCG
Source organism: Acidobacteriota bacterium (assembly GCA_016871015.1). Taxonomy (GTDB): domain Bacteria; phylum Acidobacteriota; class Terriglobia; order Bryobacterales; family Bryobacteraceae; genus SYLY01. The sequence goes on along the minus strand of VFZX01000006.1, from coordinate 43,848 downwards.
GCGAGATGAAGCACGGGCCAAATGCGCTGATCGACGAGTCGCTGCCGGTGGTGGTGCTCGCGACACGGGATCCGGATAGCGAAGAGAGCCGGATCCGTTACGAGAAAACGCTGTCCAACATCCAGGAAGTGCGGGCGCGCGGAGGGATCGTCGTGTCGATCGCCTGCGAGCAGGACGCCGAGGAGATTTCCAAGGTGTCCAACCACGTGGTCACGATCCCCGACGCCAATGAGCTGACGCTGCCGATCCTGGAGATCGTGCCGCTGCAGCTTCTTGCCTACCATATCGCGGTCCGGCGCGGGTGCGACGTGGACCAGCCGCGGAATCTCGCCAAGAGCGTCACGGTCGAGTAGGACGATTGCGTCAGGCCCAGGAGCGGATCCAGGTTTCCACGCGCGGCAAGGGCTTGCAGGAAATCACCGCGCAGGTGGTATCCTGGGTGGGCCGCACGGGGATCCGCGACGGTCTCCTCACGGTCTACATCCGCCATACTTCGGCGTCGCTGCTGATCCAGGAGAACGCCGATCCGGACGTGGTCCACGATCTCGAACAATTCTTCCGGCGGCTTGTCCCGGAGGACAGCCGCCTTTACCGCCACACTATGGAGGGGCCTGACGACATGCCCGCGCACATCCGCGCCGCTCTCACTCAGACGCAGTTGAGCCTTCCGGTGGCCGGTGGACAACCGGTCCTGGGAACCTGGCAGGGGATTTACGTTTATGAACACCGGTCGAGTCCGCACTCGCGGACCGTGGTGATGCATCTCATCGGGGAGTAGCCGTGTCTGCTGGCAACGATAATATCCATTGGCGCCGCTCGACGCCTTTTTTCCTGATGCACGCCGCATGTCTGCTCGCGTTCGCAGTGGGCGTCTCGTGGGCCGCCGTGATCACCTGTGCGGCCCTGTACTGGATCCGGATGTTCGGCATCACCGCCGGATTCCACCGCTACTTCGCCCACGCGAGCTTCAAGACCAGCCGCGGATTCCAGTTCGTGCTCGCCTTGCTCGGATCGATGTCGCTGCAGAAGGGAGTCCTGTGGTGGGCATCCCTGCACCGGCACCACCACGCCAACTCCGACGAAGAGGACGACATCCATTCGCCGGTCCGGCACGGATTCTGGTGGTCGCACATGATCTGGTTCCTGTGCGTCAAGAATGACGCGACCCGCTGGAACCTGATCCAGAACCTGGCGCGGTACCGGGAGCTGGTCTGGCTGAACGACCACCATCACTTCACGGGTCTGGGCCTGGGCGGACTGGTGTACCTGTTCGGATGGTGGGCGGAGGTGGCTCAGCCGGGCTGGCAGACGACGCGCTGGCAGATGCTCGTCTGGGGATGGCTGATCAGCACCGTCGCCCTCTACCACGGCACCTTCAGCATTAACTCCCTGGCCCATGTCTTTGGCAGCCGCCGCTACTTCACCCGCGACGGCAGCCGCAACAATCTCCTGCTGGCGCTGATCACGCTCGGCGAGGGCTGGCACAACAACCACCACTACGCGCCGTCATCGGTGCGGATGGGGTTCTTCTGGTGGGAAATCGACCAGAGCTACTACGTGCTCAAGGCGCTGTCGTGGCTGGGGGTCGTGTGGGACCTCCAGCCGCCGCCGCGCCGTGTGTACGCGCCCGCCGCTACTTCTCGGCCTGCAGATGAAGTCCCTTATGGATAGCGTATAGCGCGAGTTCCAGACGGTCGGAAACGCCGAGCTTGTCGAAGATGTTGTGCAGGTGGTTCTTGACTGTCTGCTCGCTGATGAACATCTTCTCGGCCATTTCCTTGTTCTTGTAGCCCTGCGCCACCAGACCCACGATCTCGCGCTCGCGCGTGCTGAGCGGAGACCGCTCGCGCCCACCCTTGCCGTTGGAGCCGTTCAGTCCGTCGCCCGGAGCCGCGAACTGCCGCATTAGCGCCGCCGTCGTGTGCGAGTCGAGCCAGATTTCGCCCGCGTGGACCTTGCGGATGCTCTTCACGATCAGGTCCGGCTGGGTCTGCTTCACGACGATCCCGGCGCATCCGAGCTTCATCGCCTGCACCCATTCATTCTTGTCATCGGAAGCGGTCAGGACGATGACCCGAGTCCGGGCCATCCCGTGCTGCAGCGTCTGGAGCGCGGTCAGGCCGTCCATGCCGGGCATCTTGAGGTCAAGCAGCACGACGTCTGGACGGGTGTCTTCGACCACCTCCAGCGCTTGGCGGCCGTTCTCGGCTTCGCCGGCGACTTCCATGTCGCCCTCCAGCTCCAGGAGCTTCCGCAGCCCCTGGCGCACAATCGGATGGTCGTCCACCAGCACAACCCGAATCTTGGCAGGCTGCGGTTTGCTCTCTTCTGGTTCGTCCAGCACCGCAATACTGTCGAACTGCTCCGCTCCGGCTTCGACCGGCGCCGCGAGAGTGGATACGCTTTCCATAGTCTCGATCCCTCTGTGTGTTAGTGCAACTGGTGTCACGATTCCAGTACCCAAAACTGATTGTATAGCCGTCCTAGTACGGAACCAATTCAGCGTACCGCTGAAAGGCGCGCCCTTACCGCCTTAGGAAGGGAGCCGGAATCTCCTAGTCCCGGTACGGGATCACTCGACTCTAGCCCGCCGCCAGGGTAAAGCTGCCCTCTCCTCGAATATGGTCGCCCGCAAATGCGGGAGCGCACCCATAGTAAGGAGACTACGATAGTACCATACCACAACTCCCGGCAGTCCTTGAGCCCGCACCGCGGAGATCATCTTGACCAATTCGTCAGGACCCGAATTCGTGATGTCCAGTCCTGGTACGAGCCGCCGGGCCGACGGAAGCGCACGGATCTGATTTTGAAGGTCCCGCTCAAAACTGGCCACGTCCCGCCGGTAAACTTGCGGCGAGACAAAATCGAGACTCCCTTCGCGGACCCAATCCCCATAATTTTGGGCAAAATTTGGCACGCTAGTGGGGAGGGGTACTGGAGCGTTGGTAATGAGTACTCTCCAGTCAGCGTCCTTGACCCCTTGATAGAGCCGTCTCATAAACGCGTTCAGATTCCCCGTCCGCCACTCGACCCACTTCGGGTTGTTCGGATCGTCGGGGGGCGGATTGCCGTTGTGGGCGTCCGCGTATGCCTGCCGCGTATAGGCGTCATAGCCACAATCCATTTGGGGGTACCGCGCGCGGTCGAATTCGACCGCTGGCACCGCATAATTCCCCGCGACCTCGGCGACGAGCGCGATCAGGAAATCCTGGACATCGGGCCGCGTGTGGACCATCCAGAAGAAGTTCCCGCCACCGCCTTGGATCGGGAACGCTGACACGCCTGCCCGCGTCATCGCCAGCCAATCGGGATGCGTTTCAAAGATCACACCCCGCCGCCCGGGTCCGGGAAAGTATCCGTCCCAACCCCCAACGAATCCATACTCAAACCACGGGATCACGGCCAGTCCAAGCGGCCTGGCTTCCTCGATCACTTCGGCAAGCACGTCCCGCCCAGACATCCCAGGATCGGTCAAAATCCCGGTCTCCCGTTCGAACACCCGGCTGTGCCACAGCGGGTACCCGCGCGACCAGACGTTCACGTGGACCGTGTTGAAGTGCGCATCCGCCAGATTTCTGAGCGTCGTGCGGATTTCGTCGCGTGACACCAGCGAGGAGCGGTCCACCCACACGCCCCGGATCTCGGTCATCGCCAACACGGGCAGGGCCACGGCGGCCAGTATCCACCTCATGCCGTCGCCACCCGCGCGGCCTCTTCCAGTCCGAGCCGCTGAATCTCTTCTTCCCGCATCTTGAACTTCTGGATCTTCCCCGTTACCGTCATCGGAAAGCCGTCGACGAACCGGATATACTTGGGCACCTTGAAGTGGGCAATGCGTCCCCGGCAGAACTCGCGGAGTTCCTCTTCCGTCATCTCCGCGTCCGCCCTGAGCCGGACCCATGCCGAGATGCATTCCCCAAGACGCAGGTCGGGCACGCCCACCACGTGAACGTCGGCGATCTTCGGGTTGGTGTATAGGAACTCCTCGATCTCGCGCGGGTACACATTCTCGCCACCACGGATGATCATGTCCTTGGCGCGGCCGGTGATCTTGCAGTTGCCGTCCTCGCGCATCACAGCCAGGTCGCCCGTGTGGAGCCACCCATCGGCGTCGATCGCCTTGGCGGTCGCCTCGGCCTCGCCGTCATAGCCCCGCATGACCAGGTAACCCCGCGTGCACAGCTCACCCTGCACTCCGCGCTCGACTGTGGATCCGTTGTCGCGGTCGGCGATCTTGACTTCGGTCTCCGCCAGCGCCGCGCCCACGGTCGAGACGCGCACCTCCAGGTCGTCGCCGGCTCCGGACATGGTGATTACCGGCGAGCTCTCCGTCTGGCCATAGGCGATCGTCATCTCGCGGCAGTGCATCTGGTCCACCACACGCCGCATGACCTCGACCGGACAGGGAGCGCCGGCCATGATTCCGGTGCGCAGTGAAGCCACGTCGAACCGGGCGAACTCCGGGTGTTCCAGTTCGGCGATGAACATCGCGGGCACGCCGTACACTGCGGTAGCCCGCTCCTGGTGGATCGCATCCAGCGTGGCCCGCGCATCGAACGTCCAGTTGGGGAGGACCAGCGTGGAGCCGTGCGCCACACAGGCGAGCACTCCCATCACGCACCCGAAGCAGTGATACAGGGGCACGGGGACGCAGATCCGGTCCTGTGCGGTGATCCTCATCTGGCGGCCGACGAGGAGTCCGTTGTTGAGAATATTGTGATGGGTCAGCAGGACTCCCTTGGGCGATCCGGTGGTGCCCGAGGTGTATTGGATGTTCACCGCGTCATGGCAGTCCAATGGCCCGGGCAACTCCCCGGCGGCCCGCCAGTATTCCCTGCCCTCCTCAAAATAGACGGTCCATTCCGGTTCGGCGCCGGTTTGGCTCAGGATGTTCCGGTAGTTGGCGCGATGGTCGCTCTCCCACAGGAACAGCGCCCGCATCCGCGATTTCCGGATGACATAGCTGAGCTCGTGCGAGCGGTAGGCGGGATTCACGTTCACCAGCACGAGTCCGGCACGGGCGCAGGCAAGCTGCAGCACCGCCCACTCCCAACAGTTAGGCGACCAGACGCCGACGCGGTCGCCCGGAACGAGTCCCAAGCCGAGGAGGCCGCACGCCCAATGGGTTACCCGTTCGTCCAGCTCACCCCACGTCAGGCGGACGCGTTGGTGGCAGGACACGAGCGCCTCGCGATCCGGGTCCCGGGCGGCGGTGATCGACAATTGGTCTCCAATCGTGGTGTCGAGGAGGAGCGAAGAAGGGCCGCGCGCGGAACTCTGCATTCTCTCCGTTATAACAGCACCGCCGAGTTCAGGTTTTCTGCGAGCAACCCCTTGCACTTCGATCTATCGTGCGATAGCAAGAACAGTAGAAGCGAAAGGTATCGTCATGGCCTTCGACCGCAACTCGGAGATCCGGAAGGAACTGCAGTTCCATGTCGAAGAGCGGATCGCCGCGCTGGTGAACTCCGGCGTCCCGGAAGCCGAGGCAGGTGCGTCCCGAGTTCGGCGGCGTGGACCACCCGGCGGGGATCTTCCGGCACTGGCCGCAGCAGGGATCGGAATCGTGTCCATGCTGGCGACTGGCCTGCCTTCATTCCGGGCATCCAAAGTCGATCCCATCATGAAAAAGTCCGCTCCTCAAAAGTCCGACCTGCCGCAGGGCACACTTGACATCCTGCTGCTCAAAGCGATCGCGCAGCGCCTGCAGCAGATTTCGAACTCGGTGATTCAGGTGCCCGGCGGCTCGCTGTATCCCGCACTGCACCGCCTTGAGCAGAAAGGCATCATCGCAGCCGAGCGGGCGTGAGGCGAAGTTCTACCGGCTCACTCGACTCGGCCGCAAGAAGCTCGAGGATGGGACAGGGAGTTGGCAGCGCCTTTCCGATGCCGTGGGCGCGATCCTGAAGATGCCCGAGGGACAGGTGGGATAATGCCGGTGTGAAACCGCTCCAAGGAATCACCACTCTCGACCTGACGCGACTGCTGCCCGGCGCTGTCGCGACCATGATGCTGCGCGAGGCCGGCGCCACCGTCGTCAAGATCGAGGCGCCTGGCGAGGGCGACTACGGAAGGTCGATGGCTCCGTTGATCGATGGCACCGGGGCCATCTTCCGCTTCACCAACGCCGGCAAGCAGAGCGTCGTGCTGGATCTCAAGAGCGAGTCCGGCAAAGCGGCTTTGCTGCGGATGGCTGCCGGGGCGGATGTACTCGTGGAAGGCTTCCGTCCGGGCGTGATGGACCGGCTCGGCTTGGGTCCGCGCGAGATGGCCGCGGTGAATCCGCGGCTGATCTTCGCTTCGCTCACGGGGCACGCGGATGGTTCCACCGAGGCGGGCCACGATCTGAACTACCTCGCGGCCGCGGGCTTGCTTGGCTGGCCTCCCCGGATTCCCGCCGCACCCATCGCGGACATCGCGGGCGGGTCGCTCCAACTGGTCAACAAGATCCTGTTGGCGCTACTGGACCGGGCCCGGACCGGCGCGGGCGCGCGGCTCGTTGTGTCGATGGTCGAGGGCTTGGCTCCGGTTGCGCTTGCTCCGCGCGCATTCGCGGCCGCGGGTGCGCCGAATCCGCTGTCCGGCGTCTACCCTTGCTACAACCTCTACGACACCGCCGACGGCGAATACCTCGCGGTCGCGGCGCTGGAGCCGAAGTTCTGGCGGGAATTCTGCACCGCCGTGGAGCAGCCGGACTGGATCAGCCACCAGTTCGACCAGGAATTCGTCTGGATTGCCGCCGACACCATCGCCGGCCGCGATCTCGAATGGTGGCTCAGCAGGACTCAGGGCCGTGACTGCTGCGTCAACCGCGTTCGGCCTCCGTCGCCTTTGCCGCTCCCTGAGGATCCGCCGCCTGCGCTGGGTGAACACAACGCCCAATGGCGTGCACCGGGAAGTTGACGCTGCGGGCGATAAAGCACAACCGGTGAGCATCCTCGTGGAGCCGCAGAGCGTCCTGCTCGCGCGACGGATCTTCGATCGCCACCTCAGGATGCAGGACCACCTCGGAGAAGTGCCCGCCACCGTCGGAGTCCATCACCATGACGCCTGAAGCATCGTCACGGTACGCCGTCACGACGATCCCCGCGGAGGCACACAGGTGCAGATACCACAGCATGTGACACGCGGAAAGCGCGGCCACGAGCAAATCCTCGGGGTTGTACCGCGAGGCGTCGCCGCGAAAGGCCGGGTCGGAAGAACCCTGCAACGCTGGCTTGCCGGGGATCTCTATCACGTGGTCGCGGCTGTAGGCCTGGTAGGTGCTGGTTCCCGTGCCGCGGTTGCCAGTCCAATGGAGAGATAGAGCGTAGTGGTGTTCGTGCTTCATGGTAGGCTACGGATTGGAGGCCTCCCGCCAGGGCTGCTGTCTCAACCGATGGGACAATCGAACGGCGCGATTCAAGAGTACCACCACATCGAGCACCAGGGCGATGCGCGCGGCGAAGCGATCCTGTGGGATCAACGATGACGCGGCGGTCTCTGTTGGCTTCAGCGGCGCTTGCTGCCTGCGGGACGCGGCGCCAGGACCGTCCGAACATTCTGTTCGTCATCGCGGACGACATGACGTGGCCGTCACCAGGTGCGAGCACGCCGGTGTTTGACCGGATCGCCGGGGAGGGAGTGCTGTTCACCCGGTCCTATTGTGCGTCGCCCTCGTGCACGCCATCGCGCAGCGCGGTGCTCACGGGCAAGCACATCTGGCAACTGGGCGAAGCCGGCGTCCTGTACGGGACCATGCCGCCGGACCAGACACTGTTCACGCACCGGCTCGAGGATGCCAGATACTCAGTTGGCTTCACGGGGAAGGCTTGGGCCCCGGGCGATTGGCGCGCGGCGGGACTCACGCGCCATCCAGTTGGCAAGGAGTTCAACACTCGCCGCCTTGATCCGGCGCCGCACGCGGCCATCGATCCACGCGACTACGCGGCCAACTTCGAGGACTTCCTGGCCGCCGCACCGGCTGGCAGTCCATGGTGTTTCTGGTTCGGGTGCACGGAACCGCACCGTGTGTATGAGAAGGGGAGCGGTCTCCGGATGGGCAAGAAGCTGGACGGCGTGACCGTTCCGCCCTACTGGCCCGACACTCCCGGGATCCGGTCCGATCTTCTCGACTACCAGGCGGAGGTGGAGTGGTTCGACTCCCAGGTGGGACGCGTGGTTGCGGCGCTTGAGAAGCGCTCGCTGCTGAACAACACGCTGATCGTGGTGACCAGCGATAACGGGATGCCGTTCCCGCGGGCGAAGGTGAACTTGTATGAGCCCGGAGTCCACATGCCGCTGGCGATGCGGTGGGGCTCGCGGATCAAGGGTGGACGCAGAGTCGAGGACTTCGTGAGCCACGTGGACTTCGCGCCCACGCTGCTGGAAGCCGCCGGACTCACGCCGCACGAAGGCATGGCGGGACGCAGTCTGATGCCACTGCTTGATTCGGCAGCGCCGGATCCGGCGCGCGATTGCGTGTACACAGCGCTCGAGCGTCACACGATGTGCCGGCCAGACGGGGCGACGTATCCGATCCGCGGCTTACGGACAGCGCGTTATCAGTATCTGCGCAACTTCGCGCCGGACCGGTGGCCGACGGGCGGGCCGGAGTTCGTTTCGTCGAACCTGACCTATCACGGCGATGTCGACGGCTGCCCAACGAAGGACTTCATGACCGCGCCTGGCAATCAACGGCGGTTCGCGCGGGAGTATGAGCTGTGCTTCGGCAAGCGTCCGGCGGAGGAGTTCTACGATGTGAACGCGGATCCGCACCAGGTCCGGAATTTGGCGGCGGATCCGGCGCATCACGCGGCGCTTGCGGATCATCGCACGCGGCTGGAGGCGTATTTGCGGAAGACCGGAGATCCGCGGATTGAGGGACGGGACCCGTGGCAGGCATATGCGTACCGGCAGACAACGGGGTTCGGCGCATCGTTCAATACGGCGCTGCCCGCGGAGGTGAGGGAGGCGGCGCGGAAGCGGGGCGCGCACAAGCCGGAGTGATTCATGGAAGGTGCGGGCCGTCGACAGTCTGTATGGTTTGAGTCTCAAGGGCGGAGCGATCTTTCCAGCACGGTACCGGCGGCACAACTTGAAGCGCCCCTGATTCTTACCAAATCATTACAATCTCCGGACGACTGTAGCGGACGGTCCGCGGCATTCTGGTTGCGGAGACACAAACCCACATGAAAAACTTCTTCGCAATTCTGGCGCTGGCCGCATGGACCCTTTCCGCCCAGCCGGTCGTCATGAACGTAGTTCCCGAAACCGCCGCGTCCGGATTCGGCCAATTGATCACCATTCAGGGCTCCGGCCTTGCCCCCTCGAACAACCCCAAGCTGACCATGGTCAACGACGCCACCGGCCAGGCCTCCACCTGTCCATTCACCCTCAACCCCGCCGGCACGGACCACGAGATGTACGTCCGGCTCGCATCGGGCGGCTGCATCCTTGCCGCAGGCAAGTACTACGGCTACGTCGAGGGCGCAAACGGCACCAGCGAGAAATTCGAATTCAACGTGGCGGCCAAGCCCCAGCGGCCGATCGCCCGTTCGTTGTGCGTCAACATGTTCAACGGCTGCCAGGCGAACGCCTCGGCGTGGCACGGTGGGACAATCACCGTGTTCGGCTATGGTGTGGACGCCACCAACGCTATTGTCGAGTTCCGGAAAGGGAACATGGTGATTCAAGTCGCCAGCACGCTCGTGCATATTTCCGCGCAGGGAGTCGGCATCGGAGCGATCGTTCCGTCCGCGCTGGGCGTGGGTCCGGTGATGGTGGGGCTGCGCTCGAAGGTCGGTACGGCCCAGAGCACCCTCAGCAACCTGATGAAGGTCCAGGTGGAGATGCCGTAAGCTGGAAGAATCTTGGCGAATCGATACGACGCGCTTCTCGTGGTTGGCTTCGGTGGACCGGAGAAGCGCGACGACGTCATCCCGTTTCTTGAAAACGTGCTTCGTGGCCGCAACGTTCCGCGCGAGCGGATGCTGGCGGTCGCGGAGCACTATTATCATTTTGGGGGCCGGAGTCCGATCAATGATCAGGTGCGCGATATGATCGGGCTGCTGGAATCCGAACTCGCCGCGCATGGCACAAGCCTGCCGGTGTACTGGGGAAACCGCAACTGGCATCCGTTGCTGCCGGATACGGTACAGCGGATGGCGGCGGACGGAGTCCGGCGCGCGCTGGCTTTCGTCACCTCGGCCTACAGCTCCTATTCAGGATGCCGGCAGTACCGCGAGAACATTGAGGCGGCGCAGGCCGCTGGCGGCGGCGCCCCGGAGATCGACAAGATCCGCGTGTTCTACGGCCATCCCGGGTTTCTCGAGGCTTCGGCAGCGCGGGTGCAGGAAGCCCTGGCGCGGCTGCCCGGCGCGCGGATCATCTTCACGGCGCACAGCATTCCGTCGGCCATGGCCCAGGGGTGTGCCTACGAGCGGCAGCTCCGGTTCACGTGTGCCGGGATCGCACGCCGGGTGGAGAATCCGGACTGGGTGCTGGCGTATCAAAGCCGCAGCGGCCCCCCGTCGCAGCCATGGCTTGAGCCGGACATCACAGCCTACCTGAAAGCCGAGCGTCCCGCGCGAGTGGTGATCGCCCCTGTGGGATTCCTGTCGGACCACCTGGAGATCCTCTGGGATCTGGATGAAGATGCGCGTGCGGTGTGCGCGGAGTTGGGCATCGAGATGGTCCGCGCCGCGACGGTGGGGTGCCATCCGCGCTTCATCACGATGATCCGTGAGTTGATCGAGGAGTATCAATCGGGCGAGCCGCTCGTCGAGCCGGGACTCTGCTCGGAGCATTGTTGCCTTCCAGCGCGGCCCCCCGGCAGGTAGCCCATGGACTTCGGGCAGTACGCGGTTCCGCCGGACTTGGCGCCTTGGGTTGAATCCATCTGGACGCTGCGAGGAGTGCTTGCACCTGACGGCCAGGTGATCCTGCCCGACGGCCGCATGGAGCTGGTGATCCACTTCGGCGCACCGCCCCGCGTGAACGGGGCAGCGCAGCCGGAGTCCGTGATTGCCGGACAGTTGCGGTCGGCATTGGTGTTGTCGCCCAACGGGTGGATGGACGCGCTCGGAGTCCGGCTGCGGCCCGAAGCGGGAGGATGCCTGGCTCCAGCAGCCGACTTGGCGGGTTCGCTACTGGACCTTCAGAGTGTGCTCGGTGTGTGGGCAAGGAGGCTCCGCGAGGAGATAGGGAACTCGGCGGACCGCCCAGCGGCCGTGGTGCAGGCGTTGCGGCGGCTGTTGGCAGGCGCGATACGTCCGGACCCGCTGATCCATTGGTCGATTCGCGCGATCGAGGCGTCGCACGGGTGCGGCGGGATGGACTCATTTGTTCCAGGCGAGCTTCGGATCCGGCAGTGGGAACGCCGGTTCCTGGCCGCGGCAGGGATCACGCCCAAAGCGCTGGCGCGAATCGCCCGGCTCCAGCACGTGGTCGCGCTGCATGAAGCCGGAGAATGGGTCCGGTGGGCCGATATCGCTGCCGAGTGCGGATTCTATGATCAGGCGCACATGGCGAACGACTTTCGCGCGTTCTCCGGCCAGAGTCCGGATGCGTACTTTCGCGCGGGGCGAGGGATGGTGGAGTTCTACCGTGACGGAAAATTCCAAGACGCGGCGCGGTGAAGCGCGTAGAATTCAGTCTATGCACAGCTTGCTTCCCGTCTCACTTCTGGTGGCCGCTCCCCTCTTGGCTCAGGCCCCAGCCTCGATATCGGACCTTGCCTGGATCGCTGGTTCTTGGGCAGGCTCCCTCGGCCGGGCCCAAGTAGAAGAGCATTGGCTGACCCCGTCGGGCGGAGCGATGCTCGGCATGAGCCGCACGCTCGCGGGGGAAAAGATGGTGATGTTCGAGTTCCTCCGGATTGAGACGCGTCCGGATGGCGTCTATTACGTCGCGCAACCGAATGGCAGACCGCCGACGGGTTTCAAGCTCACCAGATCCTCACCGAAATTGGCGGTGTTTGAGAATCCCCAGCATGACCATCCGAAGATCATCACCTATGAACTGACCGATCCACAGTCGTTGACCGCGACCATCGAAGGGGATCAGGGCGGGAAGAACCGGAAGACCGTGTTCCAGTTCAAACGCACCAAACTGCCGCCTCCGGCAGGAGATCCGTCAGCGCGCCGTTGACTGGACCTCGATCGCTTCGAAGAAGCCCTCCTGGTTCCACTCCTGGAACCAGGCAAACACGCGATCCCGGTTGCGGATCCCGGCGAGTACAGCACCGATCGGTTCCCCCTCGGCAAGGCGCGACAGCACGCCATACGCGGGCCGCGTGAGCGAGTGCCAGGTCACAGCGTAGTCACGGCGGTACACGGCGAGCCATGTCCGGCGCGCCCGTTTGGAGGGCCGTTGTTTGTACAGGTGCACTGGATAGCCCAGCTCAAGCAATCGGAACGCGCGAATGGGACGCAGCCGCGCCACGCCCCAACTCTCCGGATCCACCGCGGCCAACTGATCCGTCGTGAGCCGCGGGGATTCCTCCTCATCGAACACTTCCGACACCGTCAGCTCGAATCGCGCCAGATCGACGGACAGAGCCGGTGACGGCAATCCATCCAGCTTGGCCAGGAGCGCCGGAACATTGCGCCCGAGATCGTTCAGCGTGTACGAGCGCGATGGATGCTCGCAAATGTAGAGGCTCGCGAACTCGGCGAACAACTCCTCGCCCAGCAGTCCGGCGAGCATGGGGAAGTCCGCCTCCAGCGCCTCCGCCAGACGCGCGCCGTACATGCCGCGATACACTTCCAGCCTCTCCCCGGGCGTCATCGCGGCCGAGGGGCGGACGATGCGGCGCGCTTTCGCATCTCCGCACGGACCCGGCTCCAGGATCACCGCCTGCATCCAACGTTGTATCGCGCCCAGGTCAGGCTGCCTCACGGATTTCTCCCGAAGAACGATACCGCCGCGCCTTCAGCGCTTCGGCATGCACGGTTTCAAAATCCGGCACGTCTTCGTCCCACTCAAGCAGCGTCGCGATTCCGCCCATGCGCTGGTAGACACGCCGGTAGAGCTCCCACACGGGATCCACCACGTGATCCGAGTGGGTGTCGAGAATGTGCGTCCCTTTATGGGTGTGCCCGGCCAGGTGGATCTGCACCACGCGGTCCGCGGGGATGCGGTCGATGTAGGCGTTCGCGTCCCATCCGTGATTGAACGCGCTTACGTAGACGTTGTTCACGTCAAGCAGCAATCCGCAGTTGGCCTGTCCGGCCATTTCGGCCATGAAATCCCACTCGTTCCAAGTAGACACGTGGAACTCGAGGTAGGTCGAGGGATTCTCGAGCACCAACGGACGTTCGAGGAAATCAGAGATCACGCGGATCCGCTCCACCACATGCCGCAGGGACTCATCCGTGTAGGGCATCGGCAGCAGATCGTGGACGTTCAGCCCGGCGACCCCGGTCCAGCACAGGTGATCCGACACCCAGCGCGCGTTGATGCGCTGTGCAAGCGACTTCAGCTTGCGCAGGTATTCGAAGTTCACTGGATCCGTACTACCCACCGACATCGAGACACCGTGCAGGACGACGGGGTAGCGCTCGGCCACCTGGTCGAGCACATAGAGCGGACGCCCCCCGGTGTCCATATAGTTCTCCGACAGAATTTCGAACCAGTCGACGCGGGGATGCTGGTTCAGGATGTAGGGGAAGTGGACCGTCCGGAGCCCGACACCGAAGCCCAGATCCGGATAGCCCCATCGGTTCGCCATGGGAGTCACAGGTGAGCGGCGGAGTCTTCGCTTCTCCGCCGCTCACTCCCACCTTACGCCAAGACTTCGCGACGCACGCGCAGCCGGCTATGCTGCATCGGAACCGCGCAGCCGCCCTTGCCCTTGCACGTGTTCTTGCCCGCGCAACCCTTATCGCCGGATTTGCAGCCACCGAGGCCTTTGCATTCATTCTGGCCGGCGCAGCCGTGCTTCACCGTGGCGCATCCGCCCTTGCCCTTGCAGGTGTTCTTGCCCGCACAGCCATTGTCGCCGGACTTGCAGCCTCCCTGCCCTTTGCACGTGTTCTTGCCCTTGCAGATGTGCTTTTCCACCTTGGCCTGCGCCACCAGCACCCGCGCGGACCCCGCCGCCATCAATCCGGCAGCCGCGGCGCCGATGACACTGTTGAACTTCCTACGATTCATCTCAATCTCCTTTGAATTCCGTTTCCGGTCCCGCTTGACAATACGGCGGGTCCAATGGACCTGGATGCGGCAACCCGCGAAAACATTTCAATTAAGAATTTCGAATGTCCGGCAGGCCGGTGCGAGCACCCTGAAATGAATGTAGCGCAACGGCAGCGCTCAGGCCACTTGCAGGAACTTGACGCACACCGGCGCGCCGACATCCAGCTTCTGGCCAGCCGGGGTGAGGTTGCCGTCCTTGCCGATCCGGAACAGGACAATGCTGTCGGTGGCCTGGTTGGCAGCGATGAGCCAGCGCCCGGACGGGTCGATGTTGAAGTTGCGCGGCGTGCGGCCCTGGGTCGAGACGTTGCCGATGCGCGTGAGCTTGCCGTCCTTGTGGACCTTGAACACGGCGATCGAGTCGTGCCCGCGATTGGAGCAGTAGACGTACTTGCCCGAGGGATGGCACAGGATCTCGGCGGTGGAGTTGCCGGTTCCAGTGTAGTCCTGTGGAAGCGTCGAGATCACCTGGATCTCGTCGAGCACACCGGAGGCCGCGTTCCAGCGGAATGCGGTCACCGCCGACTTCATCTCCTGGTTCGTGTAAGCGAACTTGCCCTTGGGATGGAAGGTGAAATGGCGCGGTCCGCCGCCGGGCGTCACCTTGGCGAACGGCGGATTGTGCGGCGTGAGCGATCCCTGGGCCGGATCGAGCTGATAGACGAGCACCTGGTCAAGTCCGAGGTCGGCGACCATGACGAAGCGGTTGTCGGCGGAGATGTTCACCGAGTGCGCGTGCGGATTCATCTGGCGGCGGTTGTCGACCGAGCTTCCCTTGTGCTGAATGAACGCGGACGCATCGCCCAGATTGCCCGCGTCGTCCTTGATCGGAATCGAGGCCACGCTGCCTCCGCCGTAGTTGGCGACGACGACATTCTTGCCGGTCTTATCGACCACGAGATGGCAGGCGCCGTCACCTTTGGTGGCCGAGGTGTTCAGCTTAGTGAGCATGCCGGTATTGCGGTCGATCTGGAATCCGGTCACCGCGCCACTGCGCTGTCCCTGATAATTGGCGATCTCGCTCACGGCGTAAAGGGTCCGGCCGTTGGGATGGATCGTCAGGAACGAAGGATTCGTGACCTCGCCCACCAGCCCCACCGGACTGAGCTCTCCCGTCTTCACGTTCATGCGGAAGGCGTGGATGCCTTTGCTCTTGTTGCCGTTTGTGTAGGTGCCTACGTAGACGATGTACTCTTTGGCGCGCGCCCATGCGGGAACAGCGGCGCCCGCGAGGGTGAGGAGGGCTTGTCTGCGGTTCATGAAAAAAGATGATAACACCGGACGGGCGGGGGCGGTCAGACGTTGAAGTCGAGCCACTTGAGAATCGCGAACAGGACTCCGATGATGTAGGCCGCCGTGGTCCACAGCAGGACCAGCGGCTGGTTCGCGCGGGCCAGGTCCAGCCAGGTGGGCATCAGCGGACGGGGATCGCCAGCGCCGGTCGTCAGACCTTGGATCGTGCCGTCAAATCGCAGGGCAATCTCGCCTTTGGTAAAGCGCGCGGTCCGGATGCGCCCATCCACCGCGCCGAACTGGATGTGCTCTGCCTCGCGGAGCTTCCGCTCCTGGCTGTTCAGTTCCTCGAAGAAAATGGCGCCAGACTTGATCGACGATACCCGGCGCGTTCGCGACTCGTCGGCCTCGAAGGTAGACAGGGAATCGATGGGCCACTGGCGGAATAGATCGGCATCCGCGTCGCCGGGGAAGACGAAGCGGATGTCGGCCGGGGAAGCGCCCGTGGTGAACGACAGTGAGCGCGGGATCTTGAACTCGGCTGGCCGGCCCGAGACCCGCAGTTTTCCACTCAGGCTTACCTCGATCACCGCGCCTTCGCCGTTGATGTCGAACTGCAGGGCGGACTGCGAATCGCGTTCGAGCGTCACCACGGTGGCGTTGGAGAGCTTGATATGTTGCACGGTGATCGCGCCGCCGTCTGCTTCGATTCGAGCGCCCACCGGTGCGCGGCCCAGCACCTCATCCGGATCCGAGATGTTGGCCCCGCTGACCGAGATCGATTTCACAAGCAGGCTCCTCGATTGCACCGGCTCTGTTATTCTGAACCGGACCGCGGTCACCAAGGCCTCGAGCTCCACGGCAGTCTTCGTAGCCCGCTTAAACAGCATCAGGGAGACCACCGAGAGCGAGAGAATCGCGAAGACGATCGCGATGCCGCGGTGGCTGGGCTTCGGCGCGGCGGGTTCGGCCATCGCGGCGAGTCGGGAGAGCGCTTCCAGTTTCCGCACGTCCGCCAAGGGAGCCTGCCCGTCCTGTTTCAGTGCGGACTCTGCGTATTCCCGAGCGCGGTTGGCAAGGTGCTGGCGAAGCCGGGCAGCCGCGGACTGTTGGTCCATAATCAGTTCGCCGGAAGCTGGAGGACGTAGACGCCGTTGGCTGATCCTCCGTCACGCAACGTCGCCGCCAGACTGAGGCGGTACAGTCCGGGTCTGGGGAGCTTTGGGAGCGCAACCTGGAATCCCCGCCCCGCCGGGTAGACGTTCAAGCCCAGCGCCTTGTCGCGCGCGACGACCGTGCCCGAGGGCTCAGCGCGCAACGTCATGTACACTTCGCTCAACTCGGCGGCAGGCCGCACCAGAATGGCGACGGTCTTGGATCCGTTGACCTCTATCGGAACATAGCGCACTGCACTCCCGGCTCCGGTCCAGGCCACGATACCCAGTTCCCGGTCCTGGAGCTTGAATTGGCTGAGCACACGGGTGGGCCACTGAAACGAATTCACCGCGCCGGGCTTGGCATCCATGCGGTAGTAGTGGCGGGAGCGGAGGCTTTCGCCGCGGATGCGCAACGCAGCGCCCGCTGTTGCCCAGGCGAGGCTGATGGGACTCGCGCCAGTTAACGCGGAGGCCGGTACCGGCGCGCCGAAGGAGACCAGTTGCAGATCCGCCGAGCTAGCAACGTCACGGATGTACTCACCCTCGCACCGGTTGTCGCGCCAGTCGTAGCCGTTCACGCCACCCGCGCGTTTCAGGCCGAACTCAGCGCAACGGTCCTGCTGGAACGCGGGGAGCGTGACGGACAGGAGAGCGAGAATGCGCGAGACGGTCATCTTCGCGCTCATTTTGGCACAACCGAGAAGACGAAAATGAAGTCTCCCTTGCGGCTCCGGGCGGTGGAGACGGGGACCTCCACTTCAGCTCCGGGGGCGAGGGTGGTGTCCTTGCTGATGGGGAGCCGCTCGCCGTGCGAGTGGTCGCCGGTGATCACCAGGCGGACCGGTTGGCCGGCGGGCGCCTCAATGAGTTTCGTCTCGGCCTGATTTGGGACATAGACGTTGCGGCCCGCGTCATCGTCGAACGACTTCTCCCGCCAGTCAAGCAGGACATTGCCGTTCACGGTAGCGCGGAAGTCCCAGTTCGTGGCGCCACTCGACCCGTCCTCTTTGACGATGACGCGCAGGAGCCGCACCACGAGCGTCCGGGGCTGGGCGGCTGACTGCTCGACGGCGGCGCGCTCGATCTCAATCGGATAGCCCCACTCGCGCAGCCGTTCGAGCACCCGCTCGATCGGAATCGCGACGCCTTCCGGCGGTGCGTCCTGCTTGATGATTCCGACGAGGTGTCCGCGCTCGTCGAACAGGCCGCCGCCTGAGTAGCCGGCCGAAATGAACGGCGAGTCGAACCGGATGGAGTCCGCCGCGCTGCGCTGGATGTGGTCGGGCGCTGGCCGCGAATACCACCGGCGACTCTGTGGATAGCCGGTGGACCAGACCTTGTCGCCCCGCTTCAGCGTGGCCGAGTCGCCGAGGATACGCGCGGCGGGTTTTTGTCCGAGGGCGTCGGGATCGGTGATGGCGGCAACAGCGAGGTCGAGGATGGGATCAGAGTGTTCGAGGATCTTGACCGCGAATGACTCGCCCGGACGGCCCTTGACGAATGCCTTGACGGATTTCGCAGTGTTGGGTCCGGAGCGGATCACGTGGTTGGCGGTGGCGATGTAGATGCGGCCGGCGGCCGAGCCGAAGATGACGCCGGCGCCGTTCTGTGCAGGTCCTTCGTCGAACTCGGCGGTGAGCATGACGAGGCGGTCCTCGTGCAGAGCCGGAGGCTGCTGTGCCCAGCAGGCCGCGATGAGGAAGATAGGCAGGAGTGAGCGTGTTGGCGGCATGGGGGCCCGGGTGATCGAGTTCAGTTTATCGGATTTCGATCGATCTCAGTCCCACACACAGCGGAACCCGAGCGTGTTGTCGTGGTCCGTTGGAGCCCGCCTGCCGCGTAGCGACACCCGCAATGATAGGACGGCGCTTCCCCAATAGCCTCCACGCACCTCCTTGTTCAAGGCATCGAAGTCGGTTGCGGTCCACTCCCAGACGTTCCCCATCATGTCGTACAAGCCGAACGAATTCGGCTTCAGCTGCCGGACTCTCTGCGTCTGCCTGGTATTGTGGTGGCTTCCCCAGGCGATCTCTTTCAAGTCGCCGTACGCCGTTCCCGTGGTTCCGGCACGCGCCGCATATTCCCATTCCGCCGAGATGGGCAGCCTGCCTCCAGCCTTGGCGCAGTAGGCTTGGGCTTGATGCCAGGTAACGTTTTCGACCGGATTGCTGGGGCCGCGAAACTGGCTCGGATTGGAGCCGATCAGCCGCTCATACTCCGTCTGGTTGACCTCGGTCTCGTTCATCCAAAAGCCTTTCGCAATCGTGGTTCGCACTGGGGGATTCGCCTCGCTGGGAAGACAGAACCCGCCCGGGGAGCAACCCATCAGGAACGTCCCCGGGCGGATCCATACTGCTCCAGCGCGTTGCTTCTTCACCAGAGGCCTGTCAGGCGAAACTTTGGGTGGCGAGGCGGCCACGGGCTCATCCTTCGACAGCCCCACCGGATAGCCCCACTCCTTTAGGCGCTCGATCACCCGCTCGATCCGGACCGCCTCGCCCTCAGGCGGGTTGTCTCGGCGGATCATGCCGACGATCTCCCACCGGTCGGTGAACAGTCCGCCGCCTGAATATCCAGGTCCGATCCAGGCCGCGTCGAACCGCACAGTGTCACGGTCGCCCCCCGAGACCACGTCCGGCGCGGCCCGCGCGAACCACTCCTTGCCACCCGGATAGCCCATGGTCTCAACCTTTACTGGCCCCCGGCGCGTGAGGCTCCCTGAATTACCAAGCGCGTTGAAGGGCAGCGCCGGAACCGCGAGGTCAGGCGCGCCCGTGATGATGAGCACGGCGAGGTCGAGCGCGGAGTCGAAGTGACGGGTGAGCGCGGCGGTGCGGGTCTCGCCGGGAAGCCACTTCAGCA
This sequence comes from Acidobacteriota bacterium, assembly GCA_016871015.1. Taxonomy (GTDB): domain Bacteria; phylum Acidobacteriota; class Terriglobia; order Bryobacterales; family Bryobacteraceae; genus SYLY01. The sequence goes on along the minus strand of VFZX01000006.1, from coordinate 24,418 downwards.
GCAGGTCGATCTTCTTCGCCTCGCGGGGTCCGTAGCGGACAACGTGGTTTGCGGTCGCGATGTAGAGCCGGCCGGACTGGTGCCCGAAGATGATCCCGGCTCCGTTCTGTGGCGGGTCCTGCGCGCGATCCTCCCATTGCGCCTTGATCATCACCAGCAGCGGCTTGACCTCGTCCTCACGCGACTCCGCCAACGCGATGGCAGCGGTCAACAACGCGGGAATGAGACGCACGCACATCATGATAACGCGGCCTGGGACACGGGATCGGGACGCCGTCACTTTCCCCTTGCACACCGAGAGGAGTCTGGTGTACTCCGGCCACCCGCAGCTCGTGGGAGTGGTCAACGCCACGCCGGGTCTCTAACTGTACTAATCCCCAAGCAACTTTCCGTATGCCTCGAGCTCCGGCACGTTATCCAGCACCGCCTTAATCCCCGCGGTGATCGGGATTGCAAAGATTAGTCCCATTGCACCCCAGACACTGCCCCAGAACATCAGCGCGATGGTCACCGCCAGCGGATTGAGGTGAACCCGCGAACCCACCAGCAATGGATACAACAGGTTCATCGCGATCAGGTGCAGTCCCCCGACGACCGCCGCAATGATCAGGTAGGCACCCACCTTGTTGTACACCGGTAGAGCCGCGAATAACGGCGGGATCAACGCGAGCGGGAGTCCAACGTAGGGGATCAGGCTCAGGAATCCACTCAACGGAGCAACCAGGAGGAAGTATGGGATCCGGAACAGCCAGAAGAACAGTCCGCTGAACAGGGTCAGGATCACGCCGAGGACGAAATTGCCCACCACGTAAGCCCGGGCCATGTCGGCGATCCCCTGCCAGCTCCGGCCGGCGGCGTGGCGGCCCTGCCCGTGGAAGAGCTGCAGGTAGTGGCGGCGCATGTGATCGCGCCAACTGAGCATGAAGTAAACCAGGAACGGAATAAAGCTCGCCAGCAGCAGCACCTGGTAGATGCGCTCCCAGTGCTGATAGACGAAATTCACCAGCGGCGATCCTTCGGCATGAATCCTCACTTCCTGGATCTGCGGCGTTTCCGGCTGGGGCGGGGGCGGGGGCTCGGGCGCACGCCGCTTGCGCGCCGCGGGATTCGCGGCCGCCGGGTTTTGCACATCCCGGACCCGCTTGGGCGTGAACAGCGCCAGCACCCCGCGCTCGGCTTCCTCAAGGTTCTTCACCACCTCGGACGAAAGCTCGTTGACGCGCGCGCTGTACGCGGGCATGTCCTCGATCAGTCCGGCGATCTGCGTGTAGGCGCCGACGCCCAACAGGTAAAGCAGCGTGAGCGCGATCGAGCACACCAGAAAGCTCGCCACGGCGCGCGGGAGCCGGAGCCGCATCACCAGGTCGACGAAGGGCTCCAGAATGAATCCAATCGTCACTGCGGTGAACAGCGTAACCAGGAAATCGCGCCCGAAATAGACAAGCGTGATCAGCGTGCCGAACGCGATCACATTGACCGCGGCCCGCCGCTGGCGTTGTTCCCTCGCTTGAATCTTTACCGCAGCCACGCCTGAACCCGCTAATCGTACTCTAGCGCACCGTCAGGCTGCGGCGGAGAACCATTATCGTTTGAGCCGGACACGCTGCGGTGACGCACCGGGGACGCGCTCCAGCTCGCCGGTCACTTCCATGTGCAGCTTGACGGTCACCGTGTACCACAGCACCGAGCCCAGCCGCGCCTGTTCGCCGGGCGGCAGCGCTCTGGCCACAAGCTCCGGCAGCTCCTGGAATTCGATCCCCTCCTTCCGGCGTGGGACCGATTTCCGGATCGCTTTTCGCACAGCCTCATACTTCCATTGCGCGATGCGTGTTGGCCTCTTGCCTGGAGTGGGAGTCTGGCAGATGGTTGTGGGCTCTGTTTTCGACATCAAAACCCCGCGGAAGTGCCGCCGGTTCACTTCTTGCCGGGAACCGGGACCACGGTGCCGGGTTTAGGCTCGTTGAACTGGGGATAGGCGAACGTCACCAGGATTGGGATGTGCTTGCCGATCGGCTCAACGATCAGCAACACGCGCAGGTCCGGCTTCTTCGCTGGTCCCACCGGGCGGCTGGTAACGGTCAGCTTGGCGGTCTGGCCGCGCTCGATCCGGCTCCCTTCGAGATTAATTACCACGCCACCAAAGTCATCGGCCTGCATCGACACTGTCACCGGGCCGTCGAAGTCGTTAGTGATGATGACCTCAGCCGCCGCGTCCCGGTCGCTCGGAAGCTCGATCTTGTCCTTATCCACCTTGACCTTCGACCGAAGCTTGTCGACCGTCATCTCGTTACTCGAGATGTACTTGTTGAAGTCAGCCTGCGCCTGTCCGGGACCGGGCGAAAGAAGTCCCCACGGACTGTCCTTCGAGGAAGAGTTCTCGACAAACCACCACCACTGGCCCTGATCGAACTTCCACGTCGAACCTGCCGGCCGGTTCACCTTCATGGTTCCGAACCCTACAAAATGGAAATCAGTGTCCATGTCGATGACGACTTTCGCCCGCTGGTAGTTCTCCTCGTAGTTGATCGACACGATCTTGAAGCTGCGCATTTGCAGCTTCGGAGCCTCGAAGAAAAGATCCTTGCTGTCCTCATGGACGGCCGCGTCCGCCTGGCGCGACTTGCCCGCCATCTGCCGCTCGTAGAAAAAGTTGACCCGCTCCCGCAGGGCGTCATCAATGTGCTTCGGAGCCTTCGTAAAAAGCGATCCAAAGCCCTCCTGGCCCCAGGAAACGGCGGCAACAGCGAGCGCGACGGACAATCCACGCCACATGTTCATATTGTACTCTGACGCCGGTCCATCGTTTTGGTTTCGAGGAACCGTGCGAACCGGTCGGGCCGCAAGGAGAGTCCGCACACCACCGACTGCCGTCCGCTGTCCGCCACGATCAGCAGCTTCACCCACTTGCCTGAATCGCGGGCAAAGATCCGCACATGGTTGCCGCGCCGGCTCCGGACCTCGGCCACCGGTTTTCCAGCGCCCGCACGCACCACCGCCTCCGCCGCGCCGTTCACGTCTTCAAACACCGCGACCCGCAGTCCCTTGGCCCCGGCTGGGGCCCCTGCATACGACACCAAACCCACCAGGCCCAACAGCGGGATCCGCAACGGCTTCTTTCCGGAGTGGGCCGTAATCTCCCTGACCGCGCGGTCGAAGTCCAGATCGTCTTCGGGACCCTCAACCGCCAGAAGCGGCACCGTGAGAAGCATGGCCGCGGCCAGTACTCTACTCATCCTCTTCATCCTTTCCCTGCTTCTTGGCCGCCGGCTTGGGCGTCCCGCTCTGCAGGTGGACATTGGGGATGCCGAACTTCCCGCCCAATTGCTGCAGCGCCGACGGATCGATGTTGCCCGCCAGGTGGACCACGGTCAGCTCGCGCGGCTCGGCCGCGATCACCACGAGCCCGTCGATCACCTCGCCGTTGGTCTTCACATAGATACTGGTGTTGTCCCCGCTGCCTTTGTTGCTTCGCACGTCGACGATCGCCTGGTACTGCATCGAGGTGACCTTGGCCCGCAGCGCGTTCACGTCCTCGATCGCATACCCGCCCACCCGGTCGAACTTGAACGAGCGCACAAACACCCCGCGCAGACCTTGAACCACGCCCTGGACCCCGGGCGGGCCGTCCTTGCCCCCCACAAACCCCTTGGCCAACTGGAGCATCATCCCGTCCAGGTTGACGTTCACGGTCTCGTCGGCCTTGGACTCAAACTTTGACCAGTCGATCAGGTTCTGAAATTCCTGCGCCATGGCTCCACCCGCCACGGTCAGCATCAGTAAATATTTCATCGTACGAATACCTCACTCGCTTTCTTTTCCGCCAAATCAATCTTGCTCGACGCGATCCGCAGCGCGGATTCGAGCTCGCGCCCCGCCTGATCCACCTTCCACCATCCTCCGCCCAGACACACGAGCACCGCGGCCGCCACCGCCCATCGCCACGGGACCGTGCGGGTCCTGGCCTGGGTCCGGGTTTTCTCCATCACCCGGTCCGCGAACCCGGCGGGCGCACGCTTGCGCGCCAGAGTCTGCCGCAACTCCTGTTCCAGATCCATCATCGAACTCCTTTCCCCGCGGTGGTCCGCTCGAGCTTGCCCCGCAACAGCGCCAGCGCCCGGTGCAGAGTGCTTTTCACCGATCCAGCCGGGATGTTCATCGCCGAGGCGATCTCCCCGAGATCCATATCTTCCTGATACCGCAAGATGACCGCCATCCGCGCCCGGTCCGGCAGCGCATCCACCAGCCGTGCCAGCAGGCTGCTCAGCAGAGGATCCGCATGGCTCGCCGGAGAGGAAGGCTCCGGCGCCGACTCCAGCCCGGACCGCGGACGCAGCCGCAACCGCCGCGTCTGGTCGATGCAGCGCTGGGCCGTAACCCGCCGCAGCCAGTGCGCCATGTGTGAATCGGACTCGATCGAGGCCAAGTTCCGGTGCAGCTCCAGGAACACCTCCTGTGCGATCTCTTCAGACTGGTGACGATCGCGGAAGTAGTGCCAGGCGATCGAGTACACCATATCCTGGTGTGACCGGACCACATCGCCGAACCCGGCTGCCGTCAGCTCCATTCACGGCTATATACGCGCGAGCCCGCCGGCGGGTGCCAATTTTTATGCGTCCCGCGGACGGACGTACCAGGCAATCGCATCCTCGCGCGACGGCTGGTTCCCCGGCTCCTTGTCCGCCTCCGGGTGGGTCCGGCGGAACCGCTCCAGGATCAGGTCTTCCATCTCCGCCACCACCGTGGGATTCTCCGCCGCGACATCGGTGAACTCGCCCGGATCCGCCTTGCGGTCATAGAGCCGCTTGTACCGCCCTGGCGTCGGATCCGCGATGAGGTATCCGTCGGTACGCTTCCGCTGCCCGGTACAGAAGATGTACTTCCACCGGTCCGTGCGGACAAAGGCCTCTTCGTTTTCAAGGTACTGGCTGAAGATGTGGGTCCGCGGCGAGGGATGCGCCTTCCCCTCGAGATAGGGCCGCAGCGACTGGCCGTGCAGTACCGGCAGCGGATCCAGACCCATGATGTCGCAGACCGTCGCCGGGACGTCGATATGCTCGGTCATCTCCGTGACCGCGTGTCCCGCCCGGATCCGGCCCGGATGCCGCAGGATCAGCGGAACATGCAGCGCCGGATCATATCCGCAGTGCTTCTCGAACCGCCCGTGCTGGCCGAGCGAATATCCATGGTCGGCCATGTAGACGACGGTGGTGTTGCCATCGAGCCCCAGTGACTTCAGCTTGTCAAGCACGATCCCGATGTTGCGGTCGAGGAAACGCGCCGACGTGTAGTAGGCGGCGATGATGCCCTGCTTCTCCTCCGGCTTCAGGTCCTTGAAGATGAGCGGAATCTGCCAGGCGTCCTCGGATCCCACTTTGGGCACCGGAAACCGCGCCGGATCAAACGCCCCGGCGTCCTCGACCGGGAAGTCGAATGGCGAATGCGGCTCCTGGAAGCTCACCCACAGGGCGAACTGGCTGTCCTTGTTGTCCTCGAGATACTGGCAGGCCTGCCGCGCCAGGAAGCTGCCCCGCATGTCGTGATCGTAACGGCCGAAGGGGAGCTTGTCCGCGTTCAACCAGATGTTGGCGGGATCGCGGAACGGCCGCCACTGCGGCTTCACCTTGACGGACTCAGCCACCGCGCGCGACGGCCCCGCCTTCTGCCATTCGCGGCCCACCACGTCCTCGCACATCACGTGATCGAATCCATGCAGGCCCGGGCGGGACGGCTGGTTGAAGTGCATCTTGCCCATCACCGCGGTCTGGTATCCCGCATTCTTGAACTGCTTGGCAAGGGTCGGCTTGTCATTCGACAGCGGCGTGCGGAGCACCGTGACTCCCGCCATCGACGGCATCTGTCCGGTGAAGAACGACTGCCGTGACGGCGTGCACACTGGCGAATTGCAGAAGTGGTTCCGGAAATGCGTGCCCTCGCGGGCAAGCTGGTCGAGATTGGGCGTCCGGGCCAGCCGGTTGCCCGCGGCGCCTAACACGTAGCCTGCGTGGTCGTCGGCGAGAATGTACAGGAAGTTCGGCTTCCTGCCTTGGGGCCGAGCCGCCGGGGCGGCTGCCAGTGCTCCGACGGCGGTGCGGCGGGTGATCATCGCAGCTAGCGTACCAAACGGACGCCGGTTTTGGTATAGAATCATTGCATTCCCTAATCCAGGAGGTGGAACTTGCGTTCCGCTATTGCGACTTTCCTATTCACAGCCCTCGCTTTGGCGCAAACGGACCTGGCAACGGTCCGCGGCGTTGTAACAGATCAGACCGGCGCCGTGGTGCCAAACGTCAAGGTGACGTTGACCCACACCGGCACCAATTCTTCCCGCGAAGTCGAATCGAACGAAAACGGCGACTTCGAAATCCCCTACATCACCCAAGGCACCTACCGGCTGACCGCGGCCGCTTCGGGTTTCAAGAACTACATCGCGAACGACATTCTCATCCGCGCGCGAGAGATGCGCCGGATCGACGTCAAGCTCGAGATCGGATCCGTCGGCACCGAAGTCACGGTCACGGGAGGGGCGGCGGTGATCGCCACCGAAGGCAGCCAGATCTCCGGCGGGTTCGACCGCGAAGCCTTCGTCGATAGTCCGCTCAGCCAGAGCTTCTTCCCGCAGGCCTACATGACCACACTGCCGAACATCCAGACCCAGCAGGGCGGATGGGCGCTGCGTTTCGCCGGACAGCCCTCCACGCAGGTGGCGGAGAACATGGACGGCGTCACCAACGACGGCACGGTCAACCTCGTGCAGAACATGCAGGACTTTGAGGATCTCCAGGTTGTCGCCGTCAACAACTCCGCCGAGTTCTCCCGCGTGGCGCAATTCTCGATGGCGTCCAAGGGCGGCACCAACCAGTGGCACGGCCGCGTCTACTATGACCTGAACAACTCCGCGCTGCGCGCCCGCACCTTCTTCGAACCCCGCAAGACTCCGTACAAGGAACACCGCGGCGGGGCCAACGTCAGCGGACCGATCATCAAGAACAAGCTCTTCTTCTACGCCGCGTACTCGATGGTCCGGATCCCGAGCCAGAGCTTCTACCTCCGGAACGTCCCGACGCTCCGGATGCGTGCGGGCGATTTCAGCGACTTCACGACCACGGTCCGCGACCCCCTCGCCGACCGCGCGCCGTTCGCGGGCAACCGGATTCCCACCGCGCGCTTTAATGCGGTCTCACAAAAGACGATGGACACCTTCATCCCGCAGCCCAACCGCGGCCAGGAGAATTCGATCTTCCAGAACTACCAGTTCCTCCACCGCTGGCCAACCGACCTCTTCAAGTGGGACAGCGTGACCGACCGCATCGACTACGTGGTGAGCAGCAAGAATCAGCTCTTCGGACGCTTCATCAACCGGCTAACCCCCTACGTCCTGAACGGACCTTTCGACAAGCTCGGGACCTGGACGCGCATGCGCAACCACCACTCGCTCGCCGTCAGCGACACCCATACCTTCTCCCCGCGCTTCGTCAACACCGCGCTGTTCGGCTGGGCGCGCGACTACTTCATCGATGGGGACACGATCGATGGATTCACTCCCCAAAAGGGCGACGCCGCCGTGACGGCAATCGGACTGCAGGGCGTCAACCGCGGAGGCCACTCGCAGATGGGCTTCCCCCGCATGGACATCGTCGGACTCGAGACTCTCCGCCAGCAGCCCGGCGGCGTCAACCTGAGCCGCAACGATTTCGAGTTCAATGATGCGATGACGTTCTCAATGGGCCGCCACGTGATGAAGTGGGGCGCCGAGCTGCGTTCGTTCCATGACTTCAACGGCGGAATCCCCGAGGGCAACTACGGAACCTTCGCCTTCAACGGGAACCTCACCGGCGATGGACGCGTGGCCGGAGAGCCGTTCGCCGACTTTCTGCTCGGATTCCCGAACAACAGCACGCGCCTCGATCCGCTGACCAAGCGCCGGCAGCACGCCTACGAGCTCGGCCTGTTTTTCACCGACACCTTCAAGGTGAGTTCGAAGCTGACGCTCGACCTCGGCCTGCGTTGGGACTACTTCCGCCATTCCCTATTCCAGGACGGCCTTCAATTCAATTGGGATGAGCGCTCGGGCGACGTGATCATCCCGCGCGGCACCCTCTCGAAAGTGAGTCCGCTCTATCCGCGCAACATCCGCATCGTCGAGGGACAGGTGTTCCCCAACCCCGACAAGCGGAACTTCCGGCCCCGCATCGGGGCCGCCTACCGCATCACCGACAAGTTCGTTGTGCGAGGCGGCTACGGGATCTACTCAGAAGCGCTCGGGCCGCTGCATCGCGTCCAGGGCGGCGGACCCTTCCAGATCGGCGAAAGCTACTTCAATTCGATCGAGAACGGCCGTCCTGTGCTCGCCTTCCCGAATCCATTCCCGGCTTCGCTGGCCACCGCGACGGTTCCCTCGCAAAGCGTGTCCGGATACCCGGTCAACACCGACAACGGCGGAATCCACCAATTCAACCTGAGCATCGAGCGCGAGCTGATGATGAACCTCGGAGCACGCGCTTCCTACATCGGGTCGCGCAGCCGCGGCCTCAACTACGGACTCGGCATCAACAAGCCGCAACCGAGCCTGATCCCGTTCACCCCGGCGCGGCGCCCGTTTCAACAGTTCGTCAACGCGAGCATCATTCTGAGCGATGGCGCATCGAACTACGATTCGGCCCAGTTCGAGCTGCAAAAGAAGGCGGGCTCGCTGGTGTTCAACACCCACTACACATTCTCGAACGCGTCGAGCAATTTCGCGAACCTCCAGGATCCCTACAACCACTACTCCTGGAACCGGGAACAGTTCAACTCCCGGCACCGCTACGTCGCCAACGTGACCTACAACCTGCCCGTCGGCAAGGGCAAGCGGTACCTCGGAACCGCGCCCAAGCCGGTCGACCTGGCCGTGGGCGGATGGGAGCTCGGCTGGATCACTTACTTCCAGAGCGGCCAGTATTTCTCGCCGGGCTTCGCTGGAGCGGATCCTTCGAACACCAACACCTTCGGCGGACTCCCCGACAGGATCGGTCCGGGCAACCGGCCCCCGGACCAGCGCCTCCCGCACCTCTGGTTCGACGCTGCCTCCTTCGCCGCTCCGCCCGCCGGCCGCTACGGCAATTCAGGGGTCAATGTGCTCGAAGGCCCCGGAATGAACCTGCATCACCTGGTAGTGGTGAAGAGGTTCGCGGTGACCGAACGGGTGAACTTCATCATCCAGAGCATGATGACCAACCTGTTCAACCATCCCCATTTCGATTTCCCCGACGCCAACATTTCCGTACCCCAGACCGTTGCCCGCGTCACGCGACTGCGCGAGGGCGGCGGCGGACGCGAGATGAGCGGCGCCCGCAATTTCCAATTCCGTTTCCGAATCGAGTTCTAATCCGCCGCGGGATAGTGTAACCTAGACGGAGATGCGACTCTTTCGCTTCCGCGTGCATTAACGCGGCTCGGAGGCAGTTTCAAGGGGAGGACGGTGAAAGCCGTTCTCTCCGTGGGCTTTGATCGACATGCCATTCGCCACTATCCCGGAAGCCCTGGAGGACTTCCGCGCTGGCAAGATGCTTGTGGTCGTCGATGACGAGGACCGTGAGAACGAAGGCGACCTCACGATGGCCGCCGAACTGATCACCCCCGAGGCGGTAAACTTCATGGCCACCCACGGCCGCGGGCTCATCTGCCTGGCCTTGCCGCCGGAGCGGTGCGACGGGCTTCAGCTTCCGCTGATGAGCGCGAACAACACGTCCACTTTCGGCACCGCGTTCTGTGAGGCGATCGACGCGCGTTTGGGAGTCACGACCGGGATCTCCGCGGCCGACCGCGCCTTGACGATCCGCGTGGCGATGGACGAACGGACCCGGCCCACGGATCTGGCGCGCCCCGGCCACGTCTTCCCGTTGCGCGCGCGCGAAGGCGGCGTGCTGGTCCGTGCCGGACAGACTGAAGCGGCGGTCGATCTGGCGCGCATGTCCGGACTCCGGCCCGGCGGCGTGATCTGCGAGATCATGAGCGAGGACGGCACCATGGCGCGCGTTCCTGAACTCGCCGGATTCTGCGCGCGGCACGAGATCCGGATGATCTCGGTGGCGAGCCTGATCAAGCACCGGCTGCGGACTGAGCGGATCGTGAAGCGGCTCGCCGAGGGAGTCCTTAAGACGCGGTCGGGCGAGTTCCGGACGATTGCTTTCGGGAGTTCGGTGGACCCGGAGCGGCACATGGCGGTGGTCCGCGGCGATGTCACGGGGCAGGAGGACGTGCTGGTCCGGATGCACTCGCATTGCGTGTACGGCGATGTGCTCGGGTCCACCGCGTGTGAATGCGGGACGCTGGTGCAGCGGTCGCTCGAGCGAATCGCGGGGGAGGGCAAGGGGGTCCTCGTGTATCTGCACCAGACGGGCCCCGGCATCGGCACGGTGAATGGCGAGCTGGTCCCCCATGCGCGGGACTTTTCGCACTACAACACGCAGGAGGGCCAGCGGCAGCTCCAGCACCAGGTGGGGATTGGGGCGCAGATTCTGGCGGATCTGGGACTGCACCGGATCCGGCTGTTGACCAACCATCCGCGGAAGATTGTCGCGTTGGAGGGGTTTGGGATCGAGATCACCTCGCTGGTGCCGCTGGGGACGGAGGACAGTTGAGCATGGCGAAGCTCGTGTTCGGAATGAACCAGTCCCTGGACGGCTTCGTCGACCATATGGCGTTTGTGCCAAGCCCAACGCTTTTCCGCCACTTCATCGCGGAGGCTCAGACGCAGGCGGGCAGTGTGTACGGCCGCCGCATGTATGAGGTCATGCGTTACTGGGATGATGATCATCCCGAGTGGGACACGGACGAACGCGCCTTCGCGGCGGCATGGCGGAAGCAGCCGAAATGGGTCGTCTCGCGCTCGTTGAAGGCGGCGGGCCCCAACGCCACGGTTGTTGGAGGTGACTTGGAGGCCGCGATCCGCGCGCTGAAGGCGGAGCACACCGGGGAGATCGAAGTTGCTGGTCCGGACTTGGCCAGGAGCCTCACCGAACTTGGCTTGATCGATGAGTATCGGATCTACCTGCATCCCGTCGTGCTTGGCCATGGCAAACCCTATTTCGCCGGACCCAGACCGCCGCTCCGCCTCATGGCTTATGACCGGATCGACGAAGCTGTCATCCGGTTGACCTACATTCCTGCTTGATCTGGCTACAGGCAGGCACGTCGAGTGCCATTTAGCCAGGCATGGCGGGTGGCTGCGTTCCGATCGATCACCAAGCTTCAACCGGTCGGTGGGACCAACACGCTCTTCCCCGCCCTGTGGACCCAGCGGTTGTGGATACCACCGGTTCCAGGACGCCAACTACAACACGTCCATCGGCCAGTAAGGACTCGCACGGTGCCGGTACTAGCCCGGTTTGAGGCCGCGTACGGCTCCCTTCCTTCGCCTTTCGACCCTAGGAGAGGCGCAGAGCGCGGATTCGGACGCACGAAACGGGCTCAACAGCGGGGGTCCAGGACCGCCGGTTCACGCATCTCGGTACTTTCCTCTGTTTGCACTGGGGGTCTCGCCGGGTACTCTCAAATAGGCATGCATCCCACAGCTCCAATTCCACCTGGCGGTCCGCCGCGACGGCCGGGTACCACAAGGTCGCTGTTTTGGGTAATGCTGGTCTACGCGGTACTGGGCGTGGCCGTTGGGTATCTTCTCAGCCTGGATGTGGGTGTGCAGATCTTCCACCGCCGCGACTGAGCTTGACACCAGCCCCGGCGGCGGGGTATCCACAGAGTTGCGCTTCCTTGTTCTACTGATCTCGCTGAGCGCCGCGGCCCAGCAGAGTCCCGATCCAGGCTTCACCCCCCAGATCCCGAATCCTCCATTTGCGCCAGGGGCCGGACCGCTGGTCCTGCTGGATGAGGCGCATCACAACTTCCATACCGTGGAGGGCCGTTTCAGTGGCTTCGTCAAACTGGCGCGGGCCGCGGGCTACCGTGTGGAGCCGTCGCGGGCTCCGTTCGCCGCTGAATCGCCCGGCCCGGCCCGGATTCTGGTGATCGCCAACGCGCTCCATCCGCGCAACCACAACCACTGGCAGCTTCCGACTCCTTCGGCGTTCAAGTCCGGCGAGATTCAGGCGCTGGTGGACTGGATCAACGGCGGCGGGTCATTGCTGCTGATCGCCGACCATATGCCGTTTGCGGGCGCGGCGAGCGTGCTGGGACATGCTCTCGGGGTCCGGTTCGCCAATGGATACGTGCGCCAGGAGCCGCGGGCAGGCTCACCGGACGTGTTCACGCGGGGCGAGGCGCTGCGGAATCACACGATCACCCGTGGGATCGGGTCGGTGGCGACGTTTACCGGATCCGCGTTTCAGGCGCCGGGGGCGGAACCGCTGCTCGTTCTGGGTCCTCGCTACATCGCCCTGCTGCCCGACCAGGCGGGCCAGTTCACGGACGAGACCCCGCGGATCTCTGTTGCGGGATGGTATCAAGGGGCGGTGTTGCGGAAGGGCAAGGGGCGGGTGGCGGTGTTCGGTGAAGCGGCAATGTTTTCGGCGCAGCTCACCGGGGCGGGTGCGGCGATGGGGATGAATCATCCCAAGGCGAAGGAGAACGCGCAGTTCGTGGTGAACGTGCTGCGGTGGCTGTCCGGGGCCGATTAGCGGGGAACCCGTCGGAATTCACCGCCAAACGCGCGCAGCAAGAGCGGTCAGCGCCGGGACAGGACCAAGCCCTCGAAATCCGCCATCAGTCCGGCCAACGTGCAGCGGGGCGCGGTGGGTTGGATGATCAGATGGACGCTGAAGGTGTCACCGCTCTTGAGACGGCAGGTGATCCCCGCGAACTGGGTCTGGCAAGTGCGGTTTGCCTCGCACAGCAGGGTGGCACCCTGTTTGCAGTGGAAGTCGGCGATGCATTGTTCGAGGGAGTCGAAGGTGGGCTGCGGTGGGGTTGGCGTGTGATCCACTTGCGGGAAGCGGTGGCGGACCAGGATTTCGCCGGATGCGATGTCGGTGGCGCGCAACTCGAGGCCGGATTCGGCCCGGACAGCTTCGGTCCTGGTGATGCGGACGGCGTTCGTCTTCAGGTCTTTGGTGCTGGCGTATTTTAGGGTGACGCTCTGGGTGGCGGGCTCCAGCGTGATTAACTTGCGAACGGCGCCGTTCGTCAGCGAGGCAACGGACTGGGACTCGTCTTCCTGCATCGAGAAGTTGTAGCCCGCCACGTCGACGCCGCGCAGGGACTGGGTCAACTGCTGCCTGGGGTCTTGCGGGGCCGGAGCCGTGCACGAGATCGTGAAGGCAATGAGCAGGCAAAGGGTGAGTTTCGAGGGCATCTGAGCCTCCTTGGGTTGAGCAATACCAGCGCAGCTAAAGTGTTATCCGCGGGCAGATCGTTACGGCACGGCGGGTATCGGGGGTGGACGGAAATCCTGGCCCGGGATTTTCACGTTGGGGCTCGTACCGTGGCGGAAATGGCGGGGCTTGGATTTCCGTCGAGGTACGAGGGAATGCGGGCGGCAGCCAGTGCTTTTCCGTCGAGGTACGATAGTGGCGGCTTTTTTCCGTCGAGGTACGATATCCCGGAGGCGGTTTCCTCGTACCTGGACGGAAAATCCGCTTCCATGAGGGCTTCCGGCCCACTCGTACCTGGCCGGAAGCCGGTATCGTGGGGCGGCGGAAGGGCTGTCGTACCTTGAAAGAAGAGTGCATCGTGGCTCGAAAGAATTCCCGTCGTACCGGGGCGGAAGCGGACGACCCGTAACATGTTGATAATACTGAACCTCTGCGCCGCCTATAGTGTCTTAGATTTTGTGTTCTCAGATATTTCACAACAACCGGTTGTGTGCCCTTTGCGATGCGGACCTTGTCTATGCAACAATTCTACTGCCTAGACATGACCGAAAAGGCCTTGGTACCAGCGGTGCTTCCTGGGGTAGCTGAGCAGCAGGCGGGCGTCCCGGAGGTCATCAAGATCGAGAAGAACCTCAACTCGATGGGGTTCTTCACGCCGTCGCACAAGGGGCTCGACACGCGGCGCAGCAAGACGGTCCAGGTGGTCCGCGAGGACCGGGGCCGGAAGATCCAGGCGACCGCGACGATCTATCCGTCGCCCGATCACGGGCTCCCGACCACGGCCGACCAGGACAAGTACTTCGCCTTCCAGAAGATCGTCACCGATCTGAAGAAGCGGCTGGGGCATGTCGCCAATCCGATCGGATTCACCACCTACCAGTTGCTCAAGATCCTGGGGATGAATCCATCAGGGAAGAACTACGAGGAGATCGGGCTCTGGCTCGAACGGATGACGCTGACCGGAATCCGGTCGCAGAACCTAGTCTACTTCGCGGGCCAGAAGACCTGGGCCAAGGATGTATTCCACGTGTTCGAACGGGTGGTCCAAGTGGGGCAGCAGCTCCCCGATGGGCGGACCGCGGACCAGAACTACGTGTGGATGTCGGAATGGCAGTTGGAGAACCTGAACCACAACTACGTGCTGCCGGTGGACCTGAACTGCTACCGGAAGCTTCGCAGCAACATCTCGAAAGCGCTGGTGCCGCTGTTGCAGATCTGGTTCTACGCTTCGCAGCGCCGTCCGGTGGAAAAGCGCTATTCGGAACTGTGCCAGCAGCTCAACATCAAGCAGTGGGAGCACCTGTCCAAGATCCGGGAAAACTTCGCGCCCGCGCTGATCGAGCTCAAGGAGCACCAGTTCCTCGGCGACTGGGAGATCTCGCGGACGGCGGACAAGACCGACTTCAAGCTGATCCTGTTGGCGGGCGAGCGGTTTTCGCGCGAGTTCCGGCTGCGGCTGGCCGGGCGCGAGCCGCGCGACAGCGGCGTACAGGATCCGCGGTTTGACGGGCAGGTGAAAATGCTCACCGACCGCGGAGTGCGTGAGGATAAGGCGCGGCAGCTTCTATTCGATGTCGCCGACGACCAGCCGGTGGAGGATCAGTTGGAGTACTGCGACCACTTGATCCGGTCGGCGCCGAAAGGGAAGTTCTTCAACCCGGCTGGATTCTACGTCTACATGGTCCAGCAGAATGTCCAGCCACCGGCGGGATTTGAGACGACGCGGCGGCGCGACCTGCGGGTCCGGCAGGAACAGGACCAGATGGCGCGCAATGGCGGCCGGGCGGAAGCCGAGACGCGGCGGCTGGCGGCGGAGGAGCGCTACCGGGCCTACCAGGATGAGGTGGTGTCCCGGTACATGGAGACCTCGATGGACGAGGGTGAAGTCGCGCTCCGGTTGAAGCCGCTGTGGAAGGATCTGGCGCAGACGTGTCCGTCGGTCGAGGAATGGAGCGAGGGAGAGCGGCGGGCGCTGCTGGTCCAATGCTTGAAACGGCGGCTTGCGGAGGAGATTCCGATGATGTCGATGGAGGAGTTCCTGGCCAACAGCCAGCTCGCGTTGTTCTAAAGGCGGGACTACCGGCGGCGGAGGGGGAAATGGACGAGGTGCCGTTCGAGCGCCTCGACGACGATGTCGGTCATGTTGAGGCGGTAGTCGTGGGCGACGTCGGAGAGCTGGTTGTAGAGGTCCACCGGGAGACGGTAGGTGACGCTTTGGGTGGGTTGAGGGCGCTTTGGGCCGGACTTGGCGATGAGGCGGGTGCCGGGACTGTATTGCTGTACAGCTTGCTGTGCATCCGGCTTGGTGTGTGGCTGGGTTGGAGGCTGGGGAGCTGGCTTGACGGCTGGCTGGATGTCCGCTTCTGGCGCGGGAGCTGTCCCACCGCCTCCCAGCACCGCCGTTTCGAGTTCCGCGGGTATGCTCGGCGCGCTCCTCTCCGGCAGCTCGACGCGCCCCAACTGTGTCAGGCTTGGACGGGGGCTTTTAGACATTCGATCACCTCCAGGGTCAATTTGCGGATTTCCTCGGCGCCCTTGGACGCCGGATCGTAGCGGAGCACGGTCTGCCCGGTGCCGGGGGACTCCTTGAACCCGGTGCGGTCGCTGATCTCGGTTTCAAGCACCGACAGCGGCAGGCGCGAGGATCCGAAGAACTGCACGGCGGCGGCGCGCGCCTCGCTCGCCAGCCGGGAGCGGGTGGTAGGCTTGCGGTTGATCACCACCAGGGCCCGGATGTCGGGGCGGAAGGCGGCAACCTGCTGCAGGAGCGGCACGACCATGGCCGAAGCTTCGTAATCGAGAAAAGTGGGCTGGACGGGAATCAGCACGAACTGGCTGGCGAGGACGGCGCCGATCGTGATGCTTCCCTGCCCCTGCTGGTCCGCTAGTCCGGGGGGCGTGTCGATCAGCACCAACTCGTAGTCGAGGCTCATTTTGGGCAGATCCTTGTGGAGGCCTGGACGCGGCATCGAGATCAGGTCGAAGCCGAGGCCGTTGTCCTCGGTCCGGTTGCGCCACTTCGAGGCGCTTTGCTGGGGATCGGCGTCGATGACCAGGACGCGGTAGCCGGCTTCGGCGAGTCCACCGGCGAGGTTGAGGCAGAGGGTGGTTTTGCCTGCCCCGCCCTTCTGGTTGGCGATGGAGACGATGGTGGGCATTGCAAGCAGCATAGCCTGCTTTCTATACGGCTGTCAAGCTGTACAGCCAGAAATACGCAAGACGCGGCCCGCCGGAGCCCGTGGATTTCGCCGGAGATTCCACTGGACACACGGCGTAAACCGATGATATACTTAGGTTTAGATCAGTTCCATGGGGGGCGGGGAACTGAGCTTCTTGTGGCGCGGTTCTGGCACAGGCACCTTGGGCTTGGTATGGTGCATAATGGACTTCATGAAGTCCGCTCTCTTCGTTGCCACCGCCGTCACGCTCTACGCGTCGACACCCTGCGCTGATCTCGCCAAACTCAGCCTTCCACACACCCGCATCGAAACCGCCGCACTGGTCAAGGCCGGGGAGTTTAAGCCGCCGGAGGGCAATCCGGTCCGGCTCCGCCGCGACTTCTGCCGCGTGTCGGGGACCATCAAGCCCGCCGCCGGATCCAACATCTGGCTCGAAGTCTGGATGCCCGCCTCCGACTGGAACGGCAAGTTTCAGGGGGTTGGCAACGGCGGCTACGCGGGATCGGTCGGTTACGCCCAGCTCGCCGCGGTGGTGAATGGCGGATATGCAACCGCGGGTACGGACACCGGACACCGCGCTGGAGGCCAGGACGCGCGTTGGGCACTGAACCAGCAGGACAAGATTGCCGACTTTGGCTACCGCGCGATCCATGAGACCGCGGTCGCCGCCAAGGCGCTCATCGCTGCTCATTATGGCCAGGGCCCGAAGCGGTCCTATTTTAATTCCTGTTCCAATGGCGGACGCCAGGCGCTCATGGAGGCTCAGAGGTTTCCGGAAGACTACGACGGGATCGTCGCTGGCGCACCGGCCAACTACTGGACCCGGCTGCTGACCTCCGCCGCGTGGGGAGTCAAGGCGCTGCTCAGCGAGCCCGCATCCTATATATCGCAAGCTAAGCTTCCGGCCATCCAAGCGGCGGTGCGTGCCGCCTGCGACGCAAACGATGGGGTGAAAGACGGGGTTCTCGAAAATCCGGCCACGTGCCGGTTCGATCCCGCGGTGCTCCAATGCAAGGGGGCCGAGTCGGATTCCTGCCTGACAGCGCCGCAGCTCGCCGCGCTCAAAAAAGTCCAGTCGGGACCGCTGACGGGGAAGGGAAGCACGCTGTTCCCGGCGGTTTCACCCGGAGGAGAGGCCGAGGCTGGCGGTTGGGGTCCGTGGATCACGGGGCCGGAGCGCGAGAAGAGCTCGATGTACAATTTCGGCACCCAGTTCTTCAAGAACATGGTGTACAACAACCCGGACTGGGATTTCCGCACGTTCGATGTCGACCGCGATTACAAGGCCGCGCGGCGGCTGGCCAAGACGCTCGATGCGACGAATCCCGATTTGTCGAAGTTCCAGGCCAGGGGAGGGAAGCTGATCCTGTACCATGGGTGGTCCGACGCGGCGATTCCGGGGCAGAACACGATCGACTATTTCCAGTCAGTCGAGAAGAAGCTGGGTGCGGACCGGACCCGGCAGTTCGTGCGGCTGTTCATGGCGCCGGGAGTGCAGCATTGCGCGGGCGGGTCCGGCGCGAATGTGTTCGGCCAGGCGGCGCCCGCGCAGAAGGATGCGGACCATGATGTCGGCGCGGCGCTCGAGCGGTGGGTGGAGCAGGGGGTCGCGCCGGAGCGGATCATTGCGACACGGTATAAGGACCAGGGGCAGCGGGAGGTGGAAAAGACGCGTCCGTTGTGCGCGTTTCCGCTGGTGGCGAAGTACAAGGGGTCGGGGGAGGTGAACGACGCCGCGAACTTTACCTGTGGGCAGCCGTGAGTTGCCGACGTTACTTCTTGTCGCTGCCAAATAGGCCAAACAGCGTCTTCGCTGCATCTATGCGGAACCCGACGATGAACCGGTAGTCGGTGTAACTCCATTGCCTCTGGACAGTCCGGAGCGAAACACCGAGATGCAGCGGTCTCCTCTTGCGGCTCAAGCCACCATGATAGCGGTTTCCCCGGCGGGCTATAATCGCCATCTGGCATGCATCACCTGACGCGCCGGTCCCTCCTGTTGTCCGCGTTCGCGGCGGCGCACCGCAACGTCCTGATGATCGCAGTCGACGACCTGCGCCCGCAGCTTGGCTGCTACGGCGACCGGTCCGCGCGGACACCGAACATCGACGCGCTGGCGTCCCGCGGCGTCGTGTTCGAGCGCGCCTACTGCCAGCAGGCGCTCTGCGGACCGTCGCGCGCTTCATTGCTCACCGGGCTCCGGCCGGACACGATCGGAGTCCATGACCTGAACACGCCGTTCCATCGCAGCGAGCCTGGAGCTGTCACACTGCCCCGGCTGTTCTTGAACAACGGTTATCACACTGAGAACATCGGCAAGGTCTTCCACGGCAGCGAGATCATGAACGACCGCGCAAGCTGGAGCGTTCCCAAGCGGCTCCACATGGTGACCAAGCGGGATCAATACGTGCTCGCCGCCAACCGTCCGCCCGAGGACTGGGTGAAGACAGCGGCCACCGAACGCGCGGACGTGGCGGATGAAGCCTACATCGACGGGCGCGTCGCCGCCGATGCCGTTCAAACACTTGAACGCATCCAGGACCGTCCGTTCTTCCTCGGCGTCGGTATCACCAAGCCGCACCTGCCGTTCACCGCGCCAGGTAAGTATTGGGATCTGTTCGACCGCTCGCGCCTTCCGTTGGCCGTGAATCCCGATCCTGCGCGCGGAGCGTCGCGCTTCGCGATCCCATCCTATAGTGAGCTGCGCAGCTACGCCGACTTTCCGAAGGAAGGGCCAGTCTCCGAGGCCAAGATCCGCGAGGCGATGCACGGCTACTACGCGGCCACCGCGTACGCGGATGCCTGTATCGGCCGGGTTCTCACGGCGCTCGACCGGTTGGGTCTCGCGTCGAACACAGTGGTCGCGCTGTGGGGCGATCATGGATGGCACCTGGGCGAGCACGGCCACTGGGGCAAGTCGACTGGATATGAAGCGGCGACACGCGCGCCGTTAATCGTCTCGGCTCCCGGTGTGTCGCGCGCGGGCGGACGGTGCCGGCGGCTCGTCGAGTTCGTCGACCTGTATCCAACGCTCGCCGCGCTGTGCGGATTGTGCGCGCCGGACAACCTGGAAGGGCAGAGCTTCATGCCGCTCCTGAAGGATCCGGCGAAGGCGAAATGGAAGACCGCGGCGTTCAGCCAGTATCCGCGTCCGGCGCGGGAATCCGCAGGGCAGTCGACGGACAGCATCTTGAAAGGTGGAGTGATGGGATACACGATGCGTACCGAGACGATGCGCTATACAGAGTGGAGGCGAGACCACGAGGTGATCGAAGCTGAGCTTTACAATCACCGCCGGGATCCGGCGGAGAGCGTCAATGTCGTGGGCGATCCAGAGTACAAGGCGCAGCGCGACGAAATGAAGAGGCGCATGGCCGCTGGATGGAAGGGAGCCCGTCATGCCGATTGAGTTCGCGATGTTCCTGGCGATCGCGGCGCAGCCCGGGAAGCTGCTCGCCGATGATTCGTTGCTCAGGCAGCCGAAGAGCCTGCGCACGGTCGCGGCCAGGACGAGCACCGTCTACCGTGCCGAGGCAGGGAAGTGGCAGTTCAACCTGCACTCCTACGTCACGCATTTCGAGGGGCGCTTCTGGGCGATGTGGTCCTCGGGCCAGGTGGATGAAGACAGCTCGAGCCAGTTGATCCGCTACGCGACCAGCAGCGAGGCCACACCTGGTCATCGCCGCAGGTAGTGGTGGAGGATCCGGATGGGCCTGAGGGTCCGCGGCGTTGGATTGCACGTGGGATCTATGCGGCGGGGGGCAAGCTGTTCGCGCTGGCGGCGGGCTACGAGGGCCCGCGCGACGCACCCACGGGCCGCGAGAGCTGGCATGGGCTGCGGCTTCACCGCTTCGAGTGGAGCGGCGGGCGATGGGTGGATCAGGGCGTGATGGTGGACAACTGCATGAACAACTATCCGCCGCGCTCCCACGGGGGTCCGGCGGTGATGACGTGCAGGGACAGTTTCGCCAGGATGTACACGGCGCATGAACAGAATGGCCGCTGGATCACGGCCAAGCTGCCGGGTGAAGCGCCTCACGACCGCATGAGCGAGCCCAGCGAGTACGCCGATGCGGACGGAGTTGTCCACATGCTGCTGCGCGACGCGCGACGGTCCCGCTATTTGTATCGCGCGATCAGTAAGGACGCGGGGCGGACGTGGACCGCTCCGGTGCGCACGAACTACCCCGACGCCACGAGCAAGAACATCGCGGGACGCCTGTCGAACGGCTGGTTCTACCTGATCAACAACCCGAACCAGAGCGGCCGGGATCCGCTCGCAATCTCATTCAGCCGCGATGGCTGGACGTTCGAGCGTCCGGTTGCGCTGCGGTTGAACCCTCCGCAGCAAAGGCATCCAGGCCGGGCGAAGGGTCCGAACAGCTTTCAGTATCCGCACACCGTCGAGCATGGCGGCTCGCTGTGGGTGATCTATTCGACGAACAAGGAGGACATCGAGATCTCGGAGTATCCGGTCGAGTCGTTCGGTCTGCCTCCGGTGAGAACTGCTTCTCATTTGCTGAGCCGCACGGGGATGCTCGACGACGTGAACGCGCTGCCGGAAGCGCCTGCGCGGCACTCGACCGTGTTCCGCGGCGTGGAGAAGGTCTCGGGTTTCAACCTGCATTCCTACATCGCGCACCACGATGGCCGCTTCTGGGCGATGTGGTCGTCGAGCATGGTAGGTGAAGAGGATCCCGATCAACAGGTCCTCTACGCGACCAGCCGCGACGGGCACCGCTGGTCGAAGGCGGAAGTGCTCGCCGCCGATCCGGATGGACCACAGGGTCCGGCGCGTTGGATCGCGCGCGGCATCTATGTCACGGGGGGCAAGCTGACCGCGCTCGCCGCCTACATCGAAAGCGCGGACTACCGGAATCGCGGCAAGAGCGTCGTGTGGAAGAACCTGAGTCTGCGCCGGTTCGAGTGGACTGGACGGAAATGGGAGCCGCGCGGCGTCTATGCGGACGATTGCATGAACAACTTCCCGCCCGAGCGGTTGAACGGAATGTTGGCTCTGGTCTGCCGCGACCGCGACATGAACGTGACGATGGCGCTCGCCGATTCGCCGGGCGCCTGGAAGCACACACCGGTCGCGTCCGAGCCGCCATTCGACAAGATGGACGAGCCGACCTACTACGCGACGGAAGGCGGCGAGGTCCACATGATCGTGCGCGACAACTCGAGGTCCGGCGTGATGCTGCGCGCGTTGAGCGCGGACCACGGACGCACCTGGTCGAAACCAGTGCGGACCAATTATCCAGACGCGACCTCGAAGAACTTTCCGGGGCGGCTTTCGAACGGCGCGTACTTCCTGATCAACAATCCGAATCCCAAGGGACGCGATCCGCTGGCGGTTTCGTTCAGCCGTGATGGATGGACCTTTGACCGGGCGCTGGCGATCCGCAAGAACCTTCCGCCGCGCCGGTTCGAGGGCCGGGCGAAGGGCAGCGGCACCGCGCAGTATCCGCATGCGATCGAGCACGGCGGATCGCTGTGGGTGATCTATGCGACGAACAAGGAAGACATCGAGGTCGCGGAGATTCCGGTGTCGAAGCTGCGCCCATGACGCTTGCATTCTTTCTCCTGGCGCTCGACTTCGACGTTGTTGTCTATGGCGGTACGCCGGGAGGAGTGGCGGCTGCCGTCACCGCGGCGCGCAACGGCCGGAGTACCGCGCTGATCGAGTATCACAAGCATTTGGGGGGCATGACGACGAGCGGATTGGGCAAGTCCGACATCGAGACGCGTGAGGCGATCGGCGGCCTGTTTCGCGAGTTCACGGGCCTTGTCCACGCGCACTACGTCGAGACGTACGGACCGGGCAGCGAAAACGTGAAGCTGTCGCGCGACGGCTACTACTATGAGCCGTCGGTGGCGCAGCGCGTGATCGACCGGATGGTGGCGCGCGAGAACCGGGTCCGCGTGTTCACGAATCACCGGTTGGAAGAAGTGATCCGCGGCACGAGGCGCGTGACTGGGCTCCGGGCCAAGAACCGTGCGACCGGCGAGGTCACGGAGTTCCGCGGGCGCATGTTCATTGACGGGAGCTACGAGGGCGACCTGTTCGCACACGCGGGCGCGCGGTACCGGCTGGGCCGCGAGGAACGGTCGGAGTTCAACGAGCTTCACGCCGGCGTGATCTATCAGGATTACGAGACGCGCACCTTCTTGAGCGGTAGCACCGGCGAGGGCGACAAGCGGATTACAGCTTACACGTACCGGTTGTGTTTGAGCTCGGATCCGGCGAACAGCCGCGTTCTGACAGCGCCGCCGCCGGACTACGATCGCACGCGCTACCTCGGCTACATTGATGACTGGAAGGCGGGACGGATGGGTCCGCCGAAGGTGCACAAGGAAGGGGTCGGGTACTTCGGTCCAACGTTCAACACGGTGGTGCGAGCATTGTCGATCGCCGAGCTGCCAAACAAAAAGACTGACGTCAATATGAATCCCCGGCCGCTGGGCTTTCCGTTCGCCGGAGAGAATTACGCGTATCCGGAAGCTTCGTGGGAGGAGCGCGAGAGGATCTCGGAAAGGATCCGGAACATCACGCTGGGATTGCTGTACTTCCTGCAGAACGACGGGGCGGTTCCGCCGGAGCAGCGGGCCCTGGCGCGCCGGTATCACCTGGCGAAGGACGAGTTCGAAGACAGCGGCAATTTCCCGTTTCAGCTCTACGTGCGGGAGGCGCGTAGGCTCGCCGGATTGTACACGCTGACGGAGAACGACACGATCCTTGCGCCGGGCTCGGGCCGGACGCGGATCCATGCGGATTCGATCGCGGCGGGCGAGTTTCCGGTGGACAGCTTTCCGGTGAGGAAGCGCGAGAAGGGTCACGATGTGGCGCTCGAGGGCTACATCTTCATGCTGGACCAATTGACACGGCCTTATCAGATGCCGTACCGGATCATGGTGCCGGAATCTGTGGACGGGCTGCTGGTCCCGGTGGCGGCGTCAACGACGCATGTCGCGTTTTCGACGGTGCGGCTGGAGCCGACGTGGATGGCGCTGGGCCAGGCGGCTGGGACGGCGGCGCATCTGGCGATCGCGGGTGGAGTGGAGCCGCGGGCGGTGGATGTCGCGAAGCTGCAGCGCGCGCGGTTGGATGCCGGACAGGTGATCACGTACTTTCGCGATATCGACCGCAAGGATCCGGCGTTCCGGGCGCTGCAATATTTCGGCACGAAGGGGTTCTTCGAGGACTACCATGCCCGGAGCGGGGAGGCGGTCGATGCGGAGACGGCGGTCCGGTGGTGGAGGTTGGGGGTGGGGAAGGAGTCTCCGTCGAAACCGGCGGTGTTTACGCGGGAGACTCTCGGGGAGTGGCTGCCGGGGGTGGGCGGCGTGGGTCCGGTGACGCGTGGGGAGTTCTGCCAGGCGTTGTTTGCGAGGGGAGCGAGGTAGTTACACAGGCGAGACGGGTTGGTAGCTGCGCACCGGAGGCGGCGGATCGGTCTTCATGATGGCGCGCCAGAGCACGTCATTCATCAGATCGTCCTCTCCTGAATCGATCCGGTCAAAGAGCGCTGCTTGTCCCGGGCGCGGAGGATTGATCATGTCGAGCCTGGTGCGAGGCGGTTCGGCGCGATAGGGCGTGAGGTCCGGTGTATCGGAAAAGGCTCGCCACATCGGTTCGGCATAAGCGTCGTAGTGAGTCCGAGGAATTGGCAACCATGGGGCATGAGGTGAGCTATCCGGTGGTGGCCGAACTGCTTCATGAAATGGGCTATAGCCTGCAGGCCAACCGCAAGGCGCAAGAAGGCAGCAGCCATCCCGACCGCAGTGCTCAGTTTGATTTGAGAGCAGGTGGATATCCCCTTGACTCAGCAGACCACAATATGTAGATTCGGAGAATGGAGGACTTCCCCAAGACCATCGAGGAGTTCGACGAGCGGTTTGAGAGTGAGCCAGCGTGCCGCGCCTACATCGCGA
>VFZX01000005.1 GCA_016871015.1 Acidobacteriota bacterium | reverse complement strand
GCTGCGTGATCGGAGTCGGGTTCGATCGAGACGTCGGCCGTTACCGAATTTGGCTCGACTCGGAATTTGCACCAGAGCCGTTTCGGGCAACGGGCCGAACCGGCGCCCGCAGCCGATTGGCCAAAGTCGCCGGGCGCGTTCGCACTGTCTCGTAGCGGAGAACTCCGGATCGCGACCTTGGACCGGAGCCTGTCAGCAATGCTCGAGCCGCTGCGATGGGTGGCCGCGGCGCTCCCGCTGCTCGGAGCGGCCCTCTGGCTCTGGTGGCTGTTGAAAACACGGTCACGCCTGAACCGTTTCGAGATCGACCGCAACATGGAGACTCACGACCTGGCTCCACCGGCACCCGAAGCTCCGTTTCGCGACCGGCGCGCACAGGAGTTGGCCAAGGAGATGCGGCGGCGCAAACCCTCCGCAGTATGGGCGCTTGCCGCCGAGCCAACCGTGGTGGGAACCGCCCGGAGCGCTGGCCTGTTCACTCCGGTGTTCACCGCGTCCACCCGGCCACGAGAATTTCTCTGGCTGGTGGACCGGGCCGGCGCCGGCGATCAGCAGCTCGAGTTCTTCACCCAACTCGCCGGGGCGTTGCGGCATCACGGGGCCTTCATCGATCTCTACACCTTTCGCCGGACACCGGAGCAGCTTCGCGATTCGGCCTCGGTGGGCTGGATCGATCTGAAGGAGGCGGCGGCGCGGCACCCGGAGCACGACGTTTGGGTTCTCGCGGACCCGGCGGAATTGCTGCGCGGCGCCCAAGAGCAGGCGCCGGAGTGGATCCGGGATCTCGGCAGATGGCAGGACGCCGCGATTCTATCAACGTCTCCCGTGCACCCATCGGCCCGGAGCCTGTTGGAAGCGGAGGGAGTGCGGACAGGCCGGGCAACCCTGGAAGGAATGATCGCCATGATCCAAGGGGAGGCGAAGGGCGCCGGAACGGGGGCTCCTTACCCGCGGCCGCTTCGCCTGATCCCGAGGCGTTGGGTGGAGAACACGCCTCAAGACGAGCGGGAAGAGGAGGCGATGATGGCCCAGGCCAGGGCCTACCTCGGATCGGATGGCATGCTGCTCGCGGGTGCGTGTTCGATCTACCCGGAGACGTTCTGGGAGATGACGCTTTGGCTGGCGCAGAAGCTGGCGCCGTCCGGTGGAAGTCCGGGGCGGATGGATGAGGCGCTGGCGCGGCTGACGAGCCTGCCCTGGTTCCGTTATGGCCGGATCCCGGATTGGATGCGGGCTCGCCTGATCGGCGAGATGGGAGTGCGAGAGCGAAGCGTGCGCGAACTCGTCGAGGCGTATCTCACGAAGACCGAGAAGCGGAAGGGAGCGTTGCGGATCGCGAAGGGAAAGCGGGGACAGGAGGCTCCGGTTCGAGACTACATCCTGTTCTCGTTCCTGCTGGGCCGAAGGGTAGACCGGAAGCTCGCGATAAGGCCACCATCCGCCTGGTTGCGCCTCCTGTTCGAAGGGGGGCGGCTCGAGTTCGGTCCGCGAGTCTGGATCCACGCACTGGGCACGGCCCTGCTTTGCGCGTTGGCTTGGACTGGAGCGGACTTCGCCATGCGGCACGTGCCGGTGCGGCTCGAGGTGAGTACGTGGAAGCTGCCCGGCGCCGCTGAGCGTTCGCAGGTTACGCGAGTGTTTCCGAACGACCCGATGCAGCGGGCGATGGCGGCGGTTGCCGAGGCGGCGGTGGGAACGCCGGTGCGCGAGCTTCTGAGGGAGACAGGTCAGAACAGCTTCGAGCGGGCTGTCGCGGCGCGAGCAGCCTTGTTTGTGACGGGGTCCGAGAAGCCGCCGGTCGCGCGGCAGCGGCTCACGGTGGAAGCAGGCAGGGTCCTGAATGGCGGCGTTGTCGCTTCGCTTGCCGGGCGGATTGCGACGGTAATTCGGCCGGAAGGGGAGACCGTGCAGTTGGCGAAGGTGAGCGTCACGAATCAGCTTGCGGTGAGCTACGCGGCTTCGCTCGTGAATCCGGTGGATGGGTTGACCTATTTGTGGATTCCACCGGGAGAGTTCCTGATGGGGTGCTCGCCGGGGGACGGCGAGTGCGATAGCGACGAGAAGCCCGCTCATCCGGTGCGGATCACGAAGGGGTTCTGGATTAGCGAGAGCGAAGTGACGCAGGCGGCGTATCAGAAAGTGATCGGGAGCAACCCCAGCAATTTCAAAGGGGCAGATTTGCCGGTGGAGGATGTGAACTGGAACCAAGCCGTGGCCTATTGCAAGGCGGTGGGTGGGCGATTGCCGACGGAGGCGGAGTGGGAGTACGCGGCGCGCGCCGGCGACCCACGGGCGCGTTACGGAGAGTTGGACGCGATCGCTTGGTACGACAAGAACAGCAGAGAAATGACGCATCCCGTGAAGGGGCTGATGCCCAACCGGTTCGGGCTCTACGACATGCTTGGCAACGTTTGGGAGTGGAACGCGGATTGGTATGGTGAATACCAGCCTGGAGCGCAAGTGGACCCGAAGGGTCCGGCGAGGGGTACGGATCGCGTGATTCGCGGGGGTTCGTGGAACATCAATTCTCGGACTCTCCCGCGCGTCGTACCGTGGCAGGGACGTCCCCGTCAACCGCGGCAGCGACGTCGGGTTTCGGTGTGCGCGGGATTGAATTCGGTTTACTTTTTTCCTTCTTCTTTTTGTTCGGTGGCTTCTCGCGGCGTGAGCCGCGAGAAAAATTTTTGACGATTACCAATCCGGAAGAAAGGCGTCGGCGTATCGATGATCAGTGGACGGAACCGCAATCGCGGGGGTTCGTGGAACAACAATTCTCAGAACACCCGCGCGTCGAACCGTAACAGGAACGACCCCGACAACCGCAACAACAACGGGTTTCGGTGTGCGCGGGACGCAAGGCGCCCTTCGGCAACGCCGGAGGGGGATCAGCCAGAGTCGTGACCGGGTGACCGGCGCGAGCGTGCTCTCTTGCATCCGGGTTTCGGTCCCGGCTTCGCCCGGCTCAGGATGGGGGAGCCAAACATCAACCGGGGCTGGTCCTGTGGTAGTGGCCGAATGGGCCGCGAAGCTCGGCCAGCCTCATCTCTTGTCTGTCACGGTGAATCGAGGTAGCGAGATGGCGATGGAATCAGCGCCGTTGGTCCAGAAGGTGTACAACCTCACGGTGTGGGTGTTGAAGAAAGTGGAGCGATTTCCGCGTTCGTACCGGTTTACGGTGGGCGACCGAATCACGGCGACGATGCTCGATCTGCAAAGCTCGATCGTGGAAGCGGCGTTCGAAACAGCGCGCGAAGAGCCGTTGCGACGTGCACAGCGGCAGATCAACACGCTCCGGTTTCTGATTCGTACAGCCAAGGATCTGCATTTGCTAACGGCTGATTCCTACGGGTACGCCGCCGAGAAGCTGGATGAGGCGGGACGGATGACGGGCGGGTGGCGGAAGTCGCTGCCGCAGGATGCGCGATGAAACGCGTGGGTGGATTGTGGGAGGAGTTGACCTCGTGGCAGAATCTGATCGAGGCGGCGCACCGGGCGGCATTGGGAAAGCGGAGCCGGCCGGACGTGGCGGAGTTCCTGGCGCGGCAGGATAGCCTCTTGCCGCGGCTGCGAAACGCGTTGCTCGATGGCAGCTACCGGCCCGGCGGGTATCGCGTGTTCGAGATTCGGGAGCCGAAGCCGCGGCTGATTTCAGCGGCTCCGTTTCTCGACCGTGTGGTGCATCATGCCTTGACGCAAGTGCTCGAGCCGGTGTTCGAGCGGCGGTTTTCCGCGCACAGCTTCGCCTGCCGGAAGGGACGAGGGACGCACGCGGCGGTGGCGCACGCGGCGCGAGCGGCGCGGCATTGCGAGTACGCGCTGTGTCTCGACGTTCGCAAATACTTCGCGTCGATCGATCATGCGATTCTTTCGGATCAATTGGCGCGGGTGATCAAGTGCCGGAAGACTCTGGACTTGGCCTCGGCGATCATCGCGGGCTCGAACGAGCAGGAGCCGGTGGCCTGGTATTTCGACGGCGACGATCTGTTTACGCCGTTTGCGCGCCGGCGGGGGATTCCCTTGGGGAATCAGACGTCTCAGTTCTTCGCGAACGTCTACCTTGACCGGATGGATCAGTTCATCGAGCGGGAGTTGCGGCCGGCGGCCTACGCTCGATACGTCGATGATCTGCTGTTGCTCGATCCGGACAAGGGGCGGTTGCGGGAGGCGCGGGCGGCGATCGAGGAAGAGATGGGGAAGATCCGGCTGCGGGTTCACGCGGGCAAGTCACGCATTTACCGGACGCGCGATGGAGTGACGTTTCTCGGATGGCGCGTGTTTCCGGAGAAGCGGCGGCTGGTGCGTGAGAATGTGGCGCGATTCCGGCGGCGGCTGCGCGGGTTGCGCATGCGCTGGGGTCGAGGGGAAGTGGAATGGATCGCGGTGAGGCAATCGGTGGTGGCGTGGATCGGGCACGCGATGCATGGGGATACGGAGCGGTTGCGGACTCAGTTGTTCGCCGGCGTCACGTTCCTTGCGGGCCGCGCCAAGGGAGTACAGGTGATCCGTTGAGGAAGCGCTCCTTCACTTTGATCTGATTTGCCTCGGCGGCGGTAATGCCACGGGCGATCAATAGAGGGAGTTTCGCGATGTCATCCAATGCCTCGACCGACTTGTCATCCACTCGGAGAAGGCGGTCACCGAGAATCTGGCGCGTGTAGCCGAGGGTGGCCTCCATTTGCGAGTTCATGAAGAGGTCCGCGACCTTCAGCGCCCAGCCGCTGAGGCCTCCGGATTTCGGCGTCTCGATGACCGGCGCGAGGCCGGCGGTGCCGATGCTGAGGAGTTCGATGCGGTCCGGCGGAATCTTGAGTACCGCAGTGGCTTCGGCGATCGCCGCCATGGCCGGGCAGTTGGCCCAGACACCACCGTCGACCGCTTCATGCGGGGAAAGGGGATCGTCCACCGGTGCGGGATCGAAGTAAGTTGGCGCGGCGGACGTAGCGCGGGCGACGGCGACGGCGCGGGGTGATTCCTTCTGTTTGAAGCCGGGGTAGTGCGGGGTGCGGTAAAGGGCGACCGCGTTGGCAGTCATGTTGTAGGAGGTGATGAGGAGGCGGGTCCGCGATTGGTCGAGACGCGCGACGCCTTGTTTGTCATAGGCGGCCGCGAGTTGCTTTTCGAGGGCCTCGACGCCGTACTTGGCGCCGAACACCTGTTTCGCTTTGTGCCAGACGGATTCGAACAGGCCGGTGACGGGGAAGATCTCGGCGCCGTGCTTGCGGTAGAAATCGAGCAGTTCGCGAGCCGGGAGGCCGAGCCCGAGTCCGATGGCGAGGATGCCGCCGGTGCTGGTACCCGCGATCAGATCGAAGTGATCGGCGATGCGGAGTCCGGTGGACTCTTCCCAGTGCGCGAGGACAGCCGCGGTGAAGGCGCCGCGGATGCCGCCGCCGTCGAGGCTGAGGATGCGGAACGGCTGGCCCTCGGCTGTTTCGCGGCGGCCGAGCGGAAGCAGGCGCATCTGCGCGAGGAGCTTCTCGACCAGGGCGGGGATTTCCGGCTGCCGGGCGAGGTCGACGTTGGCGTCGAAGTCGAGTCCGTTGCGGAGTTGCTCGAGGATGCCGCGATTGTTCTTCAAATAGCCGGCGGTGGCACCGCCGAGTGCGCCGAGGAGGAAGCTCGGAATGCCGCGCGTGATGGCGAGGTTGAACTCGGCAGGGACGCCGGCGTTGGCCTTATCCCACCACTGGCCGCCGACGGCGACGAGTGAATCGGCTTGGGCGGCGAGGGCATCGCGCAGGCGGACGAGGCTCGAGGGGAGGTCGGGCCCGGCGGGGACCTCGATGAGTTCGGCGTGTTCGCGCCACTCTTCCGGGGTGCGGCCGGCGTAGGTCCCGGTGGCGGGGTCGCGAAACCAGGTGGAGACGACGAGACGAAGCTGGGCCTTCTTGCCCGCGTTCTTGCGATGGGTGACGGCTGCTTCGCGGAGCTCTTCGACGAGCGATGGATGGAAGCCGTGGACCAGGATCGCGCCTTCGCGGAATGCCTCCTGCGCGAGAAGCTCGGCGAATTGCTTCAGGCGAGTTGATTCTTCAGGGGATGCGCTGTTTGGCACGGCTCCGGAGAGCCAGATGCGGACGCCGGAGAGTGCGTTGCTAGTCATCTCTTCGAGTTTACTCGCGGCGGGCCCGTTCCTGGGGGAAGTGACGGCTATGGCCGCAGGCCCCTTGGAACCAGGGTTAAATCCCATTTGTTCCCCGACATCCCGATCAGTTCCCCATCGATTTCTTGCAACCCAATCCCTCCCGCACCAGCGCCGTCACGTCAGCCTCGAGGGTGGACCAGCGCGTACGCGCGGAACAAGTGAAATCAACAACATGCGAGCAGCCCCGCCTTCCGCCGGAATCCGTTCGCCGGCCAGCGAACTTTTTTTACGTCCTCTCCACTCCATTCATTCAAAAGCACTTAAACACCGAACCTGGCCCGGGAAACCCCACTCCGAACGCCGCCGCTGCTTGACAAGGATGTATTCTCAAACTGGCGGAGAAAATAGTGACCAACAAGACCTTCAATTCGCGCCAACGCCGGCCGGTAGGCGGGACAAAAATTTGTCCCACTCCGTCCCACTTGAACGCTCAGCCAGCCCGCAGCGATCCGGTGACCGACTCCCGCATTGCCCATCGCGACGCCAGCGCCGCCGCGAGCGCTCCCACCGCGAGCACCACCACCAGCATCCCGGCAATCGACAACACCGAAAAGCTTGCGCCACGCTTGGCAAGCACCGGAGCGATCGCCAGCACCGCGGCGGCAACGCCGCATGCCAGTCCGGCGAGCAGCAACACCAGATTCTCGCGCAGCACCAGCGACAACCGCGCGGACCGGCTCCATCCCGACGCCGCCAGCAAGGCCAGCTCGCGCCGCCGCTCCAGCACATTCCGGAACAGTACCGCCCCCAGCCCGACTGTTCCGAGCAACAGCCCAAGCGCTCCGAGCGACTGGAATGTTGACAGGTACGTGTTCTCCACCCGGTGGAACGACGCGATGCGCTCTGCTGTCGAGACCACGTCGAAGCCATGGTCGGCAAGGGACTTTTCCAATTCGCCCGGCAAAGCCGCCAACCGGCCCCGTGGCGCCGAGATCAGAAACACGCGGTAGCCTTGCTCACTGGAAAACGCGCGCAGGAAGTGCCGCTCGGCAATCAGCAGCTCGCTCTGGAACGCGCTGTCGTGCAAGGCGGCGGCGATTCGAAGCTTGACGCCGTTCGACAGCGTGATCTCGTCGCCCACCTTTTTGTGCAGGACATAGGCGAGCGAATTCGCGTCGCCCGCGGCGGGAATGGCGTCGTTGATCAGGTCTCCGTCGATTTCTTTGAGGAACCCCGCCGGTGCGCCGAGCACGCGCGGATTCTCTGGGGCGTAGAGGTTCAGGCAGCTCGCATCGTCGCCGGGCCGCAGCCGGAACTGGAGGAATTTGAGGTCCGGGTCTGGTGGCAGGTTCAGCGACTGGCGGCTGGCGGCCGCGTTCAAATCGTAATAGACGGGCCGGACCGATTCGGCGAGCAGCGGCCACGCAGCCGCCTCGCCACCGGTGTCCGAGCCTTTGCGGAATGACTCCACCGACACCACCAGGAATGTCGCGGACGCGATCAGCGCCGCTGTCAACACCGTGCGGCCCGGCCTGTGTCCGGCGTTGCGGAATGCGAAGGCGGCACTCGACGAGACCAACGTCTGGAGACTGGCCGCCAGTGCCGCGCGAAACCCGGCCAGCGCGGCGATCAAAAGCAGAGATCCGGCGCCGAAGAATCCGGCGGCGGCGGGGATCAATCCCGTGGCGGAAGCAATCAGAAGCAGGACTCCGAGTCCGCCCGCGGCCAACGCGACCCGGCGGCTCCGGCTGCGGGCTCTCACGCCGGTGCCCTCGCCCGGTCCGGCGCCCGACAACAGACTCCGGGGGCCCATCCGCCGGATCGAGCGGACCGACAGCCAGATCGCCACGCCCGCCGCCGCCACCGCCCCGAGCACTCCTCCGGCGAGCGCCATTGGACTCACATGGAGCGCCAAATCGCGAGTGCCGACCGCGCCGATCCACCAGGTGCGCAGTCCGAGAAGCACGAATCCGGCGTAGGCCACGGCGCCGAGGATTCCGAGCAATCCACCGGCGGCTGACAGCGCCAGTCCCTCAGCCAGAAACAGCTTCAGGACGCGCGCGGCCGGGAATCCAGTGGCGCGCAGGAGTCCAATCTCTGCGTGCCGCTGTTCAATTCCGAGCCGGAAGAAAAGTCCGGCGAGCAGCAGTGCGGAGACCACCAGGAAGAAGCTGAAGTAGACGAAGTACTCACCGAAGTCAGTGGCGCCGCGGGACGAGGAAAGGCTTTGATCGCGCACCGGGATCACAGTGAATCCGTTGGCGAGCGGGTCGATCGAGGCCTTCAGCCGGAGCCGCAATTCCTGAAGCGCCTTGTCCAACGCCTCGTCTTGAAGGCTGGGAGGCGCGAATCGCAGCGTGGTCACCTTGCCCCAGCGCGACGACCAAAGTTGCTGCGCGCGGGCAAGCGGAAGAAACGCTTTCGGCGTAGTCCGGTATCGATCCCAGTAGTCTTCGTCCCGGGGCCGGATCTTGCCGAGGTCCATGGGGAAGGGCGGATCCCAATCGGAAACATTGCTGGCATCGGTGATGCCTGGGTATTCCGGCGCGAGATCGCGGTCGGTGGGGAGGCCGTCCAACGGCGGGCGGCCGACACGCAGCTCTGTCTTTTCGTTGGTGAGCTGTCCACCCGGATGCCAGAGCATGTAGTCCAGCGTGAGCGTGGCACCGGGCCGGGCGTCCAGATCGCGCGCGGCCCAGGGTCCAAGAACGATCGCATCCTCCTCCATGGGCACGGCGGCGATGAGCGAGTAGGGGATCTCGCGTCCGTTGACGCGCAGCGCGTTGGCGAGATAGGTCATCGCGGGCTGGACCGTGAGTCCGAGCTCGCGCCCGGCAGCGCTTGCCGCGTTTTCGACGGACTCGGGAATGACTCCCGAGCGGGTGTCGAGTTGCACCCACCGTCCGCCAATCTTGCGCAGCCGGATTCCGAGGTCGTCGAGCGAGAACACGGTGCGGAGGCGTTCGGCCGGCTGTCCTGGACCAAGCAGCACGAGGTTGGCGCGTCCGGCGGCGTTGATGTCGCGCTGGAGGCGGCTGAGCGGAACGTAGATCGCCTTCACGTCCCCCTGGCGTGGGGAAAGCGCGAACGCGAACTCCTCGACACGCTTGAGCGTAAAGCGGATCGCCTGGGAGTCCTCTTTGCGCCCGAACAGCGACTCGGCTGGCACGTCGGTGAGCTTCTCCGCGCGGAGCAGCAACGTGTCACCCGCCGCCGCACCCAGCTCGGCGGCGAGCGCTTGGGTGACGGCGGCCTCGCGGTTTTCGAGTCCGGCGGCGGAGCGTCCATGGAAGGTCCAGAAGCGGTCATCCACACCGTAGACGAGCACTCCGTGCGCGCGGCGTCCGCTCTGCTGGTGCGTGACCAGGCCTTCGAGCGCGATCACCGGCACTCCGTTTCCAAGCTGGCGGGCGAGCGGCTCGCTAAACAGGTTCGCCGAACGGACCGCGTGGTGCGTGTTGCCGATCCGGTTCAGGGCGAGCGCGCGGAGGCTGGCTCGAACGGACTCTCCGGTCAAAAGCGCTCCGGCCAGCACGGCTGCCGCTGTCGCCACGCCGAGGACCACCGCCAGGTTGGTGCGCCAATAGTGGGTGAGTCCGCGAAGGACGAGAGTCCGGAAGTCCACCGCTATTCACTATGCCACAATGAGGGATTCATGGCTCAGATCCAACGCGCTCTGTTGAGCGTTACTGATAAGACCGGGCTGGCGGATTTCGCCCGTGTGCTGGCTTCGATGGGTGTGGAGCTGATCTCCACGGGCGGGACGGCAAGGATGCTGCGCGAGGCCGGTTTGGCCGTGCAGGACGTCGCCGAGGTGACCGGTTTTCCGGAGATGCTCGATGGCCGCGTGAAGACGATCCATCCGCGGGTGGCGGGAGGGATCCTGGCGATCCGGTCGAATGAGGAACACATGGCGGCGCTGGCGGCGCACGCGATCCCGCGGATCGACATGGTGGTGGTGAACCTCTATGCATTCGAGAAGATTGCAGCACGGGCCGGAGCGCCGGTCGAAGAGTTGATCGAGAACATTGATATTGGCGGTCCGACAATGATCCGGGCGGCGGCGAAGAACTACCAGGATGTGGCGGTGGTGACGTCGGCGGAGGATTACGCCGGGCTTGCGGACGAGTTGCGCGGGGCGGGCGGGCGGCTGTCGCTCGATACGCACTGGCGGCTGGCCCAGGCGGCGTTCGCGCGGACGGCGGCCTACGACCGAGCGATCACGGCGCGGCTCGAGCGGATCACGATGGCGGGGGGAGAGTTCGAGGATCGGGCGCTGGAGACCGTTCCGCGCACCCTCGACCTGCATGTCGCGCGGACGGCATCGTTAAGGTACGGCGAAAATCCGCACCAAAGCGCCGCGCTGTATGCGGCCGGGACCGGCGGAATCGCCTCGGCGCGCCAGATTCAGGGCAAGGAGCTGTCCTATAACAACCTGGTGGACCTGGACGCGGCCTGGCAGTTGATCTTGGAGTTCGAGGGTCCGGCAGCGGCGATTATAAAGCACACGAATCCGTGTGGCTGCGCGGAGCAGGAGTCGCTGCTGGAGGCCTACCGGCGGGCGCTGGAGGCGGATCCGGTATCGGCGTTCGGCGGGGTGCTGGCGTTCAACCGGGCGGTGGACGAGGAGACGGCGGCGGAGGCATCGAAGATCTTCACTGAGGCGATCGCGGCGCCGGGTTACACCGAGGGCGCGCTGGCGGTGCTGGCGGGGAAGAAGAACCTGCGGGTGTTGGAGGTTGCGCGGCCGGTCGTGGATCCGTTGGTGGTGAAGTCGATCAGCGGGGGGTTCCTGGTGCAGACGGCGGACACGCACAGGTTGGAACGGGCGGCGTGCGTGGTGAAGACCGCCCGGCAGCCGGGGGCGGAGGAGTGGCGGGCGTTGGAGTTCGGGTGGAAGGTGGTGAAGCACGTCAAGTCGAACGCGATCGTGTATGCGCGGGCGGGACAGAGCATTAGCGCGGGAGCGGGACAGATGAGCCGGGTGGATTCGGTGAAGATCGGGGCGATGAAGGCGGTCCTGCCGCTGGCGGGTGCGGTGGTGGCGTCGGATGCGTTTTTCCCGTTTCCGGATGGAGTGGAGGAGGCGGCGCGGCATGGGGTTACGGCGGTGATCCAGCCGGGCGGGTCGGTGAAGGATGCCGATGTGGTGGCGGCGGCGGACCGGTTGGGTCTGGCGATGGTGTTCACCGGGGTGCGGCACTTCCGGCACTGATCGGTCGACTTTTCGTTAATCTCTGTAACCGATGTAGCGTTCGTCGTGCTGTTCGAGCGGCACTACGGCGCGGGCGGTGGTACCGCCTCCGCGGGCATTTGAGAGACGAGTACGGGTTCGAACTCGACTAGGGAGAAGCAAGCAATGACGAGAGAACAATACACCGAATTTCACAAGGAGATCATGGCCGGAATCGACAAGGCCCGGCCAAAGGCGGCAACGGACCGGGATGCAACCGATGATCCACCTCCAGGCAGCGAGCCGGCAAAGATGGCTCGAATCATCACGACGGTGGGCAATGGGCTCAACGCGGCTTCAGTACCGATCAGGAACTCGCTGCCCGCATGGACCCGGAGATTCAATACACCGTTAAGCTGTTCTGGCGGCACAGGGCTGACGCGAGTCTATCACCTCCCGCCAGCCTTCGCGAGAACCGCGCGCACACGTTCCACCGGGATCGCCTCGATGGTCCGGCCGTTGCCTGTCACGGACACCGCCTTGAGCATCGAGTTGTAGATCGCCTCCTCCGACGCCTCCACAACAGCCAGCAGGAGCGCGGATACGGCGTCGGACGGCATCACTCCCACCGGTCCGCGATGGGTGCTGAACGCAATCCCATAGTCGCCGCTGCCGTGCGATCCGCTCGAACCGGTGCGGGCGAGTCCCCACATGGTCCGCGCTGCCAGGCGCTGCAGAAGCCGGTGATCCGCGGGGGCATCGGTCGCCACCACCAGCATGATGCTGCCGTCGGCCGTGCCAGGTGCACGCGGCCTCAACTCCCGCCCGACTGGCGCGCCGCACATGCGGAGATCTCCGCCGAAGTTGGACTGAACGAGCACGCCCACGGTGTGGCCCGCCGCGGTTTGCCGCGACGCTGTGCCGATTCCGCCCTTCCAGCCGAACGCGATTGTGCCTGTGCCCGCACCCACCGCACCCTCCTCCACCGGGCCGCCGCCCGCGCCTCGAATCGCGGCTGTCACTTCGTCCACTCCAACCTGGCGCCCGCGGATGTCATTCAACGTTCCGTCATTGGTTTCGCCAACCAGGGGATTGATCGAACGCACCGCTTCGTTGCCGGGCAAGCCGAGCATATAAGTGATCAGCGCGTCCGCCACTCGCGGAACGTTCAGTGTCGCTGTGAGCAGGACCGGTGTTTCGATCTCGCCCAGCTCGTTCACCTGCGTGCTTCCCGCCAGCTTGCCGAAAGCGTTCCCCACGTGGACCGCCCCCCGCACCTTCTCCTGAAAGAGATTGCCGCCGTGCGGCAGCACCGCCGTCACGCCGGTGCGGACATTCAATCCGCGAATGAGCGTTGAGTGGCCTACGCGCACTCCGGCCACGTCCGTGATGGCGTTGAGGCGGCCCGCGGGGAGAGTCCAACAGTCCAGTCCGACCTCGCGTGCGCGGGGGCGCGCCTGTTGAGCACGACTCACGCCCGCGGTGAGAGCTAGACTAGCGATGATGATCAGCCGGAGCATTCTCCTATTCTGCGCGCTGTCTGCCTCAGGCGCCACAATCGAGCACTACGCTGGGGGAGGAACGTCGGCCACCCTGCCCGCCGGCCGGCGGGAAGTGCGTATGGTCGAGCCGTTCGGAATCGCATTCGACAAGGCCGGTAACTCGTACGTGATCGAGTTCAAGGGCAACCGCCTTCTGAAGATCACGCCGGACGGGCAGACCACTCTCTTCGCGGGAACCGGCAAAGCTGGATTCTCCGGCGACGGCGGACCCGCGCACGCCGCCGCGCTCAACGAGCCGCACGGCGTCGTTATCAGTCCGGACCAGAAGCTCTACATCGCTGACACACATAACAACCGGGTGCGGCGTATCGATCTCCGCACGGGGACGATCACGACGGTGGCGGGCAATGGGGAAGCAGGCTACTCGGGCGATGGTGGTCCGGCGGCCGCGGCGTCGTTCAAAGGGATCTTCGCGATCGACCTGTCGCCGGATGGCAAGACACTGCTGATTGCCGATCTCTCCAACCGGCGCGTCCGCTCGGTCGACCTGGCATCGGGTATCGTGCGGACGATCGCGGGGAACGGAGACAAGGGCGTGCCCAATGACGGCGCCGTGGCGGCCGAGAGTCCGCTGGTGGACCCGCGTGCGGTGGCCGGGGACCGGCGCGGCAACGTCTACGTTCTCGAGCGAGGCGGAAATGCGTTGCGCGTGGTAGATAAGTCCGGCAGGATACGGACGCTCATCAAGCCCGGAAGTGTGACGCCGGATCTGAAGGGCCCCAAGCACCTGTGCGTGGATAAGCGCGGTGACGTGGTGATCGCGGATGCGGAGAATCACCTGGTCCGGCGGTATCACGTCAAGACGGGGGAGACGTCGACCATTGCGGGCACGGGCGTCAAGGGTCCGCTCAACCGTCCGCACGGGGTCTGGATGCATCCCTCGGGATGGCTGTACATCACCGACAGCTACAACCACCGGATTCTCCGGATGCGATAGGAGGCACCGTGCGCGTACGTGGGATTTTGTTGATGGCCATAGCCAGCCTGGCGCAAGGCCAGCGGGAAGAAATGTTGCACGGCCGG
The DNA here is from genome assembly GCA_016871015.1 of Acidobacteriota bacterium. Taxonomy (GTDB): domain Bacteria; phylum Acidobacteriota; class Terriglobia; order Bryobacterales; family Bryobacteraceae; genus SYLY01. The sequence continues at coordinate 42,763 of VFZX01000005.1, read as the reverse complement.
GCGGCGTGGGTGCTCGACAACGGGCTGATCCGGGTCAGCGTGCTGCGTGGCGGCGGCCACATCGCCGAGGTCCGGCTGGTTTCGCGCGATCCGAAAGCCGCGATCAACCCGATGCGGGTTCCGCACTACCAGACGATCGACCCGCATGAGTACAATCCGGCCAAACACGATTCGGTCTACGGCGATGGATCCCACCGTTTCCTGTCGAGCGGCTACATGGGACATTTGCTGTGCTTTCCCTACTATGGTCCGCCGTCGTCGGAGGAGGAGATCCGCGCCGGACTCGGCAACCATGGCGAAGCGCCGGTTTCCGAGTGGAGGATGACGAGCTTCGAGTCCGGCGAGAAGGCGATCACCTTGCAGTACGGCGCGAACCTGCCGCGGACGCAGTACCGCGTGGAACGCCGCCTCACCATGCCGCGTGGAAAGCGCTGGGTCAAGGTCGACGAGTGGATCGAGAACCTGGCGGGATACGACCGTCCCTTTCAGTGGATGCAGCATGCCACGTTTGGTCCACCGTTCGTCGAGCCGGGCAAGACTACGTTTGATGTTTCCGCCACCAAGGGGCTGGCCGGAGGCGCTCCCGGCGCTCCCGGATCACTGGCTGGAGGATCGGAAGTTGTCTGGCCTCGCGGCACCGACATTGAGGGCAAGCCGGCGGACCTCCGGCGGTTCCAGCCGCGTGCGAACACCGGTATCTATTACGCGCTTCTCATGGATCCAGCACGCCAGCACCAGTTTTTCGCACTGTTCCATCCGGACTACCGGGTGCTGGTCGGTTATGTGTATCCAGCCGCAGGAAACCCGTGGATCGCCGACTGGCAGGAAAACCGGCGGAACACCTTCGCGCCGTGGAATGGCCAGGTGGTCGCGCGCGGGATCGAATTCGGGAACTCGCCGTTTGCCGAGGGGCTGCGAAAGGCGGTGGAGCGCGGATCTTTATTTGGGGTCCCGGCCTACGAGTGGATCCAGGCGCGGCAGCGGCGGCACACCGGGTTCACGATCTTCGTCGAGGAGATCGAGGCGGGATTTCCAGGAGTCAAAGACGTCGAAATGCGGAATGGCGATCCGGTAATCGTGCGCCGCTGATCACGGCTTTTCCCCGACCGCGAGCAGTGTCTCGAGGTGCGGACGTTCGTCTTCCCGGTGGACAGTGGCGATCACCACCGGCTTGAATCCGGCGGCGTTCATGAATCCGTCCAATTCCACCTCGGAGAATCCCAGCCAGAGATCGGCGTACAGTTCGCGCGCCTGTTCGAAGGAGTGCTTCTTGAGGTCAAGGATCACGATCCGGCCTCCAGGACGCAGAATTCGCATCGCCTGGACGACCGCGCGTGACGGGTGCACCGCATGATGGAGCGACTGGCTGAAGAAGGCAAGGTCGACTGAGTGGTCCTCGATTGGCGGGGACTCGAGATCACCTTCCCGGTACTCGATGTTGGTGAGCCCGTGCTGCTCGATCAGATTCCGGCCGAAGCGGACCATCTCGATTGAGTTGTCCACAGCGATTACCTTCTCGGCGCGGCGGGCGAGGAGTTGGGTGAATGTCCCCTCTCCGGCGCCGAGGTCGGCGATGACCAGGGGTGGCATCAGCATCAGCAGGGTCTCGGCGAGCCCTTTCCAGGACCGGCCGGGAACGTAGTGTTTGCCAAACTTCCCGGCGAGTTCGTCAAAGTAGGCGCGAGTGCGGTCAGACCGGCGGCGCAACGCGAGGTCGAGTGCGCGCTGATCCTGCGCGGACTCCGGGAGTTCAGCAACGCCCGCCTCGAGTACTTGCAGAAACGGCTCAGGAATCGTTGGGACCAGGCGATACAGAATATGCTTGCCGCTTCTGCGGTCCTCGACCAGTCCGCTTTGCTTTAACTGTGCCAGGTGGGTTGAGATCCGGCTTTGGCCCATCGACAAGATGTCTTGCAGCTCGGCCACCGAGACTTCTTCCCGCCGGAGGACAAGCAGGATCCGGAGCCGGGACGGGTCGGCCACAGACTTCAGCGCTTTTAGGATTGACGGCATGCCTCGGATCCAGGTACTATATCAATGTATCCGGATTTGTTGATTTGATCAAGGAGTATCGATGAGTTCAGCAGTTTTGCACAAGATCGACTATAAGGTCGCTGACATGGCGCTGGCCGATTGGGGCCGCAAGGAGATCCGCGTCGCCGAGCACGAGATGCCGGGGCTGATGGCGATCCGCGCCAAGTATTCCCAGGAAAAGCCGTTGCGCGGGGTTCGCGTGACGGGGTCGCTGCACATGACGATCCAGACGGCGGTGCTGATTGAGACGCTGATGGATCTGGGCGCCGATGTCCGCTGGGCGAGCTGCAACATTTTTTCGACGCAGGACCACGCTGCCGCGGCGATTGCGCAGGCCGGGGTCCCGGTGTTTGCCTGGAAGGGCGAGACGTTGGAGGAGTACTGGTGGTGCACCTACCAGGCGATTGCTCATCCCGGTGGTTTGGGTCCGCAGCTCGTGGTAGACGATGGCGGCGATGTGACGCTGCTGATCCATAAGGGCTATGAGTTGGAGAACGGCTCAGATTGGGTGAACACGCCCTCCTCGTCGCACGAAGAGAAGGTCATCAAGGATCTGCTCAAGGAAGTTCACGCCGAGAATCCACGGCGCTGGCACGATCTGGTCCGTGAGTGGCGCGGAGTTTCCGAGGAGACGACCACGGGGGTCCACCGGCTGTACAAGATGCAGCAGCAGGGGACGCTGCTGGTTCCGGCGATCAATGTGAATGATTCGGTGACAAAGTCCAAGTTTGACAACCTGTACGGCTGCCGGGAGTCGCTGGCGGATGGCATCAAGCGCGCCACCGACGTGATGATGGCGGGCAAGGTGGCCGTGATCTGCGGATTCGGCGATGTCGGCAAGGGATCGGCGCAATCACTGGCTGGGTTCGGCTGCCGGATCATCGTCACCGAGATCGATCCGATCAATGCGCTCCAGGCGGCGATGGCGGGATATGAGGTGACGACGCTTGAGGAAACGCTCGGACGGGGTGACATCTACGTGACCACGACCGGCAACTGCGACATCATCACGCTCGAGCACATGAAGCACATGAAAGACCAGGCGATTGTGTGCAACATCGGGCATTTTGACAACGAAATCCAGGTCGACCGGCTGAACGGATATCCCGGCGTCACGCGGATCAACATCAAGCCGCAGGTGGACATGTACCAGTTCCCCGAGGGCAACACCATCTACCTGCTGGCCGAGGGGCGGCTGGTGAACTTGGGGTGCGCGACGGGCCATCCGAGCTTCGTCATGTCAAACAGCTTTTCCAACCAAACACTGGCGCAGATTGATCTTTGGAAGAACCGGGAAGTGTACAAGACCGCCGTGTACACGCTGCCGAAGAAGCTCGACGAGGAGGTCGCGCGGCTTCACTTGGACAAGATCGGTGCGAAGCTGACCACGTTGACGCCGAAGCAAGCCGAGTACTTGGGGGTTCCTGTGGAGGGGCCGTACAAGCCGGAACACTACCGGTATTAGTCCCGGATTGTTCCTGCGAACACGCGGAGGGGGTGTGAACCCCCTCTGGGAGGCAGCGACACGAGACTGCGCTATCCTGAGAGTGTGGTAATGCGTATTGCGGGATGCGCAGCGGCTGCGTTGTTCTCGGGGGTAATGTGGGCGGCTCCGGCGATTGATCGAATCGGCCCGGCGGCCCAGTCTGGTCTCCACGGAGCAATCGCGCCAGAATCGCTGGCCGCTGTAGTAGGGCGTGACCTTCCGGGCGGTCTGCCGGTCCGGGTCATGGGTGTGGATGCCACCGTGGTTTCCTCTGATCCCTCCCGGATCCTGTTCCTTGTGCCGCCGGGCACTCCGGAAGGTCCGGTAGAGGTTAGTGTAGGGGACCTCGGCACCCTCGTGGCCAACGTTCGCAACGTGAGCCCGGCCCTGTTTACCCTGCAGGGGACTGGATCAGGGATCGCCCTGGGCGATGCACGCGGAAGAGGCGGTTCAGCGCAGCCGGTTGGAAGAACTCAAACAGGGGGAGGGATCCGTGCCTCTGTGCTCGACCCGGTGGGGACGGAACTGATCCTCACGTTGGAAGGGACGGGGTTCCGGCACGCTCGGCAGTTGACCGCCTCGATCGATGGTGTCCCGGTGCCCGTGCGGCGGTTTGGCCCCTCCCCGGTTGATCCGGGCCGTGACCAAGTCGAACTGGGGCCGGTACCTGCGGAACTCGGAGGGCGTGGCCTTGTCGAAGTCCAGGTGGACGCGGACGGCTACCGCGCCAACGCCGTCCGGGTGGCGTTTGCGGAAGCGGATGCGGAACCTCCCACGTTCAGCAAGGAAATTGTCCGGCTATTTCAGGACCAGTGCCAGGGATGCCATCGTCCGGGCGGAAGCGGCCCTTTCTCGCTCGTCGATTATGCCTCGGCGCGGCCATGGGCGCGGTCGATCAAGTCGGCCGTGGCACGCCGCCACATGCCGCCGTTCAAGCCGGTTGCTGGACACGGTTCCTTTCACAACGAACGGAGGTTGACGCCGGAACAGATCGACCTGATCGGCAGGTGGGTGGACGCTGGTGCTCCAGAGGGGAATCCTGCCAACCTGCCCGAGATCAAGAAGTTCAGCTCGGACTGGACCAACGGTCCTCCTGATGTGGTGGCCAAGATGCCGTCCCCCTACACTCCCAAGATTGGGGTGGACGACTACCGCTGCTTCTCCATACCCCTCGAATTGGGTGCTGAACGGTTCGTCAATTCTGTTGAAGTGCGGCCGGGCAACAACAAGATTGTCCACCACGTCTTCGTGTATGCCGATCCCTATCATTTGTCAACGTGGATGCCGGAACGTCCCTTGGGACAGCCGGATTACGAGTGCTTCGGAGGGCCGCGCTTTTTCCTCGTGGACATCGACAATTTCCCGTGGATGCTCGGAGCATGGGTTCCGGGCAATGGTCCGATCCGGTTTCCAGACGAGATGGGAATCCGGTTCCGCGCCCGTTCACGGCTCGTCATTCAGGTTCACTACAGTGGTGGTGATGGCAAGGAATCTGACCAGACAGAAGTGGGGTTGTACTTCTCCAAACACCCCTCGCCCAGGCCGGTCTTCATCAGCGGACTGGAAGAAAAAAGCTTCGTGATTCCGGCCGGTGAGTCCAAGCACAAAATCGTCACGCAGATGACGCTGGACGTGCCGGTGGGCATTCGGATCCTCGGCTACCTTCCGCACATGCCCCTGATCGGGCGCGAGATCCGGGCCGACAAGATCGCACCGGACGGAACCAGGACCCCTCTCATCTACATCGACGACTGGGACTTCAATTGGCAGGACAGCTACATGGTCCGCGACAAAGTCGTCTGGAGGCAAGGCGAAACTGTCCGCATGGAAGCTCTGTACGACAACTCTTCGGCAAACCGGTTCAATCCGAACCGGGACAGTCCGAAAGAAGTGCGGAACGGGGAGAAGACTACGGACGAGATGTGCGTCATCGTGTTCTTCGTGACGCTGGATCTCCCATAAAATTCGAAACCCCGCCGGGATTCCCGGCGGGGCCTCTACGATCCGTCGAAGTCACACAGAGATGGCCGGTCCTCAGGAGCAGCGGCCACGTCACTTTAGTGACCTGAACGATTCAGAGCGGTCGACTTCAGCAGTCGGCCACCTCCTGTGTGCCGTTCACAAATCGTCTACTACTGCTAGAATCCATTGCTTGTTGGACCACCTCCTTTTCTAAGTGATGCCTCCATATTGCGCCAGACCGGGCCAATTGTCAACACCTTTATTGAAGGGTAGTGCGTGGTACAATCAGACTTCCACCAGCCGCATGGATTTTCTTTCGGGATTGAACCCGCCACAGCAGGAGGCGGTCCGGCACGTGGAGGGTCCGCTCCTGATCCTGGCCGGCGCGGGGAGCGGAAAGACCCGCGTGGTCACCCACCGGATCAGCAATCTGATCTGCAATCACCGCGTCCAGCCGGAGAGCATTCTCGCGGTGACGTTCACCAACAAAGCGGCGGGAGAAATGCGGGCACGGATCGGGTCACTGCTCGGCTCCTTGATGCCGCCTGGAAGGGGTCCACGGCTGGCGACTTTCCATTCGTTTTGCGTGCAGTTGTTGCGGCGTGACGGGTCCGCGCTGGCCGAGTGGCGGCCGAATCTCACGCGGCAGTTCCTGATCTATGACGACGACGATCAACTGGCGGTGATCAAAGGGCTTTACAAACAGCACTCGATCGACGACAAGGTGCTGCCCGCGCGTCAGGCACTTTCGGCGATCAGTGCGGCAAAGAGTGGACGGGACGGAGCCTCCGGGCTGGCCAAGTACGACCATACGCCGCTTGGCAAGTACGTTGCCGCACTGTACGAACAGTACAACGAAGCACTGATTGCAGCCAATGCTCTCGACTTCGACGACCTGCTGCTTGAGACCGCGCGGCTCCTCCGGTCGCACGAGCCGACGCGGCGCGCGTGGAACGACAGGCTTCAGTTCCTCATGGTCGACGAGTATCAGGACACCAACCGGACTCAATATGAGCTTGTCCGCATGCTGTCGGGGAACCGCAACAACGTGTGTGTAGTGGGAGACGAGGATCAGTCGATCTATAGCTGGCGGGGCGCCGACATCCGGAACATCCTCGATTTCGAGCGCGACTTCCCCAACGCCAAGGTGATCCGGTTGGAGCAGAACTACCGGTCGACGAAGAACATCCTTGAGGCGGCGAGCTCGGTGATCGCCAACAACACCGAGCGCAAGGGCAAATGGCTCTGGACGGATTCTGGAAGCGGACCGAAGATCACCGTCTACCAGGCGATGGACGCGGAAAACGAAGCGCTGGTGATCGCGGACCAAATCGAGAAGGGGCTCCGGAAGAATCCGGGGTGGCGCGTGGCGGTACTCTACCGGACCAATTCCCAGTCCCGGCAGATTGAAGAAGCGCTGCGGCGTTACCGCAGAGCCTACAACATCGTCGGCGGACTGAGCTTCTACCAGCGGGCCGAGATCAAAGACGTCATGGCCTACCTGAAGGTGATCTTCGTGCCATCGGATCCGGTGAGCCTGCTCCGGATCATCAACACCCCGGCACGTGGAATCGGAAAGACCACCACCGACCATATCGAGCAGCACGCCCGCGAGCACAAGATCACGCTGTGGAAGGCGATGGGCGAGATGCTTGAGTACCGGATGCTCCCCGGCAGAGCCGAGGTCGCGCTGCGGGCATTCCGCCACTTGATTGAGGAGCTGCAGGCCAAGGCCGGGGACGTTCCCCTCCAAGTGCTTGTGTCCGAGATTCTTGAGCGGACGGGTTACCTGCGGATGCTCAAAGAGGACCGGGATCCCTCGGCCGAAACTCGCATCGAGAACCTGAACGAATTGCTGAACGCCGCGGCCGAAGCGCACGCGCGGGGTGACAACGCGGCGAACTTCCTGGACCATGCGGCGCTGGTTTCGGATGCCGACGGCGTGGACGAGAACTCGCAGGTCTCCCTGCTCACGGTCCATAACGCCAAAGGACTCGAGTTTCCGCTGGTGTTCCTTGCCGGGATGGAGGAGGGGCTGTTCCCCCACAACCGGTCCAAGGACAGCGCGGCCATGATGGAGGAGGAGCGGCGGCTGTGCTACGTCGGTATGACGCGCGCCGAGAAGGAACTCCACATCTCCCACGCGCAGACCCGCCGGCGGTGGGGAGGCGGACCTGAGGAAGCGGCCATGCGGTCGCGGTTCATTGCGGAGATCCCCAAGGAGCTGTGCGACTTTCAGGGTCTGCCCCCGGCGGATGCCATATCCGGCGAAATGGACCAGTTGGGAGCCGAGGGCGAAGTGGACCTGTTCTCCGAGCGTGGCTATGTTCGCGAGACCGTCAAGTGGACCCAGCAGCGGGCCAAGACGCCCTACCCCGGAAAGACATATAATTCAGTAGAGAACATCGCGCAGTTCTTCAAGGACCGCGGACTCCCGCCACCGGGAGTTCCCCGAAGCAGTGCTCCCGCGCCCGCGAAAGCGCCGCCGATGCCTCCGGCTCCAAGACCCCCGCAGGCTCCCGTTCCGATCCGGCCTCCAGTCGCGCAGCCGCCGCAGCCGTTCTCCAAGCCGCCCGTGAAGCGAAAAAGCGGTGGCGAAGGTTCCACCGTGAATCATCCCAAGTACGGCCGCGGCACGGTGGTGCGCAAGGAAGGCGACGGCGAGGATGCCAAGCTCACGGTGATGTTCCCTGGGCACGGGTTGAAAAAGCTGATCGCGAAATACGCAGGAATTAAGATCGACGAATGAATACCAAACACATTGCAGACAAGACCGAGCGCAAAAAGCTGAAACGGGCGGCTCGGAAGAAAGCGGCTCCCAAAGCCAAGCGTCCCACCAGTGTCGCGCGCGGATCGAACAAGCGCAAAGTGAAAGTGCTCGTCAAGGGCCAGCGGAAGCGCTAACCTGTAAGCCCTTCCGCCGGTCACCGCGGCGCGGGTTCAAGGGGAGTGCCGTCAATCTCGGTAGGGCTGCGTTTCAGGCGGGCTCTCCATTCTGGTCCCGGCGCCAGGGTATCATAACCGTTCATGAGTCTATTCCGGACCAAGAACATCGACGCGCTGATCGCAGCGGCTGACGATCCCGCCAAGCGGTTGGCTAAGACCTTGGGGCCGTGGTCGCTGATGGGCCTGGGGATTGGCGCAGTGATCGGCTCAGGGATCTTCATCCTCACGGGGACCGCGGCGGCGGGGGAGACGCTCAGCTTTAAGTCCGTGGTGCATGCTCCGGTGCTGGACCTGATCCGCTACGGTCCGGACGCGCTGTCGACGGTGGGACGCCCGGGCGCGGGCCCAGGGATCTCGCTGTCGTTCTTCCTGGTCGCGGTGGCGTGCAGCTTCGCCGCGTTGTGCTACGCCGAGCTGGCATCGATGATTCCGATCGCGGGCAGCGCATACACGTATGCGTACGCGACGCTCGGGGAGATTTTCGCCTGGATCATCGGGTGGGACTTGATCTTGGAGTACGCGGTCTCAAACATGGCCGTGGCCGTGGGGTTTTCGGCGTACTTCAACGACATCCTGGACGGGCTATTCGGATTACGCCTGCCCAAGGAGCTGTCCGAGCCAATGTTTGCCGGAGGGGTTCCGACGGGAAGCTGGTTCAACCTTCCGGCGTTCCTCGTGTTGATGGTTCTCACCTGGCTGCTGGTGCAAGGGCTCAAGGAATCCGCCAAGGCCAACAACATCATGGTCGTGATCAAGGTCGCCGTGATTCTGCTGTTCGTGGTGGGCGCGGCGGGCGCCGTGAAGACATCCAACTGGACGCCGTTCTTTCCGAATGGCTCATCGGGTGTTCTGACGGGTGCGGCCATTGTCTTTTTCACCTACATCGGATTCGATTCGGTGTCCACCGCGGCCGAGGAGTGCAAGAATCCGCAGCGCGACCTCCCGATCGGATTGATGGGCTCGCTGCTGATCTGCACGGTGCTGTACGTTTCGGTCGCGCTGGTGCTGACCGGAGTGGCCAACTACAAGACGCTCGCCAACGCGGCGCCTGTCGCGCAGGCGCTCAAGGACCTGGGCTACGACGGTATCCGCCGCCTGGTGTCGATCGGGGCGATCGTTGGCATGATCAGCTCGCTGCTGGTGTTCCAGTACGGGCAGGCGCGGGTGTGGTTCGCGATGTCGCGCGACCGGCTGTTGCCCGATTTCTTTTCGCGGGTCCATCCGCGCTTCCGGACTCCACACACCAGCACGATCATCGCGGGTTTTGTAGTCGGGATTCCGGCTGGGGTCTGGGATATCGGCACGTTTGCGGACCTGTCGAACATCGGGACGTTGTTCGCCTTCATTGTGGTGTCGGCGGGAGTGATCGCACTGCGCAAGAGGCAACCCGAACGGCCACGCGGATTCCGCGCGCCGCTCGTTCCCCTGGTTCCGATTTTGGCGATCGTGTGCTGCCTGATCCTGATGCTCAGCCTGCCGCTCGAGACGTGGGTCCGGTTCTTTGCGTGGCTGGTGATCGGACTGCTGATTTACTTCTTGTACGGGCGGAAGCGTACCCGGGAGTTGCACGGGCTGCCGTGAGCTAACCCCACCAGGTCTCGCCCGGGGCGAGTTTGGATTTGGCGGTGTCCGGGTTGATGTCCACCCCCAGTCCCGGCTTCGTTGTGATCCGCAGGAATCCGTCCTGGATATAAGGACCGTCGAACGTCAGAAGCTGATCCATCCATCCGCCCTGGCCGGTCACGGTCTCGCAGGCGAGGAAGTCGCGGATGGATCCGGCCCACTGGCAGGTGGCCCACGTGTTCAACTGGCTGCCGGTGTTGTGCGTGGCCATCGGGAGTCCCCAAACGTCCGCCATATCGGCGATGCGCTTGGTTTCGAGGAACCCTCCGGAGTTGCGCAAATCGGGATGCAGGATGTCGCAACCCTGATTGATGATGAAATCCTTGAATCCCTGCCTGCGGGCGAGGTTTTCCCCCGTGCAGATGGGGACATCAGTCGAAGCACAGAGCCGCTTCCAGGAGTCGCTGTAGTCGACATGTAGCGGATCCTCAAGCCACACTGGCTTGATCGCCTCAACGGCCTTGGCGATCTGAATGGAGGTCCGCAGATCGTACTCCCAGTGGCAGTGGACCATGATGTCATGGTCCCAGCCGATGGCCTCGCGGCAGTTCTCGAATCCCTTTTCGATATTGATGATCTCGCGCGTGGTCAACAGCCGGTTGCCAGGATCCTTGGCACGGTCGTTGGCGACCGAGTTGCGCGGAAATCCAAACTTGTGGCAGGTGAATCCGGACTTGTCCTCTTTGCACAACGCGGCCCATTCGCGGCAGGATGCCTTGTCGAGCATGTTGCGGGGTGCGCGGTGATCGTACACGCGGACGCGGTCGCGGAACTTGCCGCCGAGCAGCGTCGTGGTGGGCGCGTTGAGCGTCTTGCCCGCGAGGTCCCACAGCGCCATCTCAATGCCGGATGCGGCGCGCAGCAGCATGTGCGCGGATCCGTCGGTGCGTGCGCCGGAGAGACTGGCCGAGCCTGCGCCAAGGCTCGTGTAGAGGCGGTCGATCTCCAGCGGATCCTTTCCAACGAGCCATGGCTTCAGGCTCAGCACCTGTTCCTTCACTCCGATGCCAGGACTTCCGTAGGCTTCGCCGATCCCGTGGACACCGGCGTCGGAAGAGATCTTGATCAGCGTGTACGTGCGCGAGCCCTCGATTACCATCACCTGGACGTCGCGGATTTTCGTCTTTTTGCTCTCGGCGGCGGCGAGCTTGTGGAAGTTGGCCAGGAATGGAGCGGCTGCGGATCCTGCAATCAGTTGGCGGCGTGAGAACGCGCGGGTGGAGGTCATCGTACCGCTGATTCTCTCACACTCAACCCGAGGGTGCCAAATGAGAGACGCGAATCAGTTTACAATGGAGAACTCACCTCAAAACCCCACACAAAAAGGACCCTGCCTGGAGCCTTCCGATGTGCGACAATACTGTTTTGATCGCTGACGCTAGTTCTCTCAGTAGTACTTTACGCTACGTAATCATTCACACGCGGACGGATGCCGTTTCGTTCCGCATGACTTTGGAGGGATGAATGGCCCAGATCTTTCGTCCCTCGGCAAACCTGCTCGCCAAATCCAGTATCGTTGGCGGGGCGATTCTTGTGGCCGCGTTGGGCTTCGGACTGGACACCCTGTTCCGGTCTCCCTACAACACCAACGTGCGCGTGGCGCGGGACCAGCCGGTTCCGTTCAGCCACAAGCACCACGTGGCCGGTATCGGAATCGACTGCCGCTATTGTCATACTTCCGTGGAAAAGGCGGCGTTTGCCGGGATCCCGCCGACCGAAACCTGCATGAGCTGCCACTCACAGATCTGGTCGGACGCGCCGATGCTGGAACCGGTGCGCGAAAGCTTCCGGTCGGGCAAGCCGTTGCAATGGACGCGCGTGCACGACCTTCCTCAGTTCGTTTATTTTAATCACAGCATTCATGTCACTAAAGGCATGGGCTGTGCGGTCTGTCATGGCCGCGTGGACCAAATGCCGCTGATGTATCAAGAGAACACTCTGTTCATGGAGTGGTGTCTGGATTGCCATCGTCAGCCGGAAAAATACATCCGGCCGAAGGACAAGGTCTTCGAAATGGGGTACAAGCCAGCAGAAGATCAGAGTGTCCTCGGCGCGCGGCTTGTTCAAGAGTACAAGGTTCGCAAGCTGACCGATTGTGCGGTCTGTCACCGATGAACAGTCAACCGAATCAACCCACAACGCTCGATCTGGATGCCGTTCGAGCACGCCTGGCCAGCGCGAAAGGGCCGGAGTTTTGGCGCAGCCTGGATGAGATCGCCGCGACTCCCGAGTTCCAAAAGATGGTCGATGACGAATTCACGCCGGGAACCTCCGAGTGGAGCAACCCGGTCAGCCGGCGCCGCCTGATGGAACTGATGGGAGCCACGCTGGGACTGGCGGGACTGACCGCCTGCACCAGGCAGCCGGAAGAGAAGATCATTCCTTATGTGCAGGCGCCGGAAGACGTAATTCCAGGCAAACCGCTGCACTTTGCCACCGCGATTCCAACCACTGGATACGGCCTGGGAGTGCTGGTGGAAAGCCACACCGGACGCCCCACGCGCATCGACGGAAATCCGGACCACCCGGCCTCGCTCGGCGCGACGGACGCGATCACCCAGGGTGTCGCGCTGACGATGTGGGATCCGGACCGGTCGCAGGCCGTGCTGCGGGAAGGGCGCAACTCCTCCTACACGCGGTTCCAGGACGCCATCAAGCTGCTGCGGGAAGATCTGCTCTCCACCCGCGGAGCCGGATTCCGGATCCTCACCGAGACGGTCGGCTCTCCGGCCCTGGCCGCGCAGATCCGCGAATTGTTCACCGAGATTCCCGAGGCGCGGTGGGTTCAGTATGAGCCCTGCAACCGCGATTCGGTGCGCGCGGGCGCCAGGCTGGCGTTCGGGCAGGTGGTCAACACGGTTCTCAACTTGGATCAGGCTGCGGTAATTGTTTCGTTGGATGCGGATTTCCTGTACTCAGGTCCCGGCGCTGTCCGCTACGCGCGCGACTTTACCAGCCGGCGGAAGCCCGCGGGCGCGGCGACGGCAATGAACCGGCTGTACGTGGCCGAGGCGATGCCGTCGGTTACGGGAGCAAAGGCCGACCACCGGCTGCCGCTCTCCCCGTCCGAGATCGAGAACTTTGCCCGTGCGCTCGCCGATGCTGTCGGTGCCGGAACCGGTCCGGCAACCAGCGCGGCGCCGGCTGAGTGGTTGAAGGCCGTGGCCGCCGACCTGATCGCGAACCGCGGTGCGAGCCTGGTGGTGGCGGGTGATCAACAGCCCGCCGCGGTCCACGCGCTTGCGCACGCGATGAACGCGGCGCTTGGCAATGTCGGCAAGACCGTCTATTACACCGATCCGGTGGAGCCCAATCCCACCAATCAGGGTGACGATTTCAAGGCGCTCGTCGCTGACATGAACGCAGGCAAGGTCACGTGCCTGATGGTGATCGGCGGCAATCCCATGTACAACTCGCCAGCCGACCTCGGGTTTGCCGAGGCCTTCCGCAAGGTCAAGCTGAGGATCCGCATCGGCGAGCATGATGACGAGACTTCGGCTGTGTCACATTGGCATGTGCCGCTGGCGCATCACCTGGAATCGTGGGGTGATGTCCGGGCCTACGACGGCACGGTATCGTTCCAGCAGCCTCTGATTCAGCCGCTGTACGAAGGCAAATCGGCAATCGACATCGTCACGCTGCTCCGCGACAAGGGCGGGCGTAGCGCGATGGAGTGGGTGAAGGAATACTGGGCCGCGCAGACCAAGGAGCCAAACTTCCAGCAAGTGTGGGAGAAGGCGGTACACGACGGCGTGCTGGCGGGATCCAAGCTGGGGCCGAAAGCGGTGGCGATCAGCAAAACGCTGGCGGCGGACCTGGCGGCGGCGCGGCAATCGGCTGGCTCAGGCGTGGAGCTTGTGTTCCGGCCGGATCCGCACATGTACGACGGCCGCTACGCCAACAACGCCTGGCTGCAGGAGCTTCCCAAGCCGCTCACCAAGACGACCTGGGACAACATGGCGCTGATGAGTCCGAAGATGGCGGCCAAGTTCGGCGTCGAGTATTCGTCCCGCACGATGTACCACGACACGCCGGTGGTCGAGCTGCGGCTCAATGGGAAAAGCGTGAAGGCGCCCGCCTGGATCGTGCCGGGACACGCCGACAACTGCGTGACGGTGCATCTCGGATACGGACGGACGCGAGGCGGCAAGATCGCCAACGGCGTGGGGTTCAGTGCCTATGCGATCCGGCCGTCCGCCGCCGAATGGTGCGCCAGGGGCGTGGAGGTCCGGACCACGGGCGATGAGCACCGGGTCGCGGTGACCCAGGATCACCAGTCGATCGAAGGCCGCAGCCTCCTCAGGACGGCTACGCTCGACCACTACAAGAAGGATCCGGCGTTCGCCCAGGAAGAGGAAAAGGGCAAGCACCTGTTCTCGCTGTATCCGGACTGGGAGTACAAGAGCTACTCGTGGGGCATGGCAATCGACCTGAATGCCTGCACCGGATGCAACGCCTGTACGATCGCCTGCCAGGCGGAGAACAACATTCCGGCCGTTGGCAAGGAGCAGGTGGCGCGCGGACGCGAAATGCACTGGATCCGGGTGGACCGCTACTTCGGCGGCAAGAGCCTGGACAACCCCACCATTCAACATCAGCCGGTCACGTGCATGCACTGCGACAACGCGCCTTGCGAGGGCGTGTGTCCCGTGGCAGCCACCACGCACAGCGAAGAGGGTCTCAACCAGATGACCTACAACCGCTGCGTGGGCACGCGCTATTGTTCGAACAACTGCCCGTACAAGGTGCGGCGGTTCAACTTCTTCCTCTATAACGATTGGGATTCGGAGAGCCTGAAGGGAGTCCGGAACCCGGACGTCACGGTCCGCAGCCGCGGTGTGATGGAGAAGTGCACCTACTGCGTGCAGCGGATCAACGCGGCTCGCATTACCGCCGAAGTCCGCGGTTCGCGGATCCAGGACGGCGAAGTGGTCACGGCCTGCCAGGCGGTCTGCCCGACCCAGGCGATCCACTTCGGCGACATGAACGATCCCAACTCGCGCATCGCCAAGATGAAGAAAGATGAGCGCAACTACGGGATCCTGACCGACCTCAACACCCGCCCGCGAACGTCGTATCTCGCCGGGCTTCGCAACCCCAACCCGAGTCTGGAGACTGCGTAAGCGGGAAGGGAGAACGACAATGACAGAACAATATCATTCGGCAACTGCTCCGGTTCTGGCGCCGGGACACAACAACAAGTCGGTGACCGAGAAGATCGCCGGCGTGGTGTTGACCCAGAAGACGCCCAAGGGATGGTTCATTGTTTTCGCCATCACGTTCATGGTGATGCACGCGATGGTCTTCTCGCTGGGAAGCCTGGTGGTCCGTGGAATCGGATTGTGGGGCATCAACCAGCCGGTCGGATGGGGTCTGGACATCATCAATTTCGTCTGGTGGATCGGTATCGGCCACGCCGGAACGCTGATCTCGGCGATTCTGCTGCTGCTGCGGCAGCAATGGCGCATGTCGATTTCGCGATTCGCCGAGGCGATGACGATCTTCGCGGTGATGTGCGCGGGACTCTATCCGGTATTCCACACCGGCCGGCCGTGGCTCGCCTACTGGCTGCTGCCGTATCCCAACACGATGGCGCTGTGGCCGCAGCCGAGAAGTCCGCTAGTGTGGGACGTGTTCGCGGTTTCGACGTACATGACCGTGTCGATCGTGTTCTGGTACGTCGGACTGATCCCCGACCTGGGGACGATGCGGGACCGTGCCAAGACCATGTTCGGGAAGAAAATGTACGGATTCTTCTCGCTCGGATGGCGGGGTTCGGCGCGGCATTGGCATGTGTATGAGACGGCGTCACTGCTGCTGGCGGGCTTGTCAACGCCCCTGGTGGTCTCGGTCCACTCGGTAGTGTCGTTCGACTTCGCGGCGGGCATCATTCCGGGCTGGCATACGACGGTGTTTCCGCCCTACTTCGTCGCGGGAGCGGTGTTTGCCGGGTTCGCGATGGTGTTGACGCTGGGCATTCCGATCCGCAAGCTCTACGGGCTTGAGGACTACATCACCGACAAGCACCTGGACAACATGGCGAAGGTGATGCTCACCACCGGGCTAGTCGTCGTCTACGGCTATTTCCTCGAGGTGTTCTTCGCTTTCTACAGCGCGAATGAATACGAGATCGCGATGGCGCACAACCGGTTCTCCGGACCCTACAGCGCGATGTACTGGGCGCTGATCCTGTGCAACTTTATCGTGCCGCAACTGCTTTGGATCCACAGTTTCCGCCGCAACACCACGGTCCTGTTCATTGTCAGCATGTTCATCAACGTCGGCATGTGGCTGGAGCGGTTCGTCATCATTCCGATGAGCCTGCACCGCGACTTCCTGCCCTCGTCGTGGGGCTTCTACATGCCCACCATCTTCGACTGGGGCGCCTTCATCGGATCGATCGGGTTCTTCACGTTCATGATGTTCCTGTTCATCCGGGGACTGCCCATGATCTCGATTTTTGAGGTCCGCACGTTGATCAAGAAACCCGCGCAAGGAGGAGGCCACTAAACATGAGTTCACAAGCTCACGAGCCGCAGGCCGAATCCAACTTGTACGGGCTGATGGCCGAGTTCGACGACGCTGACACGCTCATGAAGGCGTGCGAGGCGGCGCGCGACGCCGGCTTTAAGAAGATGGACGCCTACGCGCCGCTGCCGGTCCATGGACTGTCTGAGGCGCTGGGGATCGACGACGAGAGAATCCAGAAGATCGTCCTGTGCGCCGGACTCACCGGGACGACGGTCGGATTCAGCCTGATGTACTACATCACGGTCATTTCCTACCCAATGAACGTGGGCGGCAAGCCGCTGTTCAGTTGGCCTGCCTATGTCCCGCCGGTGTTTGAAACGACGGTGCTGTTTGCCGCGCTCAGCGCTCTGATCGGGATGTGCGTGCTGAACGGCCTCCCGATGCCCTACCACCCTGTGTTCAACAATCCGCGCTTCGAGATGGCATCGACGGACCGCTTCTTCCTCTGTATCGAGGCGGAAGATCCCAAGTTCGACCTGGGAAACACGCGCAAGTTCCTCGAAGGGCTTCACAGCCAGGAGGTGGTCGAAGTTGCGAAATAAGGCCCTGCTCCTGATCCCCGCGGTGGCGGCTTTGACCGCCTGCCGCCAGGATATGCACGACCAGCCCAAGTTCAAGGGGCTCCAGGTAAGCGGACTGTGGACCAACGGGCAGGCCGTCCGCCCGCTTGTTGAAGGCACCATCGCGCGCGGCCGGCTCCGTCAGGATCCGCACAAGTTCGCGGGCAAGACCGGCGACGTGTTTGCCGCCACGCTTCCCGCCGGGTACAAAGCGGACAAGGCGTTTCTGCTGCACGGCCAGCGGCGGTACAACATCTATTGCACGCCCTGCCACGGCATGGCGGGGTACGGTGACGGCATGGTGGTGTCGCGTGGATTCAAGGCCCCGCCCTCCTATCACATTGACCGGTTGCGCAACCAGCCGGTCGGCTACTTCTTTGACGTGATGACCAACGGCTACGGAGTGATGGTCAGCTACGCGTCGCGGATTCCGGTGGACGACCGCTGGGCGATCGCGGCCTACATCCGGGCGCTCCAACTGAGCCAGAACGCCACGCTCGCCGACGTCTCCGAGGCGGACCGGGCGAAGATGGCAGGAGGCCGCAACTAATGTCCTCTCAAACCATGACTGCTGATCTGTCCGGCTTCCGGAACAAAGCGTTCTTCGCCGGAGTGGCGGGGACGGTGGCCTGTATGGCGGGCGCGCTGTCCAACTCTGACCAATTTTGGCGCTCTTATCTTCTCGCATTCATCTATTGGTTGATGATCCCGGTGACCTGCGGCGGACTCCTGATGCTGCACCACCTGGTGGGCGGCCAGTGGGGCGTTGTCCTGCGGCGCCAACTGGAGGCGGGCACGCGCGCGCTTCCATTCAACCTGATCCTGGCGATTCCGATTGCGCTCAACCTGCCCAAACTGTATGAATGGGCGAATCACGAGCACACCGCGCACGACAAGATCCTGCAACAGAAGGCGTTCTGGCTGAATCCGGAGTTCTTCCTGATCCGGTTGGGGATCTACTTCCTGATCTGGCTCACGCTGCGCTACCTGCTCAACAACTGGTCCTACGACCAGGAGGCGGGCGGCGGCGAGACGGCCAAGGACAAGCTCCGCAACGTCAGTGGCCCGGGGCTGGTGCTCCACGTGCTGACGGTGTCGTTCGCATCGTTTGACCTGGGCATGTCGCTCGAACCCCACTGGATGTCGAGCATCTACGGGTTCCTCTACATCGTCGGCGGCGCGCTGACGACTATGGCGTTCAACATCCTTGTGCTGGCGCGGCTGTCGGAAGAAGAGCCGATGTCCCACCACGTCCGGCCAAACCACTTCGCGGACTTGGGCACTCTCATGTTCGCGTTTACGGTGCTGTGGGCCTACGCGAGCATGTCGCAATACCTGATCATCTGGTCGGGCAATCTGCCGGAGGAGACTCCGTTCTACGTAAAGCGGTTCCACGGACCGTGGCTCACGATGGCGACGTTCCTGATGGTGTTCCACTTCGCGCTTCCCTTTTTCCTGCTCCTGATGCGCTTCAATAAGAGGAAGAAGGCGATCATCACCAAGATCGCGTCGTTTATGATGTTCATGCGCCTGGTGGACCTGATGTGGTACATCGCGCCGGCCTTCCACGAAGTGGAGGAAGCGGGACACCACTGGCCTCACTGGATGGATTTCGCCGCACCGGTGGCGGTGGGTGGACTCTGGGTGGGCGTCTACGTTTGGCAGTTGGGCAAGCGGTCACTTGAGCCGGTCGAAGTTCACCGGCTGGCGGGAGGTCATCACTGATGAGCAGCGGTCACCATTCGAGCAACGGACCCGGCTACGAAACCACCGACGCCAATGTTCCGGCGATCATCAAGATGGGCGTTGGGATTCTGGTGCTGGTCGCATTCGCATTCGGGCTGATGGGGTTGTGCTATTTCGCGCTGGACAGCATCCGCAACCGGCTGGAGCCGAGCCAGGCAACGCAGATGCAACTGCAGAAGTACATTCCGGCGAACGTGCCGATGCTCCAGGTGGACCAGGCGCTCGATCTGCGGGTGCAGCGGGCCAAGGACCATGAAGTCATGCACGGCCCGGCCACCCAGGATCCAAAGACTGGAGCCGTCCGGATTCCGATCGACCGGGCGATCGATATTCTCGCCGAGCGCGGACTCCCGGAGATCAAGGGCCAGCCTGCGGCCGCGGCTCCCAAGCCGGCGGCAGCAAGGAAGCAGTAGTCCCATGCGCCGCGCACTGCTGACCGCTACGCTCGCAGTCACCGCCCTGTTCGCGCAGGGCCAAGGGACCCGTCCTCAAGGAGTGCTTGGGGAATCGAGTTTGGGCGCGACCAGCATTCCGGACCAGGTGAAGGACGCCGCCATCGAGCAGCGCTTGAACGATCCCGTGCCGTTGGATGCCGAGTTCACCGACGATACCGGTGCGCGGAAGCCTCTGCGGGAGTATATCTCGAAGGAGCGGCCTTCGATTCTCGTACCGGTCTATTACGAATGCCCGATGCTCTGCCACATGATCCTGAATGGCGTCTTGCGGGCCCTGCGTGCTGTGCCGCTCAACGTCGGCAAAGACTTCGACGTGGTGGCGTTCAGCTTCGACCCCTCCGAGGGTCCGCAGAGCGCGCGGGCGAAGAAGTTCGAGTACATCGAACGGTACAACCGCCCCGGGACCGAGCAGGGCTGGATCTTCCTCACGGGAGATGATGCCAATGTCCGCCGTCTCACGGAGGCGATCGGCTACCGGTACAAGAAGGACGAATCTTCGGGCCAGTGGATCCACGCCAGCGGCATCATGGTGGTGACGCCGGACGGCCGGTTGTCCAAGTATTTTTACGGCGTCGAGTTCTCGGCGCGCGACCTGAGGCTGGGGCTGGTGGAGGCCTCGGCGAACAAGATCGGATCGGTGGTGGACCAGGTTCTCCTCTATTGCTTCCACTACGATCCGGCGGTTGGCAAATATAGTTTAACGATTTTGAGAATCATGCGGGGCGCCGCCGCCGCAACGTTTCTCGGCATCCTAGCGTTCTGGTACATATCCTGGCGGCAGAACAAGAATCGCAATGTGGAAAGACTTCCCGCTATTCCCTGAGGCGGCGTCCACGTCGGCCCGCGACGTGGACCTGCTCTACTTCTTCATCGTCGCCATTAACGTCATCTTCACGATCGGCGTGTTCGCGGTTGCGGTGTACTTCGCAATCAAGTACCGCCGGAAGAACGAACACGAAATTCCGCCGCAGCCGGGCCACAGCACGCTGTTCGAGGTAGTCAGCTCGGCTGTCCCCACCGTGATCGTGATGATCATCTTCGGCTGGGGGACGTGGCTGTTCTACGTCAACTATATTCCGCCCAAGGGCGCCATGGACATCTTTGTCGTTGGCAAACAATGGATGTGGAAGCTCCAGCATCCCGAGGGTCACCGCGAGATCAACGAGTTGCACATCCCCGTGGGACAGACCGTGAAACTCACGATGACCACCGAAGACGTGCTGCACAGCTTCTACGTCCCGGCGTTCCGCACCAAGAAGGACGTGGTGCCGGGGCACTACACGACGCTCTGGTTCACGCCCAACAAGGTCGGCAAGTACCACCTGTTTTGCGCAGAGTACTGCGGAACGCAGCACTCGGGCATGATCGGATGGGTCCACGTGATGGAGCCCGCTGACTACGAGGCGTGGCTGCAGGGCACGGTGCGCGGTGAGACGATGTCCCAGGCCGGTGAGCGGCTGTTTGGCCGGCTTGGCTGCAACACCTGCCACAAGGCTGACAACTCGGGCCGCTGTCCGACTCTGGAGAACGTTTTCAACGAGCCGGTCCGGCTGGCGAACGGCCAGACGGTCACCGCGGATGAAGCCTACCTGCGCGAATCGATCCTGAAGCCAACGGCCAAGGTGGTGGCCGGATATCAGAATCAGGAAATGCCGTCCTTCCAGGGGCAGGTCTCCGAGGACAATGTCCTGCAACTGGTCGCCTACATCAAATCTCTGAAGAAGCAACCGGAGGTGAAGAAATGAGTGCGACGCTGACCACTCCCCCCGTTTCGACGCAGCCGCCGGCGGAACACCGGCCCACGTATCTCAACATCACCAAGACAATCGGATCGTGGCTGCTCACGCTGGATCACAAGCGGATTTGCCTGCTCTACCTGCTTTCGATCGCGTTGTTCTTCTCGATCGGCGGCTTCGCCGCGATGCTGGTCCGGCTGGAACTGCTCACTCCGGCGGGCGATTTCCTGACCGCGGATGGTTATAACAAGGCCTTCACCCTCCACGGGATCATGATGGTGTTCTTCTTCCTGATTCCGTCGATCCCGGCCACGATGGGCAACTTCCTGGTTCCGATCATGGTGGGCGCCAAGGACGTCGCGTTCCCGAGGTTGAACCTGATGAGTTGGTACGTGTTCATGTTCGGTTCCGTGCTGGCCATCACCTCGGTGCTGCTTGGCGGCGTGGACACGGGCTGGACGTTCTACACGCCCTATTCGAGCACGTATTCCAATTCCGCCGTCACGTTCGCGGCGCTCGGCGCGTTCGTCGCGGGATTCTCGTCGATCCTGACCGGGCTCAACTTCATGGTCACCATCCACAAGATGCGCGCCCCGGGACTCACCTGGTTCCGGCTGCCGCTGTTCATGTGGGCCATCTACTCGACCTCGGTGATCCAGATCCTGGGAACACCGGTGGTGGCGATCACGCTCGTCATGGTGGCGCTTGAGCGCACTCTCCAGTTCGGATTCTTTGATCCGAAGCTCGGTGGCGACCCCATCCTGTTCCAGCACCTGTTCTGGTTTTACTCGCATCCGGCGGTCTACATCATGATCCTGCCGGCGCTCGGCGTGATCTCCGAAGTCATCTCCGCCATGAGCCGCCGCAAGGTATACGGATACACGTTCGTCGCGATGTCTTCGGTGGCGATCGCAATCATCAGCTTCATCGTGTGGGGCCACCACATGTTCACCTCTGGCCAGTCGGTGTACGCCGGGATGGTCTTCTCGTTCCTGACGTTCCTGGTGGCGATTCCGTCGGCGATCAAGGTGTTTAACTGGCTGGGCACGATGTACCAGGGATCGATCAGCTTTGCGACGCCGATGATCTATGCCCTCGGGTTCCTCGGACTGTTCGCGGTGGGTGGGCTGACCGGCCTGTTTCTCGCGGCGATGGGAACCGACCTGCACATGCACGATACCTATTTCGTCGTCGCGCACTTCCACTACATCATGGTGGGCGGCGCGGTGATGGGGTTCTACGCGGGGCTCCACTATTGGTGGCCGAAGATCACTGGACGGGCCTATCCCGAGTTCCTGGGGCAGGTGGCGGGCACGCTGATGTTCTTCGGGTTCAACTTCACCTTCTTCCCGCAGTTCCTGGTGGGCTACCTCGGCATGCCCCGCCGCTACCATGCCTACCCGGCGGAGATGCAGGTGTTCAACATCCTGTCGTCGGTGGGCGCCTCGATCCTGGCGATCGCCTATATTCTGCCCGCGATCTACTTGGCCTGGTCGTTCTTCTACGGCAAGCGAGTCGGGGATAACCCCTGGGAAGCCAAGGGGCTGGAGTGGGAGATCCCCTCGCCGCCCCCGACCGAGAACTTCCTCAAGCCTGTGGTGGTGACTGAGGAACCCTACACCTATACGAAGGAGGCTCACTAGTTTGTCCGCGCAATCGCACACGGCCGAATCCAGGGGCCTGGCACATCATTTCGAGGATTTCAACCAACAGCTTGACGCCAGCACGTTTGGCATGTGGCTGTTCCTGATCACGGAAATCCTGTTCTTCGGCGGACTGTTCGCCGGATACGCGCTCTACCGGTCGCACATGCCCGAGGGGTTTCAGACGGCCTCGAGCCACCTGAACATTTTCCTCGGGGGCTTCAACACGGTGGTGCTGATCGCCAGTTCGCTCACGATGGCAATGGCGGTCCGCTCCTGCCAGTTGGGTGACAATCCGAAGACGCGCAACTTCCTGATCGCGACTCTGTTCCTGGGACTGGTGTTCCTGGGGGTCAAAGTGATCGAGTACGGCGAAAAGATCGAGCATCACCTGGTGCCGGGTCCGAACTTTGACACCAGCATCCCCTTCGCCCAGGGCCAGCAGATGTTCTACAACTTCTACTTTGCGATGACAGGAATGCACGCGCTGCACATGATCATCGGCAGCGGACTGCTGATCTACTTCATTGTCCGGGCGCACCAGGGCCGGTACCACTCCAACTACTTCGGCCCGGTGGAAATCATGGGCCTGTACTGGCACTTCGTCGACATCGTGTGGATCTTCCTGTTCCCGCTGCTGTACCTGTTGGGACTCCACCTGGGAGGGCACTAAACCATGGCGCAACAACACGGAAACGGACATTCGGTCCAGCACCACGTAGCGCCGGTGATCCACTATGTCGGCGTTTGGCTGCTGCTCATGTTGCTGACCGGTCTCACGGTGGCGGTGGCCACGGTCGACTTTGGCGGCTCGCTAAACACGGTGGTCGCCCTCGCGGTGGCCGGTGTCAAGGCGACGGCGGTCATCTGGATCTTCATGGAAGTCCGGCACGCCCAGCCGCTCACGAAGCTCTCGGTGATCACCGGGATCTTCTTCCTGGTGATCCTGCTGGTGTTCACCTTCGGCGACTATTTTGGACGCTCAACCACATTCACCCCATTGGAGGAAGGCTGGCGAAGCGACGGTCCGCATTCGGTGGGCACGGTCCCGGAGCTGGAGCCCAAGCCGGCGCACGCGCCCGCAAAAGGCCCGGCCAAGCATTAACCTGGAGTCAGTGGGTTCCAGCCCGTTTCAGATCGTTCAACCCAAGAAGGTCACCGATCCCGTTTGCGGGATGAGCGTCGACCCGGCCCACGCAGCCGGGTCGTTTGCTTTTGAGGGCGTCACCTATTATTTCTGCGCGGTATCGTGCCTGGACCAGTTCCGCGCGGATCCCAACCGGTACCTGCATCCGGCCGCCGAGCCGGAGCCGATGCAGGGCGGCCAGTACACTTGCCCGATGCACCCGGAAGTTCTCAACGATGGCTTCGGGACCTGTCCACATTGCGGGATGGCGCTCGAACCGGTTGAAGTCTCACTCGGCCAGACGGCGAACCCCGAGCTGGCGGACATGTCGCGCCGTTTTTGGATTGCGCTGGTGTTCGCCGTGCCGGTGTTCGTTCTGGGGATGGCGGAGGCCTTCCCGTGGGTCCAATGCCTGCTGTCGGCCCCGGCGGTGTTCTGGGCGGGCTGGCCGGTGTTTGAGCGGGCGGCTGCCTCGATCCGCCGCCTGACCCCCAACATGTTCACGTTGATCGCGGTAGGGACGGCGGCGGCGTGGGGGTACAGTGCGTGGATCCTGGTCTCCAACGGACATCCGCATGTGTATTTCGAGGCGGCGGCCGTGATCGTCACGCTGGTCCTGCTGGGGCAGGTGCTGGAACTGCGGGCGCGGGAGCGGACTACGGAGGCGATTCGCGGGCTGCTCGAACTGGCGCCCAAAACCGCGCGGACAGCCACGGGCGAGGAGATCGCGATCGACCGGATTCGCCCGGGCGAGCTTCTTCTGGTCCGGCCCGGGGAGCGGATTCCAGCGGATGGCACAGTGACCGAGGGGTCGAGCGCAGTGGACGAATCCGCGGTGACGGGCGAAGCGGAGCCAGCGGAAAAACAGGCCGGCGCGCCGGTTACGGCAGGGACGCTCAATGGCGCGGGTTCGTTCGTGATGCGCGCTGCCCGTGTGGGCCGTGATACTCTCCTCGCCCGGATGGTCCAGTTGACCGCGCAAGCGCAGCGTACCCGTGCGCCGGTCCAACGGCTGGCTGACCGCGTGGCAGCGGTCTTCGTGCCGGCCGTACTGGTGGTGGCGGTGGTCACCTTCGCCGTATGGTACGCGTTTGGAGGCATCGCGCCGGCACTGGTGAATTCGGTCGCGGTGTTGATCATCGCCTGTCCGTGCGCGGTGGGGCTCGCGACCCCGATGTCGATTCTGGTGGGTACCGGACGTGCGGCCCGGGCGGGAATCCTGGTGCGGTCGGCCGAGGCGCTGGAACGGCTCGCGGGTGCAACAACACTGGTGGTCGACAAGACGGGTACGGTGACCGAAGGACGCCCCCGTGTCACCCTTTATCAAGGGGACGGCGACGGCCTGCGGATCGCCGCGACGCTCGAACAGGCGAGCGAGCATCCCTTGGCGGCGGCAGTGCTTGCCTACGCGCGGGAACAGGGCGCGGTCCCCGGGCGGCTGGCCAACTTCCAATACCTCCCGGGACTCGGCGTCACCGGAAACGCGGATGGCACGCCCGCGGCTCTTGGCAGCGGCAGATTCATGAACCAGATGGGACTCGGCTGTGAGCCGGGCCGTTCGCTCTACGTTGCGGCGGCAGGGCGGGTGGTCGCGGCGATCGATGTCGAGGATCCGGTGAAAGAGTCGGCGGCACCGGCAATTGAGGCGTTGCGTCAGGAGGGCATGCACGTGGTGATGCTGACAGGCGACCGCGCCGGCATTGCAGAAGCGGTGGCGGCGCGCGTGGGAATCAGCGAGGTCCATGCGGATGTGCTGCCCGCCGCCAAGCACAAGTTCATCGCGGACCGGATGCGGCAGGGGGGGATCATCGCCATGGCTGGAGACGGCGTGAACGACGCGCCGGCGCTTGCCCAGGCAGACGTCGGGATCGCCATGGGCAACGGGACCGGCATCGCCATGGAAGCAGCCGGGATCACCCTCGTCAAAGGTGACCTGCGGGGGATCGTCCGGGCACGCAAGCTCAGCCGGGCGGTGCTGTCCAACATCCGGCAGAACCTGTTCTTTGCGTTCTTCTACAACCTGCTGGGCGTGCCGGTTGCCGCAGGACTTCTGTACCCGTTCACCGGACTTCTACTCAACCCGATGATTGCCGCGGCGGCGATGACGCTGTCGTCGGTCTCCGTCATCACGAACGCACTGCGGCTTCGGGACCTGGAACTGTGAGGGATCGAGCTGTCCACAGCGCCAGGGTACGGGCGAGCACCTGCGGCTGGACCGGTTTACTGAGGTAGTCGTCCATTCCGGCATCGAGGCAGCGTTCCCGGTCGCCCTGGAAGGCGTGGGCGGTGAGCGCGATCACCGGGACGCGCGGGCGGCAGTTGGCGGTCTCCCACTCGCGGATCATCGCCGTCGCCTGGTAGCCATCCACGCCGGGCATTTGGCAATCCATCAGGATCGCGCGGTAGCGGCCGGACTTGGCGGCGTCAAACGCCTCCTGTCCGTCCACGACGGTGTCGACTTCGTATCCGGCGCGGCGCAATAGGTGATCGACGACCTTTCGATTCACGGCGTTATCTTCAGCCAGCAGGATGCGTCCCGCCGCCACAGGATCTTGGGCGATGGCAAGGGCTGACCCGGGAGCTGGCCCGCTGGCGGCCGGCATCGGAACCCGGAACCAGAACGTAGATCCCTTGCCGGGCTCGCTGTGCGCGCCGATTGCGCCGCCGATCGTCTCGACGACCCTCTTGCAGATCGCGAGCCCGAGCCCAGAGCCTCCAAACCTGCGAGCGGTGCTCGAATCGGCTTGGGTGAACGCGCTGAAGAGCTGGGGCATCGCCGCAGGGTCGACGCCGATCCCCGTGTCCTTGACTGTCACATAGATCATTCCCGCAGGATCCAGCCCGACATGGAGTGTCACACCCCCGGAAGGTGTGAACTTCACGGCGTTAGACAATAGGTTCAAAATGAGCTGGCGGAACCGGGCGGCGTCGCCTGTCACCCAGCGCGGCACAGTCGGATCGACAGCGGAGGTCAGGCCGATCCCTTTTTGGCGGGCACGCAGGCTCAGTGTGGAGGAAGCGGCCCGGACGGCCTCGTGCAAGTCGAAGGGGGCGTGTTCCACCACCAGTTTGCCAGCTTCGATCTTGGAGAAGTCCAGAATATCGTTGATTACAGCGAGCAGGGCCTCCGAGCAGTCGGCCAAGTCCCGCACCGTTTCCTGGTGATCCGCCGGAATTGGGGAGTCGGTGAGCATCGCTGTCAGGCCTACGATGCCGTTGAGAGGAGTGCGGAGCTCGTGGCTCATGTTCGCGAGAAACTCGCTCTTGGCCGCATTCGCGCGTTCCGCCGCCCGGCGTGCCTCCTGAGTCTTGCGATAGAGCAGCACCATGGCGGCAAGGACCAGGCAAAGAGCCGCGGCGAACCAGCGCAATTGCTTCGACCGGTTCTGTGCCTCGATCAGGTCATAGATGATGGCAGTGTCCGCCGACGAGGAGAGATTCCAGCGGGCAAAGATCCGGCCTAGCACGCCAGCCCG
Organism: Acidobacteriota bacterium; assembly: GCA_016871015.1. GTDB lineage: Bacteria > Acidobacteriota > Terriglobia > Bryobacterales > Bryobacteraceae > SYLY01. The sequence continues at coordinate 15,439 of VFZX01000005.1, read as the reverse complement.
TGCCATGGCGACGACTTCTTCGCGGATCGCGTCGGCGGCGAGCGCCGCCTCCCGGGAAGATGCTGCCACTCCGGAAGGAAAGTCGGCGCCGTTCACCACGGCCATCCGCAAAGCAACCCCCTCGCAGGCCTTGGGCCTCGCCAAAAGTGCAGGCTCGACGACGCGCGTCTCGAGGAAACCGGCGTCGATTGTCCCATTGCAGACTTCCTCGACCACCTGGTCCCGCGTCTCTAGGACCACGCGGTTTGCACCACGAAACGTCTCTTTCGCCAGCGCGATAGTCCGCGGTGCATCCACGTGGCCGACAATCTTCCCACGCGTATCGCCAGGCTCGGCGATCCGCCGCTGCTCCAGCGAGAGGAGCCCGTAATAGGTGTGCAGCCAACGGCCACTGATATGGAACCGCTTCCGGCGGTCGTCACTGATGGCCATCATCGGCCACAAGTCGACGGTGCGGTCGAGAATCGCTGTGTCGGGCGGGCCGTTGTATTCAATCCATCGAAGCTTCATCCCCCGACGGGTTGCAGCCTCCTGGATGATGTCGTACGTCAGACCCTCGGGCTTGCCGTCGGCCATCTTGTGAAGGTACGGTGGTGCGCTGTTGAAACCAATTGTGTAGGCGCGGTCCAAACGCACAGTATTCCGCTGCATGAGGAGCGTGGCAACCGCCCCCGTTACGAGCAGGGCGACAGCGGCGAGAGACGCGTGCTTCAGCCAGGAAGGCATCGCTATCTAACGATCGGAGTTCCCTCGCGAGAACATCAGGAATAGTACTACCAAAACCATTCCTTACTCCGGAAGAGGCTCCCCCCGGGTCTCCGGAGCGAACGGGAGCGCCGCCAGTCCGACCAGAAATACCAGGCACATCGTCACTCCGGCATAACGCATCGGCTCCGGATATCCCGCGTAAACCCGGCTGGTTAGCAAGCCCAGCGACAGCGGGCCCAGCGCCGCGACCAAACGTCCGACGTTGTAGCAAAATGAGGTTCCGGTGCTGCGGAGCCGCGTTGGGAAGAGCTCGGGGAAGTAGATCGCATAGCCGCCGAATAGTGCGATTTGACAGAACCCCATAATGGGGATCATCCAGAAGATCCCAGCGAAGTCGTCGAGGAACCAAAAGGTGAACGCCGTAGAAATCATTGCCGCTACAAACGTCAGCGCAAAAGCGGGCTTGCGGCCCATCCGGGCGGTCAGGTAGGTAAACGCATACACCCCAAAGAATGCGCCCAGGTTCTGGACAAGCGAGGTGATGCCGGTCCACATCGTCTTCTTGCCCGCGATCACGCTCTCGGGCAGCCCCTGGGCGCGGAACGACTTGTCGAGCACGGAGCTGATCAGATCGAAGCTGAAGAATCCGATGCCCCAGAGTCCCACGACTCCGGCAAATGCCAGCAGCATTCCCGTTAAGGCATTGTGCCGCCAGCGGGGGGTGGAGAACAGCTCTCCCATGGATCCCAACTGCTTGGACTCCTTGGCCTTCCTCCACTGTTCGGGCTCCTTGAGCTTGCGGAACACCACCAGCGCAAGCAGTGCGGGCAGGGCACCCACCACGAACATCATGCGCCAGGCGCTGCCGATCGCACCGCTCTGTTCGAGCGATCCGAGTCCGATTCCGATGAGCGCCGCCAGCATGTTTCCGATCGCCGAGCAGGCCTGCACTGTGCCCAAGGCATAGGGCCGCGCGCGTGCCGGGACTGTCTCTGCCACCAGAGCCACACCCACGGCGAACTGGCCGCCGACGCCCAGTCCGGTAAGGAAGCGGTACACGGAAAAGTCCCACACGCTGGTGGACAGCACGCTCAGCCCGGTGAACAACGAATAGGACAAGATGGTGAGGATCATCGTCCGCGCACGGCCGATCCTGTCGCCGAGAATCCCGAAGATCACGCCGCCGATTGCCCACCCGATCATGAAGATCATCGTCGAGTAGCCGGCGTATTCGGCGATCTTACCGGCCATCGCCGGATCCCCGGGCCGGGCGCCGAGCAACTCGGTGATCGCGGGGCGGCGGGCGAGGTTGAACAACTGCTGGTCCATGGTATCGAACAGCCAGCCGAGGCTGGCGACCGTCAGCACCAGCCAATGGTAACGGTCGAGATCTTTGTACCAGCGGTAGCCCGGATCTGCCTTTGGGGTTGGGTTGGTCCCGTGCATGTGTTAGATTCGCCCTGCTTTCATCTCGCGCGCGAGGTAATCCGACGACCGCCACGCAAGCGCGAGGATCGTCAGGGTCGGGTTCTTCTCGGTCGCCGACGGGAACGAGGATCCGTCGACGACGAACAGATTCTTCACCTCGTGCATCTGCTGGAACGCGTTCAACGCGCTCCGCTTTGGATCATCGCCCATGCGGCACGTTCCATGTTCGTGGATCGCGGATCCGTTGACATCGAGCTGGCCGCGCGTGTAGGGGAGCGCTTCGGCTTTGGCCTGATGAAGGATGCGCTCGACCGTCGAGTACATCTCGTCCACCATCTTGCGCTCGTTGTCGCCCGTCTTATACTCGATCCGGGCGATGGGCATGCCGTAGCGGTCCTTGGGTGTGCCCTCGACCGTGACCCGGTTCTCGCGCCGCGGCAGGACCTCGCCGTAAGGATGAAGCGCCACCAGCGCCGGGTAACGGCGCTTCACCTCCCGCTTGAAGCCCGCCCCGAATCCATCGAGCGCCTTGGCGAAGTTCGCATTGGGGACCGCTCCGCAGCCCCAGAACTGCATTCCGAATCCGCGCAGATAGTCGCGCTTCTGTCCATCGCGATGGTTGAACCGCGGCATGTAGATGTGCTCGCCCGAGATCCCGTCATCGTTGTGAACCGGGCCTCCCAGAAGCTCGGGCATGAACGCATAGACATGGAACCGGACCTGTTCGCACAGGTAGCTTCCGATCACGCCGTTCGAGTTGCCGATGCCATTCGGGTATTGACCGGACTTCGAGTTGAGCAGCAGCCGGGTCGAATCGATGCACGACGCGGCGGCCACCACCACGCGCGCGCGGATGGTGCGCTCAGCCCCGCTGTAGCGGTCAAAGTAGCGGACACCGTTCGCCTTGCCGCCGGGGCCATTGAGGATCTGCGCGGCGACCGCGTTGTCGATGATCTTCAGCCGTCCGGTCTTCACTGCGGGTTCGAGGAGATAATCGCTTGAATTGAAGAACGCCGAAATGTCGCAGCCGCGGCCACAAGCGCCGCAGTAGTGGCAGGCGGCGCGTCCGTTGTGTGGCCGTGTCAGGACCGCGCGCCGGCCGGACACGATGTTGATCCCGGCGGCACCGGCGGCTCTCCGCAGAAGAGCCTCGCCGCAACGGGGAGCGGGCGGAGGCAAGTGGTAGCGGCTGCCGGGGAGCACGTCCTGGTCGTCGCTGCCGCCGCACACGCCGATGAGCTGGTCCACCTGATCGTAGTAGGGCGCGATATCTTTGTAGCGGATGGGCCAGGGGATCTCCCAGCCGTCCTTAGCCGGACCCTCGAAGTCGACGTCGCCGTAGCGTAGCGACACGCGTCCCCAGATGTTGGTCTTGCCGCCGCGTCCCCACACGCGCCAGACGTCGAAGAACTGGCCCTTGGTCCAGGTGTAGGGCTGCTCTTTGAGGTCGAGCACGAACTGTGGCGGCTTCTGGCCGCGCAACAGGCGCTCCTGCCATTCCCAGGGCTTGACGTGGGTCCAAAAGCTGGCGCGGTTGAACTTGGCGCCCGCGTCGAGGATGGTGACGTTGACGCCCTGGCGGGTGAGGTTCCAGGCCACCATGCCGCCCGCGGCGCCGGACCCGATGATTACCACGTCATGGACTTCAGGGGAGGGAATTACCTGCATGCGTCAGCCTTGGTGCTCCGGATGCGTGCAGCCCTTGAACTCGTGCATGGGTGTGTAGCCCTGCCAGCCAAGGTCCTGCGCAAGCCCCTCGCGGGTGGCGTAGTAGCCGTCGATCGTCATGTCCTTGAGAGACTTGAAAAACGGATCCTTTTTCGCGCTCATCGTTTGGAGCAGTGCAATTGCGCGTGAGTCATCGAGCCGCTCGAACTTCTTCAGGCCAGACCGGAAAGCCTTCACCTGGCGCGGAGTCCGCGACTTGAGCGCGCGGTGGACATGGTGCTGGACCCCGGCGTCGGAAGCTCCGGGCGTGTCCGTGCGCGGAATGATGTAGTCGCACAACCTGGCCACAAGCTTCAAATCATCCGCCGCGAGCAACTGCGGATCCGCCTGCTGCTGGCCCAGCACCGGCAAGGCGGCGGCGCCGAGCAATTCTCGTCGGGAAGGCATACCATGCTATCTTAGCGTCCGAGATGCGTAGCGCACTGATCCTGGTGGCGGCGGTGGCGGTGGCCGCGCCCGACTTCGACCGCGAGGTCAGGCCACTGATCGAGAAGCGTTGCGTGGCCTGCCACGGTCCGAAGAATGCGATGCACGGTCTGCGGCTGGATACCGTGGAGGGGGCGTTGCGTGGCGGCGAGTCCGGGGTGCCGGCGATCATACCGGGAAAATCCGCGGAGAGCCTGCTGATCCGCTACGTTGCGGGACAGGACAAGGAGATCGTGATGCCGCCGGCGGGTCCACGGCTGACAACGGCGGAGGTGGATCTGCTTCGCGCCTGGATCGATGGGGAGCGCGCCCGTCCCAAGGTGGAAGTGCGGAAGGGTGCGGATCACTGGTCGTTCCAGCCGGTCCGGAAGCCGGAGCCGCCCCCAGTGCGGAGGTCCGGCTGGGTGCGGAATCCGATCGATGCGTTCGTGCTGGCCAAGCTCGAAGCGCGTGGCTGGGAGCCGTCACCGGCGGGAACGCCAGGGCAGTTGCTCCGGCGGGCGCACCTCGATCTCACCGGACTGCCGCCGTCACTCGCCGAGCAGGATGCATTTGCGCGGGATCCAGATCTGGGGCGGCTGGTGGCGGATCTGTTGGGCCGCGCATCGTACGGCGAGCGGTGGGGGCGTCACTGGCTGGATCTGGTCCGCTACGCCGAGTCCAATGGATATGAGCGCGATGGGCACAAGCCGGAGGCGCACAAGTACCGCGACTATGTGATCCGCGTGTTCAACCAGGACAAGCCGTTCGACCGGTTCATCGCCGAGCAGCTTGCGGGTGACGAACTGGATGAAGTGACGGCGGAAACTCTCATCGCGACCGGGTACTATCGCCTGGGTCCGTGGGATGACGAGCCTGCGGATCCGGCGGAGGACCGCTTCGATCAACTGGACGACCTGGTGAGCACGACGTCGCAGGTGTTCCTTGGGCTCACGCTTGGTTGCGCGCGATGCCACAACCACAAGTTCGATCCTTTGACGGCGCAGGATTACTACAGCATGGTCGCGGTCTTTAACGGACTGGAGCGGCCGCGGCGCGGCCGGACGGAGTTGACGCTGCCGGTGGGGAACACCAGCGAGATCGCACGGGAGCGTGAGCGGGACCGCTTGCTGCAAACCCATGCCGCGGTGGCAGCGGTGCAGGCGGCTGGAGTTGGCAGTCCGGGGGCGGAGGTGCTGGCGGAAATCGCGGCGATCAAGTCGCGCCAGCCGGATCTACCGCGCGGCTACTTCCTGCACGAGCCGCATGGGAAGACGCCGGTGACGAATCTGCTGGTGCGGGGGAAGGCGTCGCGCCCGGGTCCGGAGGTTCCGCCGGCGGTGCCCGCGGTGCTGGTCCGCGAGCAGCCTGTGTTTCCCACCGAGGGGACCCGGACGAGCATGAGGCGGCTCGCGCTGGCGCGATGGTTGGCGTCGCGGGACAATCCGCTGACGGCGCGGGTGATCGTGAACCGCGTGTGGCAGTTCCATTTCGGCGAGGGACTGGTGCGGACTCCGTCCGATTTCGGGACGCTTGGACAACCGCCCACCCATCCGGAATTGCTCGATTGGCTGGCGTCCTGGTTTGTTGAGAATGGATGGTCGTTTAAGAAGCTCCATCAGTTGATCCTCGAGAGCAACACCTGGCGCATGTCCAAGCAGTCGCGCGAGCCGCAAGCCACCGAGGATCCGGAGAACCGGCTGTTGTGGAGATTCCCGTACCGGAGGCTTGAAGCCGAGGCGATCCGCGATTCCATGCTGGTGGTGAGCGGCCGTCTGAATCCGCGGATGTACGGACCGAGCATGTTTCCGGAAGTGCCGGAAGCGGCCCTCGAAGGGTCGAGCGATCCGGACAAGATCTGGAAGATGTCGGACGAGGCGGAGCGCAGCCGCCGCACGGTGTACGCGTTCCTCAAGCGATCGCTCATCGTTCCGATGCTTGAAGTGCTGGATTTGTGCGACACCGCACGGACATCGGCCCAGCGGCTGACCACCAGCGTCGCACCGCAAGCGCTTACGCTGTTCAACGGCGATTTCGTCAACGCGCAGGCACGGTACTTTGCCGCGCGTTTGCGGCGTGAGGCGGGCGATGATCCGGCGCGGCAGGTGGAGCTTGCCTACCGGCTGGCGGTCGCGCGTCCGCCAACGCAGGCCGAGCGTGCGCGCATGATCCGTTTTCTTGGCCAGCAATCCCTGGAGCAAATGACCCGTGTCATCCTCAACCTCAATGAGTTCGTTTACCCGGACTAGGCGCTTCTTTGTCCAACACGCGGGCGGATTCGCCACGCTTCCGCTGGTGGACCTGCTGGTCCGTGACGGCTTCTTCGCGGCTCAAGCCGCGGACGGGAAGCCGCGCAGTCTGCTGGCGGCCAAGCCCGCGCATTTTCCGGTCAAGGCCAAGCACTGCGTCTTTCTGTTCATGAACGGCGCACCGAGCCAAGTGGACACATTCGATCCCAAGCCCGAGCTCGACCGCCGCGACGGGCAGCCCTACAAGGGTCCGCTGGCGGTGGGGTCGAACGGCCGTCCAATCGGGTACTTGATGAAGAGTCCGTTTCCGTTCCGCAAGCATGGCCAGAGCGGACTGGAGATTTCGAGCCTCTTTCCGAATGTTGCGCGCCACGCGGACGGCTTGTGCGTGATCCGGTCAATGTACACCGATACGGCGGCCCACGCCTCCGGATGTCTGCAGATGAACACGGGGCACATCCTGATCGGCAAGCCGAGCCTGGGAGCCTGGCTGGGATACGGCCTCGGGACAGCCAACGAGAATCTACCCGCCTACGTTGTGATGACCGATCCGCGCGGAGGTCCGATCAGCGGGGCGTCGAACTGGACTGCCGGATACATGCCAGCGGCCTACCAGGGTACGCTGTTCCGCGCCACGGGCGCTCCGCTCCTCGACTTGGCGGCGCCCGCCGGCGTGACGCCGCAGACGCAACGCGCGTCGCTCGATCTGCTGCGGGACCTGAACGAGGAGCACCGAGAGTTCCGGCCGAGGGAATCGGAATTGGCCGCACGAATCCATTCCTATGAGCTCGCCTACCAGATGCAGACCGCGGCGGCTGAAGCGGTGGATCTTGACCGTGAGCCGGCGGGCATCCGGCGGGCATACGGACTCGAGCAGAAACTCACCGCCGACTTCGGGCGCAAGTGCCTGATCACGCGGAGGCTGCTCGAGCGCGGCGTGCGCTTCGTTCAGCTCTACTCAGGCGGCGGACACATCGAGGATACCTGGGACGGCCACAACAACTGCATCTCGAATCACACCTTGCATGCCGGGGAGACCGACCAGCCGATCGGCGCGCTCATGGATGATCTGAAGCGCACCGGGCTGTGGGACGAGACTCTGATCGTATGGGGCGGTGAGTTCGGGCGCACGCCCACGAGCGAAGGCGTGGGAAAGCCCGGCCGGGACCACGACTGGCACGGATTCAGCATGTGGCTCGCGGGAGCAGGCGTGAAGGGCGGGCAGGCAATCGGCGCCACCGACGATCTCGGATTCGCCGCGGTGGAGGAGAAATGCCATGTCGCCGACTTGCATGCGACCATCCTGCACCTGATGGGAATGGATCACACCAAGTTGACGTACTTCTATCAGGGGATGAATCAGCGGCTGACCGGCGTGCGGGGGAACGTCGTGCGCAAAGCTATCGCTTGACGGCCGTGATTTCGAAGTTGCTCGACAGGAGGTTGATTCCGGGAATGGCGGTCAGCAGTCCGTCAACCGCGCGGGCAAACGCATAGCCGGACCTCCAGGACGGGAACAGTCCGGCGACCGGCGTCGACGCGAAGTCGTACCAGGACGTATGGCCGTCGAATCCCCCGTTCATGAACAACGCCGCGGTCTCCTTGGCATCCATCGGCTGCTCGCCAGGACTTTGATAACGGGCCATCAACGAGGGGACCAGCTTTTCACCCAGCCAGCCCGACAGCCGGCGGCGGTTGGGATCGAGGCTGTAGAAGCGCCCGTCCGGTTTGAGACATGAGCGGACAATCGCTGGCATGCGATGAAGCTCGGTCAAAGAGAGATGGTGAAGGAAGAACACCGCGATGATCGCGTCGAACTGGCCAAGCGGCGCTGCGGCGCCCGGCAGTGAGCCGTGCACCGAGCGGAAATTGGTGACGCCCCGCCCGGCAGCGTCGCGATTTGCTTGCGCGGAGGCGGCGGGCGAATGATCGATGCCGACAACTTCTCCCGCGTGGCTAGCGAGCAGGATCTCCGTGTCGCCGATGCCGGATCCAAGACTCAGCAGCCGGTGGCTTCGGTTGACTGCCAACCGCTCAACGATCCGGCCAACGAGATGCTCGCGAAACGCGCGGACCGCTGGCTTTGCAAAGTGCCGCTGGGCGAATCCCGAGTACAACCGGTCGTGATAGATACGGTCGAGATCGGCGGGAGTCCCGGCGTCAGGCCGGTTTTCGCCTGCGAGGTCCACTCCTGCCATTGTACGAACTTGGGGGTCTGCGGCCTTGGGCCCGTTTGAGAAGCGTGTTGACGGCCCGGATGAGGTGTGGCACCTCATTGGCGCTCTTCTGAATTACCGCGTCCGCGCCCGTGTTTTGTTCGTTGAGCCCGAGAGTTTCGGCGAAGCCACTGAGCAAGATGATGGGCTTGATGTACTGCTGGCCACGCAACGCTTTGATGAGTTCGACACCGGTCATGCCGTCCATTTTGTAGTCGGTAATGACGAGCGCGATGTCGCTCCCAGCCGCGCTGGCAAGGGCTTCAGACGGGGTTGGGACTGTCAGAACACGATAGCCAAGCTCTTCGAAAACATCCCGGCGGGCACCCAACCCCATCTGGTTGTCGTCCACCATCAATAGGAGGGGAACTCGAGTCTCAGCCGGGGTGATTTTCATCGCGAAGAGTGAAAATAACAGAGCCGAAACACGTTTCGCAAGGCACCTCTATCGGATTGTATACACGGCACATCGAGTGCTTGACAAAACGCGGGGATTTGAGCGGTTTCTGAGGGCAGTACCGATAGCCCGTCACCACTCTGAATACGGGGTTCCCTCGAGGCTGGTCTTGTCGGATCCACTACGGACGTCGAAGATTCCGGTCTCAGTCTGGTTGACACTGGTGAGCGCGTCTTCCATGATCACCTTCCACTGATTGTTGCCAGCGATCGGATCCTCCGGGATCTGGCGGAGGTAGCCTTCGCTCACGAGATCCTGGAGCGTCTGGGGCGCTTTCTGCTTGTCGTAGGTGAATTCGTCGATGACGGTGCGGAGCGTGAACAGGTTGTTCTTGAGCACGCTCTCTTTGGTGCGCAAGATGGACTTCTGGTACATGGGAACGGCCATCGAGACCAGAATCGAAATGATCGTCAAGACAATGATGATCTCGACGAGTGTATAGCCGCGTCTGTTGTTTCTCGTCCGCATACGTTTACCACTCCGCGTAGGGAGTACCATCCGGTGCCTTCTCGTAGGTCTTGCTGTACACAGAGAAAACGTTCGATCCTCCCCATGAGGTGGACGTGGGATCGTCCTTCACGCTGCGCATTCCCCACTCGCGCTTGCCGGTGAAGGGATCGCGAGGGATGCGGCGCAGGAACTTGATCTTTTTGTCCTGTGCGCCCGCTGCCTTGACGCCCTCCACGAGCATTTCGAGAGATTCGGGATAGCATTCGCTGTCGAGCTTCTTGCTCTCGGCGCCGAGAGCTCCGTAGTCACATGCGTCCTTGTACTTGTCGATCGCAGTGTGGATTTCCCGCAGCGCAAGACGCAGGTCGCGCTCTTTCTCCCGGCGGACCCGGAACCGGGTCAACGGGACGGCCATGCCGGTGAGCAGCAGCAGGATCGTAAACGCCACAATCAGCTCAACCAAGGTCAGTCCCCGCCGGTTGCGGCTGTTGCGCTGCATCGCCTACTCCACCGTGACGTTCAGCGCCGGCGGATTCACCGCAACAGGCTGCTGTTGGGAAGTCTTGAAATCCGCGTCGATGATACGGACCGCGGTGGCTCCCTTGCCGACTGCCTGGAAGACGAGCGTGACCAGTGAGCCGGACCCGTTCACCGGGGCCGCTCCGGCCTTGCGGCTCAGTGTGATACTCGCTTCTCCGGACTGTGGCGTGATCGCCTTGTCGAATACGTTCTGATCACCGTTGCCAGCAAAGAGCGTCCCCTTATGGACATCGTTCAGCCGGAGCACCTTCGGGTCCCATTTGACGCGCATGGGCGCTCCCGCGAGGTCGGCTCCATTGTCGAGCTGGACAATCACTTGAACGGCCGAACTCAGCTTGGTGCTGACACTTCCGCCCGGGAGGAACGAGAGCTGGACTGGTGGCCCCGCTGCCCGGCCCGGCTGTGCTCCCCCAAGCGCGCCCGGGAACGGGCCGATCCCCGGTATGAACGGCATGCCGGGAGCATTGGCGCGTTCAGGTGGCGGAACCGGGTTTGGCGCCGCAGCCTGGTTCCCAGGAGGTGTCGAAGGCGCGGGAGCCGGAGCGGCGGGACTTGGCGGAGGCGCGGGTGTTGGAGCCGGTGCGGGTGCGGCGGGCTTCGCCGCTGGCTGGGGCTCGGTCTCCGCCTTCGGCTGGTAGTTCAGCTTGATGACGGTGTCGTTGCCCGCTGCGACGCCCCGGAGGTTGAGATCGGCCACGTCTGGCGTCCGGATGATGTGCGGAACAAGGGCAATCAGAAGCTCACTGGTCGATTTTTCGACGCTCTCGCCGCCGAAGATCCGGCGCAGGATCGGTACGTTGCCTGGGCCTGGAGTACCTGAGAAAGACTTGGTGTCCTGATTCTGCATCAGGCCGCCCAGGAGGCTCACCTCGCCTTGGCGCAGCCGCACGAAATGCGTGAACTTGCGCTGCCCGATCACCGGCTGCGACAGTCCGCCGACGTCGATGCGGTCGCGCACGTTTGAGATGTCGATCTCGACCTGCATGCTCACCTCGTCGGCGCCGTGAATCGTGGGTGTGATGTCGACATTCACTCCGACATCGGCGAACTGGAACTGCGTGCTCACCAGTGGTGAGACGCCGATCGCGCCGACGCCGGGCTGGAAGCTGCCTGTGGCGTACGGGAAACGGTCACCGATCTTCAGCGTCGACTTGACGCCGTGCGTGGCGCGGATCTGGGGAGACTGATGGACGCGCGTGCCACGGTCCGTCATGAGCGCCTGGAGCAGGAAGCCGGGGATCGAGACCGCGAAGTCCTGGTGGCGGATGTCGGGCACGTTGGGCAGGCGGACGAGTCCCGAGGTGGCGGTGTTGGCCGAGCCTGTCCCTGTCCCTGTTGTTGGTGTGCCCGTGTCACCGGTTATGGGCGTCGTGGATCCAGTAGACCCCGCCGTGGTCCGGATTGTGCCGAGCACGTCCCTTGGAGTGAAGCTGATGGGCAGGCGCAAACCGTTGGTGCCGCCACTCGTGAACGTGGCAGCGAGGTCGCGGGTCCGCGAGCGGTTGGCCTCCATCACGATGACGTCGATCACGGCCTCAGCCTTCGGCTTGTCAATATCGGCGACCAGCTTTTCGGCGAGGGCGACCTGGTCGACCGTGCCACGGACCATGATGATGTTCTGCGTGTTGAAGGTGAACACGCGCCGGATGTCGGTGACCGAGCGCAGGATGGTCGCGATCTCCTGGAGCTCCTGCGGCGTTGTCAGGTTCTTGAGATAGAACGTCTTGACGATCATCTCTTCGTGGTCCCGCCGCTTGGTGACGTTGTCGTTGGTGAGGAAAATTGTGTTGGGCGAAAGCGGTTTCCAGTAGGTCTTGGCGAGCACCGAGAGGTGGTCCAGAGCCTGTTCGAGTGAGGTATTGCTCAGATCGATCGAGTAGTTGCGCCCCGTGCTCTGGTATTCCGGATCGAAAATGACATTGATGCCTGCCAGCTTGCCAAGCGTCTCGTAAAGGACCTTCACTGGCTGGTTGCTCATCTTGAGGGTCGAAATGTTGCGCTGCAGGGGCTTCAGCTCGGGCGCAGGGAGCATCGAGCTGAGCCGGTCCTCGAGATCCGCGCGGGCCGCCTCGTTGGGACTCAGGGACGACCGGTCCTGCTTCTCGCCCGCCTTCTTCTTGGCTTCAATCAGTTGCAGCGTCCGCCGCAACTCCTGCGCCGCGCCGGAGGAGGATGGATCCGTCGCGAACGCCTTCTGGAACTCAGCCGCTGCTTCCTCGAACTTGCCCTCTTCGCGGAGCCGCATCCCTCTGTCGAAGTGGAGCTGGCCGGCCTGGAACCGGACCCGCCGGACAGCGAGCTGGTAGCCCGCGTCTTCCGGATCCAGGGCGACAGCCTGCTCGTACAGATCGAGCGCCTTGTCGAAATCCCGCTTTGCCTCCGCCAGCCGGCCTTCCTTGAGCAGCTTCTCTGCCTTGCGGTTGGCCGCTTCCACCGGCGTGGCCAGCAACAGAAGCGCGGCAAACATTGCTAAACGATTCAAAAGAAGCATCTTACGTCAATCCGGCTGTGATATGCTTGAGGGAAGCAATTCCCGCTCAATAGTGATTGACGCGTAAGAGCTTGAAAGCGTTGATCGAATCCAATGCCAGACGAGTCCAAGCAGTTCAAGATCCTGTCCGACAACCGCCCCGCGCGGCACAACTTCGAGTTGTTGGACTTCGTCGAAGCCGGTCTCGCGCTCACCGGTACTGAGGTCAAGGCAGCGCGCACGGGCCGCATCAACCTCCAGGACGCATATGCCGAAATTCAGGGTAATGAAGCCTGGCTGGTCAACGCGCACTTCAGTCCCTACAGCCACGGCAACCGGTTCAATCACGAGGCCATGCGGAGGCGTAAACTGTTGTTGCACAAGGAACAGATTGGGAAGCTGTTCGTTCGCGTGCGGGACCGGGGCCTGACCATTGTCCCGACCAAAGTTTATCTCAAGAACGGACTGATTAAGTGTGAGATCGCGCTGGCCAAAGGTAAGAAGCTGCACGACAAGCGGGATGCCGAAAAGAAAAGGGAACAGGAATCCGAGGCGCGTGCCGCCGTGCAACGGCGCCGTGGACCTGGCTGAGAGGGATTGAATGGAACTGAGGATCGCACAAACGGCGGTACACGCCGTGGCCGTGGATGCGCTGATCATCCCGGCCGGAGAAGGTGAGCCACCCGTCCTGGGGCGCGAATGTGATGGGCTCATCGCGCAGATTTACTCGTCGCGCGAGTTCAAGGGCAGCTCTGGCGACCTGGCCTGGATTCACCGTCCGGCGGGGTTGGCGGCGGAACGCCTGCTGTTGGCCGGAACCGGCAAGCCCGGAAAGCTGGACGCGGCCGAGCTCCGGCGGTGCGGTGGCGCCGCGGTGCGGCACGCCAAGTCCAAATGCGCTCACACGGTGGCGCTGGCGCTGCCTGCCGCTCTTTCCAACGCGGCGGGAGTCCAGGCGGCGTTTGAAGGCGCAATCCTGTCCGATTATGAGACCGATCAGCGGAAGACGGATCCGGACCGGGCGGAGAAGTACTTGACCCGGTTTGAGCTGGTGGTGGCTCAGGCTGTTGAGGGCGGCGAGTCCGCGATGGAGCGCGGGAGGATCACGGCTGAGTCGCAGAACTTCACGCGCTCGCTGGTGAACGAGCCCTCGAACATCTTGAATCCCGCGGAACTCGCGGCGCGGGCCCGGGCGATGGCCAGCGACGTAGGGCTCGAATGCGAAGTGCTCGACGAGGACCGGATGCGGCAGCTTGGCATGGGCTCGCTGCTCGCGGTCGCAATGGGCAGCGACAATCCGCCAGCACTGATCATCCTGCGATACCGCCCCGAGGCCGCGGGACCCGAGGGCGTCCACCTGGGGCTGTTGGGCAAGGGCGTGACGTTTGACTGCGGGGGTCTGTCGATCAAACCTGCCGACGGCATGGAGAAGATGAAGTACGACATGGCTGGCGCGGCGGCGGTGATCGGAGCGATGCGGGCCATCGCGCTTCTCCGGCCTGCGATTCCGGTGACGGCGCTGGCTCCGGCAGTGGAGAACATGATCAACGGCCGGGCGCAGCGTCCCGGCGATATTGTTACGACGCTGAGCGGCAAGACCGTTGAGGTGTTGAATACCGACGCCGAAGGGCGGCTGATTCTGAACGACGCGATCACCTACGCGCAGCGGCTAGGGTGTACGCACCTTGTGGATGCAGCCACGCTCACCGGCGCGATCGCGGTCGCTCTCGGCGGGGTCAACGCCGGCCTGTTCACGAACAACGAGGAACTGGCCGGCCGTGTGCTCGCCTCGGCCAAGCGGCAGGGCGAGCGGCTGTGGCAGATGCCGATGGATGACGAGTACAAGGAACTTCTGAAATCGGCGTTTGCCGACCTTCCGAACATCGGCACGCGCTACGGGGGATCCATCAGCGCCGCGTACTTCCTGAAGGAGTTTGCGGATCCGGCCCCATGGGTACACTTGGACATCGCGGGCACTGCCTGGATCGATGAAGCCAAGCCGCATATGGCCAAAGGGCCAACCGGCATCTGCGTGCGGACGTTTGTCGACCTGGCGATGAGCTGGACCTGAGGCTGCCGTGACCGGCGTCCGGGTCAGGAGAGCGCGTCCGGAAGATATCGAGGCCGTAGTCCGGCTGCGGTGCGAGCTTTGGCCGGACGCCTCCACGGACGAGCATGCGGCGGAAGCCGCGGAGGTCCTGGCTGGAAACGCTCCTGGCATCATGCCGTTGGAGATTCTGGTGGCGGAAACGGCGCAAGGCGAGATCGCTGGGTTTATTGAAGTCGGGCTCCGGTCGCATGCCGACGGCTGCGATCCGGCGCGGCCGGTCGGATATGTCGAGGGTTGGATCGTGGAGGCGCGGCACCGCCGCCGGGGGATCGGCGCCCTGCTTGTTGCCGCCGCGGAGGAATGGGCGCGCGACCATGGTTGCGCGGAAATGGCTTCCGACACCTGGATCGACAATCAGACGTCGATCGATGTGCACCAAGCGCTGGGGTTCGAGATCGTGGACCGCTGCGTAATCCCGTAGCAGCCTCTCCACCACTAACGTTCCGGATAGAGCATTTTCACATTTTATATACATCTGCTATGCCCGATATCCGCAACTCCGGCAATAGGCGCGGACTTGTTCTGGAGTGAGATGCTGGAGGGCCTCAGAGAGTGCATGTTCGAGCGCGGCGGCGGTTCGCGCCTTGGCCGCGCGCAGGTATGCCTTCAGTTGTGACCAGCATTTCTCGATCGGGTTGAAGTCGGGAGAGTAGGGCGGCAGGTAACACACCGTAGCCC